>JAJZAM010000077.1 GCA_021799445.1 Actinomycetes bacterium
TGTACTCTTCCGGCCTGACCCTCCAGTCGCTCGGCATCCACATAGCCCGGTGGAAGTGCGTGGCCGTGGACAGCGTGATCTGCACAATCTTGTGCTTCCTTGTGATCTTCTCCAACTCGTTCAACACCTATTACTCCGACTTCCTCGGGCTGCTGATCCTCTGGCTCGCCCCGTGGTTCGCCATTTACACGGTGGACTGGTTACTTCGAGCGGGCCGATACGACGCACTAGCTCTCCTCGACGAGTCCAGCCGGGGCCGCTATTGGCGCAACGGGGGTATCTTTCTCCCTGGGATAGCAGCTCAGGTCCTCGGAATGGCCGCTGCTGCTATGTGGATCGACAGCGCCGCCTTCGTAGGACCACTGTCGTCTGCTAGCGGCGGGTCGGACTTCAGCGTATTCGCCGGCTTGGCCGTAGCGGGACTCGCTTACTGGTTGCTGGCCCGGAGCGCACTGCGAAAGGAGAACAAGATCTTGGGTGACGCGGCACAGCCAGCAGCCAGCCTCGTGACCGCCTGACCAAGAAGCGCCGGCCGGCCCGCCTCGGCGCCGGCCGGCTCGCCTGGGCGGCCAAGCCGGAGGCGCTGTAGTGTCGGCATGTGGCATACAGCGAGATCCGCTACGACCTCGACGGGGACGTGGGTGTCGTCACCTTGAACAGACCCGCAGCTCGTAACGCTCTGACCCATACGACCTATGCGGAACTGGAGGAAGCCGTAAGGGGATCCAACCAGCGCTGCCTCGTCGTGACAGGCAGCGACCCGGCCTTCTGCTCTGGAGACGACGTCAAGCAGATCATGGTCCAAGAAGGCGGGGCAGTCGCCGAGAGGTTGCGAGCGCAGCCGAGGCTGACCCCGGCTGCCGCAGCGCTGCTCGAAACCGACATCCCTGTCGTAGCAGCCGTCAACGGGCCCGCTGTGGGGTGGGGAATGGAGTTGGCCTTGATGGCAGACATCCGGGTAGCGTCCGAGCGGGCGACGTTCGGGGAACTGTTCGTCAAGCGAGGACTGTGCTGCGACGTGGCAGGTTTAGCCAGGTTGGCTCAACTCGTCGGTAGGGAGTCAGCCGCCGAACTGCTCTTCACCGGCCGCGCGGTGGACGCCGAAGCAGCCCTGCGCCTGCGGCTGGTGTCGCGGGTGGTCCCCCACTCGGAGCTCATGCCGACCGCTCTGGCACTGGCACACGAGATCGCCTCGAACCCTCCGCTCGCCGTAAAGCGTCTCAAGGCCGGGCTCCGACAGGCCCTGGACCCGGACTGGCAAGAGTTGGGACGGTGGGTGAGCGCCAGCCTCGGTGAGCTGTTCATGACCGAAGACCACAAAGAGGGAGTCAGCTCCTTCCTCGAGAAACGACCGCCGCACTTCACCGGGAGTTGAACCTCTCCGGGTCCTGTCACGGCTCTGCCCCTGGGAAACTCGAACCTCCGAGCGCCCTCAGCGCCGGCCGTATCTCGGCGAACGCTTCTCGACAAAAGCCGCTCGCGCCTCCCTGGCGTCAGGCGACAGCAAGTTGACGCTCTGAGCTACCGATTCGGCGTCTAGAGCTTCGGCCATGGACGAATCCGAGCCCGCGTTGAGAAGCTGCTTGATCAGAGCCTGAGCTACCTGAGGTCCCGCCACCAGGTCCTCGGCGAGCGAGTAGACCTTGCTGTCGATGTCGGCACCGTCCACCACCTCGTTTATCAGGCCGATCTCCGCCGCCTCATGAGCCGAGATGAGAGCGCCCGTCAGGCAGAGCTGCTTAGCCCTGTGCAATCCCACCAGGCGGGGCAGCAACCACGACCCTCCGAAGTCGACCGATAGGGCGCGTCGGACGAAGATCTCGGCGAAGCGCGACCTCGGGGTGGCGAAAACCATGTCGCAGCCGAGAGCGAGGTTGCAACCCGCCCCGACTGCGTCGCCGTCCACGAGGGCTATCGACGGCTTGGGGAGTTGGTGGAGCGTCAGGGCGACCCGATGCACCTGGTGCATGTTGTCGAGAGGGTGAGCATCCGAAGCGGAACCCGTGAGGTCCGCCCCCGAGCAGAAGGCCCCTCCGGCGCCGCGCAGGACCAAGACGCGGTCGGTCGGAGATTCCGACACCTCGTCGAAAGCTCGGCCGAGCTCCGCCCACATCGCAGAATTGGCAGCGTTCCGCTTTTCCGGCCGGTTCAAGGTGACCGTCGTTACACTGCTCTGCCTTGAGACGATAATCGTCTCGTATCGTCCTTCTTCCATCCTCAAAATGCTCCTCGATAGTTGGTGCCCTGGTCGGGATGCGCCTACCAGAAGGCTGTTGCGTAACCGGACGCGGACGCGAGGGGGGTTACGTCGACAACTGTACGCGAAGGGCGGATCCCAGGGCCCAGTAGCGAAAGGGGACCTTCTTAGGGTCTTTCGGCCGTAGTGTCCGCCGGAGCACTCCGTTAGCGTGAAGACACGTCCCAAGAAAGCACCTAGCGAGGTCATGTCATGGAGCCGACGGTTTCGACGATCCGGAAAGAGTCTGTCCCCTCAGCCGGGGTGCGCCGACTGCACTTCGACGTTTCCTCACGACCCTTCCTAGTACTGGTCGAGCTGACCCGCTCCTGCAGCTTGGCGTGTCGGCACTGCCGGGCCGAGTCCGTCCCATTGCGCGACCCCAACGAGTTGCGTACCGAGGAACTGGAAGGCGTCCTCGACGACCTGGCTTCGCTTGGTCCTCCTCGACCAAGGGTCGTCTTCAGCGGAGGCGACCCACTACGACGCCCCGATCTCGACCATCTGATCCGGTACGGCGCGCAGCGGAGCCTGTCCATAGCAGTGTCGCCGGCAGGGACACCGCTGGCCAGCCCGGAGCGGCTCTCCGCACTTCGAACGGCAGGAGCGGGAGCGGTCTCTTTTTCCGTTGACGGGTGTTCGCCTGCGACTCACGACGCTTTCAGGGGAGTCAGCGGGTCTTTCGACTGGACTGTCGCAGCGGCCCGGTCGGCGGTGGCCGCTGGGCTTCGCCTGCAGATCAACACGACGGTCAGCAACGAGACAGTCACCGACCTCCCAGGGATCGCGAAGTTGGTCAACGACCTGGGCGCAGGGATGTGGAGCGTCTTCTTCGTGGTGCCGGTCGGCAGGGCCAATGCGACGCAGGCGCTCAGTCCCGACTCCACCGAGGACGTGCTGCACTTCCTCCACGACGTCGCCACGGTCGTGACCCTGAAGACCACTGAAGCCCCGGCATACCGGCGTGTCCTCCTTGAGGGTTCGCAGGGGCGAAGCCGCTGGCAGCCAGGTCCCCTCTACGACAAGTTGTGGTCGGACCTGGAGGGCGCGTGGCCCGAAGGAGCCGATCGCGCCCGGCTTGGAGCCGACCGAGACGCACCAGACGGACGCCGGCGTTCTCCTCTGGCCGTCGGTGACGGCCGAGGCGTCGTGTTCGTGTCGCACACCGGCGACGTCCAGCCGAGCGGGTTCCTTCCCTGTGTCGTCGGGAACGTCCGCAAGCAGCCGTTGAGCGCTATCTACACCCGGTCTGAGTTGCTCAGGAGCCTGCGGGACCCCGCTCGGCTCACCGGGCGCTGCGGTAGTTGCGAATACGCCACTTCTTGTGGTGGGTCTAGGGCCCAGGCGTTCGCCCGCACCGGCGATCCTCTAGGTGAGGACGCGAGCTGCGCGTACGTCGCCGGCTGAGATCGCCGACTTGGCCGATCAGTTCTTGACCCAAAGGCTGACGGCCAGACCGAAACCGATCAAGGCGACGAACAACCTGAGAACGCGGGCCGGGATGCGGCGAGCCAGTCGCGGGCCGAGGGTGCTCCCCACGAGCATGCCTCCCGCCAGTGGAACTACCGACGCCCACGCCACGCTGGCGTAGAAGACGAAAATGGCTGCAGATGTAACCGTTGCCGCCCCGACGAGCATGTTCTTCAGGGCGTTGGCAGTGACCAGGTCGCGCTCCACCAGGACCAGAACCGCCGCTAGGGTCATGATGCCCGCCCCAGCACCGAAGTAGCCGTTGTAGACCGAGATTGCAAACAGCCCGGCGAAGAAGATCGCCACCGCGCGCCCCGCTCTCCGACCGATCAAACAAGACAGCCTCGGCTGAGCGACAAGGAGCAAAGATGCGGCGGCTACAAGGTAAGGGACGACGCTCTCGAAAGCCGACGGTGGTGTCACCAGCAGGGCCAGTGCTCCCGCGGCTCCACCGAGCGAACTGACCGTGCACCAGCGGCGAAGCCACGCCCCCCTGCCTGCGAGCTCAGGGCGCGACGCGAACGCCGATCCGGGCCAGCAGGCCACCAGAGCCACGATGTTCGCTACGCTCGCGGCCCGGGCCGGCAGGCCGACCGCCAGCAGGGCGGGGTACGAAACCAGCGAGGTGATGCCGCCGGCGGTCCCCAAAGCTCCGGCCACACCTCCTGCCGCCACGAGGACCGCCGTCGCGCCAACCGACGTCACGCTAACGGCGGCGGGCGGCAAAGCGCCGCGATCGGCAAAGCCCCATGCGGTCGAAGGCAGGACCGGCCTCCTTGCGCCGGGAGTTCTCGGCTACGCGAACCTCGGGCACTCCGCCAAATCTACTTGCTCCTAGCGGTCGAAGTCGGTGCCGGCTTCGCCGGCCTGTGCCGCCTGAGGAGTCTGTGCCGCCCGTGATCGACGGCCGGAAACCTTCGCCTTTTTGCGAGTCTTGCGCTCGGCCACCCCCCGACGTGCCGCTGCCGGCGCGTCCGACACTGCCTCAGCTTTCAACCTGACCCAGCTGTCCAGACGCCTGGGATCAAGAGTCCCCTCGGATACGGCCAGCACGAGTTCACACCCCGGTTCGATGGTATGCGAGCACTTCGGGTACAAACAATGCTCAGCAAGGGACTCCAGGTCGGCGAAGGCATCCTCCACGCCTTCACGCGCGCCCAGCACGGAAAGGGCCCTCATCCCCGGAGTGTCGACCAGCAGCCCGCCAGCCCTGAGTCGCACCATCTCTCGGCGCGTCGTCGTATGCCGACCACTTCCGTCCCGACGTACCGTGCCTGTCGGCAGGGCTCCGTCGACCGACAAGACGTTGGCGAGGGTCGATTTGCCGGAACCTGAGAGTCCGAGCAAAGCGACCGTCTTACCCTCCATGAGGTGTGGTGCCAGCTGGTCGAGCCCGTCACCGGTCTTCGAGCTGAGGGCTACGACGGCGACGCCCCGGGCGACGGCAGCGACTGCGGAAACAGCCGCGGCTAGCTGACCTGACGACACCGAATCCGACTTGGTCACACATACGACGGGCCGGGCACCACTCTGCCAGGTCAGCGCCAGGAACCTTTCCAGGTGACCCGAGCTCAAACTTCCGTCCACCGCGTCGCAAAGCAACACGGTATCGACGTTCGCAGCGACAATCTGCGACGTCGCCGCGCTAGCACCGGTCTGCCTGCGAAGCTCGCTTCGGCGGGATAGGACAGTCACAATCCGCGTCCGGGACAGCGTCGCTGGGTCCCTTACGACCCCAACCCAGTCCCCGACGGCCACCTCAGTCCCCCTCTCGAAGCCGGCGCGGACATCACCCGTCGCTGTCATGACCGTGCAAAGACCCCTGTCGACCCGCCACACCCTCGCCGGTGTCACAGCCGGATCGGATAGGCCGTCCAGCGCGACTGCCCAACGGCGGTCCCAGCCTCGGTCCCAGCCGAGAGACACCAGACCTTGCAAAACTACGATATCGGTCATGGTTTGCTCCTCGTGCCCGAAACGGGCGGGCGTCTCGCACCCGAAGCGGGTGGACATCAGGGGACTATAGGCTGCGAGGCGATGACCCCCGGCGTCGCAAACGCATCCCCAGTTCCGACCGAGCGTTGGGTGACCCTCGCCCGCGAATCGCACCGAAGGTTCTACGACACGGTTCGGGTGCTGCCGCCCGACACTTTCGCGCTGCCGAGCCTTTTGCCCGGGTGGACCGTAGGCCAGGTCGTGGCACACGTTGCACGCAACGCCGACAGCCACACCCGGCGACTACAGGGGGCGCTCGCCGGCGAAGAGGTCGCCCGCTACCCGGGCGGACCTGCCCAAAGGAAACGAGACATCGAGGAGGGTTCGCTCCGCCCTCCCGGGGAGGCCGTCAGCGACCTCCTGCGGGCCAACCAGGAGCTGGAGTCCACCTGGGAGCGTTGCGCCGCCCAGGCCTGGCCGGGCGCGGATCTCTTCGCTGGAGACACCTGGCCGGTGACCGACAGTCCCGTCAGGCGTCTGCGGGAAGTCGAGATGCACCACGTCGACATGGGCCTCGACTACAGCATCGACTCTTGGCCGGCAGAGTACGTGAGCTGGGAATTGCCGCAGCTGCTGGCGACGGTACCGGGACGTGTCCCCAACAGCACCGACGCCCGTAGCCTGGTGGCCTGGCTAGCGGGAAGATCCACCCTGCTAGCGGAGTTTCGCCTCTCAGCCTGGTAGGCGAACTTCCTGGACACGAACCTCCTGGGAAGGTTAACCTCATCTTTGTCAAGCGCTAGTGCCTCGACCGGACGAAGGGTGCAACCTTGGAGCAACTACTGACCAAGGTGAACGTCGGGACGGAAGCGTTCAAGGCGAACTCCGAAGCTCAACGAGTCTTGGCCGCCGAACTAAAGAGCCGTCTGGTTGCGATGTCGGCCGGCCCCGAGAAAGCGCAGCTGAGGCACCTGGAACGAGGACGTCTGCTCCCCCGGGACCGGATCGACCACCTGCTCGACGACGGCAGCCCGTTCTTGGAACTGTCGCCGCTGGCTGCTTACGGAATGTACGGCGGCGACGCCCCCGGATCCGGTCTTATCACCGGTATCGGAAAAGTATCCGGCCGTCTTTGCATGATCGTGGCCAACGACCCTACGGTCAAGGGCGGGACGTACTACCCGGTCACGGTGAAGAAGCACCTAAGGGCACAGGAGATCGCCGGGCAGAACCGCCTTCCCTGCGTATACCTTGTCGACTCGGGCGGAGCGTTCCTACCCCTCCAAGACGATGTGTTCCCAGACCGCGAGCACTTCGGCCGGATCTTCTACAACCAGGCGAAGTTGAGCTCCGCCGGTATCGCCCAGATCGCCGCAGTGATGGGGTCTTGCACCGCTGGAGGCGCCTACGTTCCGGCTATGGCCGACGAGACCGTGATCGTGGCCGACCAGGGAACGATATTCCTGGGCGGACCTCCCCTAGTGCAGGCCGCCACCGGGGAGGTGGTGTCCGCCGAGGAACTGGGGGGTGGCCTGATGCACGCGCGCGCCTCCGGCGTGGTGGATCACCTGGCCGACGACGACGCCCACGCCTTGCGGATCCTCCGCTCGATCGCCGGGACGCTCCCTGAACGCCCCGCGCCGCCTTGGCCGCTGGAGTCCCCTGTGGACCCGGTCTACGACCCGGAGGAGATATACGGGGTGGTACCCACCGACCTGCGGGTGCCGTACGACGTGCGCGAGGTGATCGCAAGGCTGGTGGACGGCAGCCTCTTCGGGGAGTTCAAAGCTCTTTACGCCACGACGCTCGTGACGGGCTTCGCCCGCATCCACGGCCACCCGGTGGGCATCGTCGCCAACAACGGAGTGCTTTTCTCCGAGTCCGCTCTCAAAGGCGCTCACTTCATCGAGCTGTGCGACCAGCGTCGCATCCCCCTTTTGTTCCTTCAGAACATCACCGGGTTCATGGTCGGCCGCGACTACGAAGCGGGCGGGATAGCCAAGCACGGAGCGAAGATGGTCAACGCCGTCGCCTGCGCACGGGTACCCAAGCTCACGGTCATCATCGGAGGGTCTTTCGGGGCGGGCAACTACTCGATGTGCGGGAGGGCTTACTCGCCCCGCTTCCTTTGGATGTGGCCCGGCGCGAGGATATCGGTCATGGGCGGGGAGCAGGCGGCTTCGGTGCTCGCCACCGTGAAACGCAACCAGGTTCAAGAAGCCGGCGAAGTCTGGGCCCCTGAGGACGAGGAGGATCTGAAGGCGCCCATCAGGGAACGCTACGAGCACCAGGGCAGCCCGTACTACTCGACAGCTCGGCTGTGGGATGACGGTGTCATCGACCCCGCCGACACGAGAACCGTGCTCGGCTTGGCGCTGTCAGTCTGCGCCGGCGCCGCCCTAGACGACGTCTCCTACGGCGTGTTCAGGATGTAGGCGGTGTTCGACTCTGTCCTCATCGCCAACCGCGGCGAGATCGCCGTTCGGATTATCCGCACGCTGCGCAGGCTCGGCGTGAGGTCCGTCGCTGTGTTCTCCGACGCCGACGCCGGCGCCCGTCACGTCGTCGAAGCCGACGCGGCGCTCAGGATAGGCCCGGCGCCAGCACGCAACAGTTACCTCAGCGTCGAGCGGCTGCTCGAAGCTGCCTCCGCCTCGGGCGCTCAGGCGATCCACCCGGGGTACGGCTTCCTCGCGGAGAACGCCCGCTTCGCCGCAGCGTGCGCCGAAGCCGGGATCGTCTTCGTAGGCCCACCACCGGGTGCTATCGAAGTAATGGGCGACAAGATCAGGGCGAAACGCACGGTGAGCGTCGCTGGGGTTCCCGTAGTCACCGGCGTCGGGGAGCCCGGCATGAGCGACCGGGACCTGATCGCCGCCGCAGACCGAGTCGGCTTCCCTCTCCTGGTGAAGCCGTCCGCCGGCGGCGGCGGGAAAGGCATGCACGTCGTCGTGAGCCCCGGCGGGCTGGAAGAAGCCATCGGACGGGCCCGTCGGGAGGCATCTTCGGCGTTCGGCGACGACACGCTGCTCCTAGAACGCTACTTGACCGACCCCCGCCACATAGAAGTGCAGGTCCTGGCGGACAGCACAGGGACCACGTTGCATCTAGGCGAGCGGGAATGCAGCCTGCAACGCCGCCACCAGAAGATCGTCGAGGAAGCACCTTCGACGCTCCTCGACGAGCGCACAAGGCGCTCCATCGGCGCGTCTGCCTGCCAGGCCGCCAAGGCCGTCGGCTACACCGGGGCTGGGACGGTCGAATTCATAGTCTCCTCGGAAGGCCCCGACGCTTTCTACTTCATGGAGATGAACACCCGGCTGCAGGTGGAGCACCCGGTAACGGAGGCCGTGACCGGACTGGACCTCGTCGAGCAGCAGTTACGCGTCGCTGCCGGCGAGGCTCTCGGCTTCTCGCAGAGCGAAGTTCGTATCGACGGGCACGCTATCGAAGCTCGGCTTTACGCGGAGGACCCGGCCAGGGGCTTCCTGCCCACGGGCGGCAAGACCCTGCTCGTCCGGGAACCACAAGGCGATGGCATAAGGGTCGACAGTTCCCTGCTCGAAGGCGGCGAAGTAGGCACGGCCTACGACCCGATGCTCGCCAAGGTCATAGCGTGGGGACCCGACCGGGCCACCGCCTTGGCGCGCCTGGATCGGGCGCTGGCCGCCACGACTATCCTCGGCGTGACCACGAACGTCGCCTTCCTACGCTCTTTGTGCAAACACCCCGACGTGCGCAGCGGGCAACTCGACACGGGCCTCATCGAAAGGAACTTGGGTGACCTCACGCGACGTGAAGTCCCCGCCGAGGTGATCGGCGCTTACGGTCTGCTCCGACTCGAAGCAGCCTGGACCGCCTCTACTTCCCCGAGCGGAGCTGGACCGCTCGACCTGTGGAAGGCTCCCACAGGCTGGCGGCACGTCCATCCGCGGCCTCTCAGATACACGGTCAGCGCCGGCGGAGCTCCACCGGTGACCGTCGAGGTCTCCGGCACCGTCCATTCCGCCCGCGTGAAGGTCACCGGCGGGTCGGCACCCAACGAGACCTGGGAGTCTCACGCCCGGCTTGTCAACGCTGGGACCTATCAAGTGATGGAGCTCGGCGGGTCGACGTTTCATGTCCTCGGCGTGCGCGACGGGTCGACTTGGTGGGTCGACTTGGACGGGGAAGCCTGGCCCGTCTACGCGGTCCTACCCGAAGAGCGCGCCAGCGGCCACTCGGCGGGCGGCCACGACATCCTCAGCCCGATGCCGGGTACGGTCCTCTCGGTGAAAGTCCGCTCCGGGGACACTGTCACCGCAGGTGACGCGGTGGTAGTCGTGGAAGCAATGAAGATGGAGCACACCCTCACCGCCGGCGCGGACGGCATCATAGAACTTCATGTAGCGGTCGGCGACAAGGTCTCCCTCGGCCAACTTGTGGCACGAACAGTGACTGACATGTTCGACGGCGGCAACGACGAAGCAGAAAGGTGACATTGAAGTGGACACTCTCCTCAGCGACGAACTAGAGATGTTCCGCCGTACAGTCGAGGATTTCGCCAGGACCACGGTCGCCCCAGTCGCCGCCGTGCACGACCGCGAGGGGTCCTTCCCCTACGAGGTTGTAGAAGAGATGGGACGCCTAGGACTGTTCGGGCTTCCGTTCCCCGCCGAGTACGGGGGCATGGGAGGAGACTTCTTCGCCCTCTGCCTCGCCATCGAGGAGCTCGCCCGTATCGACCAGAGTGTTGCTATCAC
>JAJZAM010000078.1 GCA_021799445.1 Actinomycetes bacterium
GTGTCGAAGGCGATATCCGCCGTCTACAGGGACCTCGGTCGTGCACCTTGCAGGCTTTTGACCGTCACCCTTGACGACGTCGCCGGAGTCGAGGAGCGCCCGAACATGCCCGGCACCACCCAAGATCAGTGGCCGAACTGGTCGCTGGCTCTACCAGTGCCTCTAGAGGACCTGGAGGATCGCCCCCTGGCAGCCGAAATCGCGACCAACGTCACGAGAAGGTGACCCTACCTTTGACGCCGCCGGTCGAGCCTATGCTCGCCCGCGCCGGCGCCGAGATCCCGGCGGGTGACTTCTTCTACGAACCGAAATGGGACGGGTTCCGGTGATTTTGACCGTCTTTCTGCTGCGCTCGCCACGTGGCACCGCAAGCAAGACAGGTCCCGGTCAGAACTCAGCGTCTTGGTGTGGACTACAGCCGCTTCTGGGACGAGAAGCGGGAGTCCATCACTGAGAAGCATGGCATCAACCGGGAGGTAGCGGCCGACGCCGAGGTGCATCTCGTTCGGTTCTTCGCCGATCCCGACGTGTCCCGAGTTCTCTCAGACCGGCCCGGTCTCAACGAGATGGTCGAGTACCTCGAAGCTCACCGTGAGGTCGGATTCATCGTGGTCAACAAGCTGGATCGACTGACCGCTGGCGTTAGCCAACGGAGCCAGATCGTTGCTCTCTGTCAACGCCTCCGAGTCACAATCCTCACCGAGGACATCGGAGCCATCGACCCTTGCTACGACGACAAGATGCACGAGGCTGACCAGGGGGCTGTGGCCGTCAAGGGAGAGGTCCTGAAGGTTCGGCGCAGGGTCCGCCGGAACCTACGGCAGAAGGTCATCGGCGGGACCGTGGCGATGCGACCTGCCTTCGGCACACGCATGAAGCCGCTGACGTTTCCCGACGGAACCGAACTTCCTTCGGGAGCCCGCTATGTCGACCGCAGTGGCCGAATAGTCCGCTCCGGGGTCCTTGAAGTCCATCCGACCGAACTGCCGTCACTGGTCAAGATGTTCGAATGGGCGGACCAGGGCGCAACTTCCGAGAGCATCGCCCGTCGTCTGACGGCAGAGGGGGTGAAGACCAAGAGCGGGAAGGATGCTTGGTCACCTAACTCCGTGAGGGGAATCCTCTCGACCCCGCTCTACAAGGGTAAGATGCGGGGAGTTCAGGCCACCAAACGGTATGGCGACGGGCGAACCTACCTTGAGGTTCGGCCCAAAGGCGACCCCGGATGAGTCTCCAAGCCGAGCCCCTTGGGCGCGCTCGTGGACCCAGAACTATGGGAACGGGTTAACAACCCAGGACGCAAGCGTTCTACGAACCGCCGCACCTACGGACCTCAGTTATTGGACAATCTGGTCTACTGCGGACGGCCCGGCTATCAACCCCTCGAAGGGTACGGGGCGTCTGCACCAAGATCCACTCGATGTCCGAGAAGCAGATACTTCGGGCGCTCGCCACCCTGTCCGGACCGAAGAGCCGGGCGATGGTCCTCGCCGAACCGCATGCCGATGTCGAGCAGCGGCGCCTGAAAATCGAGAGGCACTTGGACCAGCTCCGTCAGGATTACGAACGAGGTAGCCGCCTAGCCATCGAGGGATCGGTGGCCGAGCTGTTCGGCGTGGCCTGCTCGACTGTCCACCGGGCCATCGGACGTGAACGCGACCGCGCTCGCACCCGCGCCGACGATGAGACGGTCATGACCGCCACCTGACGAGGGCACGTCGGCGTCCCGCAACACACAGCCGTGTGGGACGCCGAGCTCATGGTCCCTCCGTCGGCTCGGCGATCACCGTATGCGGTTCGGTCTACGGGAGGAAGGCGAACGTCGACCTTCCCGACTGGCCGCCTCCTGGGTCGCCCTGCGCGAGCGCGGAGCCGTGCTTGACGATGCCTGCACTAAAATCTATTGTTCTATATAAGTTAGAAGATTAGATCGGAGGTGGGTGAAGTGGGATATATCTGGCAGTTCGTGCACCGCTCTGCGCGTTCTCGGGGTCCCTCGGGGAGCTCGATGGCGCGGTGGCGTCCCACGACGTTCCGCACCCCGGGCCACACGGCGGTCGTGGGCCCATGCTGATCCGTATCGATGCCAGCTCGGCGGAGCCGTTGTACGGGCAGATCGCTGCGCAGGTGCGCAAGGCGATCGGCAACGGGGAGCTCTCCGGTGGAGATCGGCTTCCGTCCGCCAAGGACCTTGCGAAGGCGGTCGCGGTGAACGTGCACACTGTGCTCCGGGCCTACGCCGAGCTACGCGACGAGGGGCTGATCGAGCTGCGGCCCCGTCGGGGAGCAGTCGTAGTGCAATCGATGACTAAGCGGGAAGATCTCCTCGAAGAGGTTCGCGGCATCCTCCACCAAGCCCGCCGCCAGGGGCTGACGACGACGGAGATCCTCGACGTCGTCACGGGGGAGCTATGACGACCCGAGCAGCGCGGGGCTGGACGTTCGCCGCCATCTGTGGGCTGCTGCCCGCTGCGCTAGCCGTGGCTCTCGTCGCCGCTCCGCTCCTGAGCTGGGCGCACCTGCCTGCCAGCGTCGCCGTGCACTGGAGCTTGGGCGGGCAACCGGACCGTGCCAGCTCGAAATCGGCTGCCTTCCTGTATGCAGCCGCGTATGGCTGCCTGGGCGCGGTGGTGATGTGGAAGCTGGTCTGGCGGCGCGGCGACGCGCCAGCACGTCCAGCCGGCGCGGTGGGCCTCGGTCTGCTGCTGCTCGCTGGCGGCGCGTCCCGCTCACTCGTTGTCACCCTGGCCAACGCTGGCACGCGGAGCTGGATGCACGCCCCGTTCGGGATCACGGGTCAGGTCGCCGGCATCGCCGGGCCCGTGGTCTTGGCGGTGATAGGAGAACTCGTGATGCGGCGCGCCAGTGGGGTGGGCACGACAGCGGGGGGCGACCTCGAACCAGCAGTGCAGCTCGGGATCGGTGCCGCGGAGAGCGCTCTCTGGGTCGGACGGGCGCGAAGCAGGTGGGCGCTACCGGCCGCCGCCGCCTGCATCGCTGCAGGGGTCGTGGCGGCCACCTCCGGCATAGGGTGGGAGGTCGGAACTCCTTTGCTGCTGGCGGGGCTGTTCTTCCTCCAGTTCACTTCGGTCCGTGTCACCGTCAGCATCACCGGCGTGAAAGTGGCCTACGGCACGTTCGGTTGGCCACGCACGTGGATCGCGCTTCGGCGGATCGAACGTGCTGACGCGGTCGATGTGGTGCCCCTCTCCTTTTGGCGCTTCAGCCCCACCACCGTCGTGCTGCGGAAAGGGCCGGCGCTGTCGCTGGCGCTCGGCGGAGGAGGCACGCGCTTCCTCGTCACGGTCGACGACGCACCCACAGGGGCCGGCCTGGTCAACGACATGCTCGCGCGGAGCCGCACCACCCAGCCCTGAGCACCGGTCCCGGTGACCCCGACACGTACCCCGTGACGCCGCACACCGGGGGTGCTGAGCGAGGAGCGGGGCTCTGGGAACAACGGACTGGCCGACGCCCGCAGCGCGGAGGTCACCCGTCTCCTGGCCCAAGTCGAAGACGTCCGCGCCGAAGCCGCCCGAGCCCACGAGGAGACCCGCCGGCTCCAAGCCCAGGTCGACCAGCGCAGCGCCTCGCCGGGCGAACTACCCGCCACGCGCCTGCGGGCACCCTCGACGCACGCGTCCTCGCGCCGACTGATACCGGCTGAGCGCCCGTAGCGGGATGCCCATACGGTTAGGGCGGTGGTGCCCGGCGGCGCGTCGCCACCCGAGATCGACGCCGCCGATGCCTCTCACCGGCCTACTCCCGTCCGTGGCTGTGCCAGGAAGCGTCGTGGCCTCGCAGGTCGAAGCGTTCGATGACTGTTCGGTCCTTGTCACCTCCGACCACCTCTCGAAGGTGGGCCCCGGGAGCGACCAGAAGGAGCCCGAAACGCAGACCGTCGACCTCTCCCGAGACGACCATCTCCGCTTCGGTCCCGTCTTCGTAAGACACACTGAGGTGCTCGACCGAGGGGTCGCAGCGCACGACGATCCCTCGGGGCCCTCGATCGGGGTTGCCGCGGGAGTAGACGTTCAACAAGTCGGAGCCCCACAGCTTCGGGCCGCCCATGCCACCTCCTGAGATCACACCGGCGTCGTCTTCGACCCTGAGCATGGTGGAGTAGTCGCCCTCGTCACCGCCAGCTCTGAGCGTCCAGCGCACCTTGTCGTCGGTGGCGCCTTCGGCGATCACACGTTCCGGCTGGTGTGCGATGGTGGCCTGTTCGACCTCGGCGAACGCGACGACCTGGAACCCGGAGCCGGAACCGAGCCTTATGTCCCCAGCTGAGGTGTGGGGGAGCATCGCTCCGCAGCGCAGCAGTAGACGAACATCACCTCGATGGCCTCGGAGGTCTCGGGTTGCTCGACGGGAGTCACGGCGAGCACCCGGTAGCCGACCTGGCCCGGCTCGCTATTGCCGTTGGCCGTTCGGTTGCTGCTCAAGGGCCGATTCGGTGGGGCTTTCGGCTGCGTCACCGAGCGGCAAGGCTTGTTCCACCTCGACTCGGAAGCTGGCCGTCGAGATCTACCCCGCACGCGTGCGGGAGCGAGCCCAGTCCGAAACGGCACCAGCGTCCTAGCGCCGAGCGAGGCGAACGGTCCCGACGACGCCCCAAACGAGCGTGGTGATGACGCCTGAGACGATCCCGGCCAGGAGGTTTCCTCGCGTGGTCCACGACGCGAAGAAGATCAGGCCATGACCACTGCCACCGCCCACGCCTGTCAGCGGGCTTGTGCGTCCCAGCAGAGAACACGAGCCAGCCCGCGTCGAGGATTCTCCCCATTACGTCGACGCTTGGCCACGTCATCGACGGTACACCCGCAGAGCCTCCAGTCCGCCGCCAGACCGATAGTCTATGGGCAGAGAGGCTGCGGCTTGCGGGAACTGGCCGCCACCCGTGACCCCTTGTTCATCCGCCCGCTCACCGATCGGCTTGCGGGCGGCCGTACCGAGGCCGGGATTCCGAGGCGGCTGCGCGTTTCGCCTCGGATGGCCCTTTTACGGTACCTGAGGGGCATCTGGCAACGGTGGCTTACCCAGTGGGCGCTTCAGATATTGCCAGGGGTAGGTGGTCTCGATGTGTATCCATCCTTGGGACTCCAACCGCTTACGGCTGCCGGGCAGCGGGAACGCCTCTCGCCGGTGCTCCCACTGCTGGTCGGATTCTTCGAGAAGGTGGTACAGCCAGCCGTAGCTGATGGAGTGCCATCCGTGAGCGCCCGCGTCCGCCAGTTTGCCCATCTCGTCGAACGCGGTGACCGGCTTCAGCAGACGTTGGGAGGGTCCGGCGACTGGTGTGTCGGTGGATCCGTAGCGCTGCTGGGCGGCCTGCTTGGTGACGCCGAGCTGTTCGCCGACGATGGTCCAGCTGTGGCCGGCATGCCGGGCTGCTGAGACTGCCTGGGATAAGAGCTGTTGAGCATGCTCGGCACCGATCTGCGTCGCCGCGACGACCAGCATCAGGCTCTCCCGGTCGTGGTGCGAGGCACGGACTCCGCTGTTGATGGCCTCGGTGATTGCCTCGCGGATCTGCTCGGCGAGCTTCTCTTCTATTCGTTGGACCATGTCGTCAGCGTTAGCTTGACGATGTAGGATTGTCAACACTTAGTTGACGGCACGTGTGGCGTCATTGGGTGAACTGAGCTGGTAGCCGATCCCCTTGCGGGCAGCCGAAGGTCTCGCTCCAGCCGGCGGCAGCCGCCTCCTGAAACTGACACGCTTGCTCCTCGCCGGGTGTCCCCGGGCGGACATGGTGGTGGCGTTGCTCGGCGGGCATGCGCTCAGCGCCGGCCACCTCGCTCGGGCGGCGGAGCTGTCTGCCTCGGCGGCTGATCGATGATGCGGCGCATGACGTCGGAATCGGGCGTGCCCACGAGCTGCGTCATGCCGACGGCTGGGACCCGGCAGGGCTGCCCGGGCCGGGCACTCGGTCGTAGGCCTCGGTGAACGCGGTGTCGTTGGAGAGGGTGCTGAGATGCTGCCCGCCGCGACCGGTCACCTGGACTAACCCGCAGCTCCCCGAAGTGAAGTTCATGTCCGGCGCCGCTGTCGGCGAGGTAGCGAACGCGACGACGTAGCGGGTGCCGAGGTCGGCTGGGCAGCTACGCGCGCCGGGCGCGGCTGGGACAAGCCCATCGGCTGCGCCGCGGAGACGCTCGACCTGGCTCGGGACGCTGACCACGATGCGCCTCGGGGCGGGGAGGTGCTCGCTAGCGACCTGCGAGGGACTCGCTGTCTCGGTGATAGACACGGCAGCGGTGGTGTCTCGGACCGGGCCGGTCAGGGCCGCCACCGCTCCTACACCTGCCGCCACTACACCTACCACCGATCAGACCCCGAGCGGATCGATAGCGCCGTCTCAGCCCGCACAATGGTCGGCGCAGCTGGTGCCGCTTGGTGGACATGTTGAAAGAATCGTCGTGTACAGGGGCGCCCTCTACGGTGTCCTCACCTCCCAGGCGAACACCCGGACCACCACAGCGAACAGTTTCACTGTCTTCCGCTGCGACCTCGGCACCGGCCAGCTGACCAAAGGCCCGACCTTCGCCTACCTGGATAGCCACCGAACGCACCTTCGGCGGGGACATCACCTCACTGAGGAGCAGTCCCACCGGGCAGTTCGTCTACCTCGCGCTGCAGAGCGTCACCGTCCCGCTCTCCGTAGTCGAAGTCGACAGCACGACCGCAATCCCGATCCGCCAGCGCAGCTTCCCCAACGCCATCGCCGGAGGGACGGTGACCGCCGCGCCCGGCGGCGTGTGGGTGACCTACAGGACGGGAATGCTAGGCCAGGGTGTCGGACTCGCTGCCGACACCCTGCAGGCCAGTGCGCCCGAATCCCTCTCCTATGGGAGCGTCTACGACCAGACGATGGGGGTCTCCATCTCGATCAGCGACGATGTCGTATGGGTAGCCAGCAGTACCGGCGTCTCGTGCGCTGATCCCACCGGCTCGGCCGTTCGAGCCACCGCCGACATGCAAATCGGATCGCCGGTCGCCACCAACCACACCCTCTACGCGACCACACCTACCGGACTGGCCATCATCGGGCCACCCAGATCCTGCTTCGAGTAAGACGATCTCTGGCATCGCCAAATACCGACGGCAGCGCGCCCGGCCTGCCTGCTAATAGCCATCCTTCGACATGCAACGCGGCTACCCGGAAGGTCCGGGATGGTGGTCGTTGGCTAATGCTAATGCCAAGACGCCCGGATCGACTCGGTGCAGGCTGGCGTGACGCTGAGCTTGTCTTCGCGGGAGCGGTACAGATAGTTACGTTCTTGTCTTGCCTCCCCCTCTCTGGGACGTAGTTTCCGGTGGTCAGGTGTGTCGGGCCCCGTCTGGCTGCACTAGCGGCCCTATCCCCACATGCGCGTCTACGACGTGGCGAGTAGGTAGGACTCGATCACTTGGAGAGTAGACGAGCCTGTCGGGTTGATGCAGCCGGGTATTTGGTTGTAGTCGGGCGGACCGTTGAACGGACCGGTGACCGTCCCAGAGGCGAGGCGGATAGCGATGTCGAGTGGGCCCGGGTTTGCATGGCACCAGTTCGACCAGTAGACAGCCGCTGAGGCGCTCTGGCTGGGCCCGAGCACTACAGTGCCGGTCGGCAGGGTGCTGGTAAGCGGCCGGATCGCGAGCGGGCCCCCGCTCGCTTTGAGGATCTCGACCGTTGGGGGCCCCTGCAGCGTGCATGCCGCCCGGCCAGTGTTGGTGATGATGATATCGCCGTGCGCTCCTTCGTTTTCGCCTTGTCGGCCGCCTCTAAGCGTCAGGGCTGGCGCCAGGCACGGCTTTGCTGTCGTAGTCTGCTGAGCGGCGGAGGCCGGTAGTGTTGTAGTCGATGGGATCGCGCCGGCCGACCAGCTGACTCCGTCTGTTGACGTCCAAGTAGCCTGGCCCCCTCCTTGGCGAAAGACACCGCTAATCTGGAATCCGGTCGGCTCGACACTGACCGACTGGAATATGGCGGCCGCCCCGGGCACGGGATCCCGGGTCCAGGTCGCCCCGTTTGTGGACGTCCAGACAGTGTTGCTTTCGCCGTAGGCCGTTACGGGGCTTCCCGGGTTCCTGCTGTTCAAGATGGCGACGAACCGCCCGTGGCCATAGATGACATCTCCGACTCCGACGACCATAGCGGCGAACGCAGGTGGTAGCGCCACGTGACGCCAGGTAACGGCGTCTGTGGATACCCAAAGGTTTGTGGACTCGCCGGTGTTGAAAAGAAGCAGGTTGTTGGGGCTTGCCACAAGGGTCTCGCCGGCGATGCTCCCGGCGGGTTTCGCACCCCAAGTGGCTGACCAGTTGGTGCCATCTGTTGATGTCCACACAACCGGGTTGCAGCCGGTCTGCGCGCAGATCGGCAGTACAGGAGCAGAGCCGCCTGGGAAGTCGTCTCCAGCGGCGACCTCCTTGCCGTGGTACCGGATAACCGAGCTGACCTGGGCTCCCCGGGGCAGACTGGCGGTGATTTCAGCCGTAGTCAACGTCGGTGTCGTGGCAGACGCGGCAGGCTGGCCGCCCGCCAGGCCGGTCCTCACCTTGGTTGACTGGGACACAGGCAGGAGGAGGACTACGGCTACCAATCCTGTGACAGCAGCTGCCGACAGGCCGGCCCGCCTGCGGCGTGCACGCCGCTTTCCCGCGGCGTCACGAATGTCGCTCACACCTCCGCAGCGAGCTAACTCCTCTACTCGCTGACGGATAGTCATAACAATCGGGAACTCCTTCCCCGCCCTCTACAATTCAACGAACCAGCTACAAGACTACCTCAGTCAATGTTGACACAGAGGGAACCCGGCTGATGTCGCCATCTTCGCCAGAGTCTATTCATGACCGCAGATCAGCATCACGGCGACCCGCTGACGCTGCGTCAAGGTGGCCAGAGCACGGGCCAGTCCGGGCTCGACCCACGGCTCGGACCTGTCGCTGGTGCTAGGCCCTATCAATCGGAGTCGCCTAAGTAGTGTCCGGCTCCGACCGACGCGGAACAAACACGGGACAGGGTGGCTTATCTTTTCGAGCCGATCGAAATGCGCCCACGCCCCCGCGGCAGCTTCTCGGCCGCTCTCAGGCCCGCAGGCGGCGCCGACAGCGGCCCGTAATCTCGGCTCCACGGTTTCGTACAACGCAGCAAACCCTCAGCCTTGAACACACCCCTCCCCGCATCCGTGAAGGTCACGTAATCTAGAGCCGCCCGGCCAACGTTGCTACCACACCACCACCGAAAATCCGATCTGCGCCTCTGCCAGCCGGACAGCCAGAAGCTTATCAGTCGCTCCTAACGACGGCTATTGTGTCCTATCAGAGGCACCGAATAGGCGCATAATCACCCTACATAATGTTCGGTCCGGAATCGAGCGAGAGACTCTGAGGGGGTCGAGGGAGAAGGCCTGGCCCGCTCCTCCATCAAGAACAACGCTGACGAAGCACGCCACCACGTGAGCGTCGCTGGTGGATGTGGGTGACCAGGCCATCAGAGCCCTGCGGATCCTCATCGTGGACCGGCTGAGCCGCGGCCTAGCGTGTGGGTAATGGATCTGCCCGTCATGCCACCGGTAAAGCCCATGTTGTGCAAGGTCGGCACCTGGGAGCAGGTAAAACTTCTGCTAGAGGGCGGACAAGGTCAAATAGAACCGAAATGGGACGGCTTTCGCTGCATAGCCTTCTGCGACGGGCCGCTGGTCGAGCTGCAGAGCCGCAACGGCCGTTCGCTTAGCAGATACTTCCCCGAGCTGACAGCTGCGATTGCCGCTGAGCTAGCAACTAGATGCGTACTAGACGGGGAGATCGTCGTAGCCGGCCCTTCGGGACTCGACTTCGATGCTCTCTCGGAGCGGATCCACCCTGCGAGCTCACGGGTAGCGCACCTTGCGAAGAGCGCGCCCGCTAGCTTCGTCGCTTTCGACGTGCTAGCGGTAGCAGACGCTGTGGTCACCGGCGAGCCGTTTCAACTGCGGCGGGAGATCCTCGAGCGGATCCTCGCGCACAGTCGGCCGCCGCTTCACCTGACGCCGGTCACCAAAGACCTGCGAGTAGCAGAAGAATGGTTCAAACGTTTCGAAGGGGCCGGTCTGGACGGTATCGTCGCCAAACCGGCCGGGTTGGCCTACCTGCCAGCCAGGCGGGTGATGATCAAAGTAAAGCATCGCCGAACGGGTGACTTCGTGGTAGGCGGGTTTCGCTGGTACCGCTCGGACACTTCGATGGTCGGTTCGCTCATGCTCGGGCTCTACGACGGACCCGAACTGCGTCACGTCGGGGTGATCGGGTCGTTCCCGGTTGCGCAAAGACGCAGACTCGTCGAAGAGCTCGCCGGTCACCGCAACCCACATGCGCACCCGTGGGTCGGGTCGGATCCCACCT
>JAJZAM010000079.1 GCA_021799445.1 Actinomycetes bacterium
GCAGGCGCGCAGGCCCCTGCCGATCGAGCCGCCTATAAGGCCAGCTCCTATCACCTGCGCAAACCTGGGAGCCCGCTCGCCGTCGACCACGGCGCCGAACGCTACCACTACTCGTCGGTCCCCAAACCGGCTTGGCCCGCCCCTAAGGTGGCGGCACCCCCGGCGCGTTCTAGCTTGCGGACCTCCTCCTGGGAGAGCGCCCGGTACGCGCCGGGAGCCAGGCCGGCGAGCCTGACTGGGCCTATCCGGGTTCGGACGAGCTGCCTGACAGGATGCCCGACCGCTTCTGCCATCCTGCGGACCTGGCGGTTGCGACCCTCGTGGATCGTCACCTTGAGCAGATCCGCCCCGACCAGGGACACTTTCGCCGGCGCCGTCAGCCGACCGTCGAGGTCGATGCCTTCCCTCATCCGGCGGATAGCCCCCGCCTTGGGATGGCCGTGCACTCGCACTAGGTACTCCTTGTCGACGCCCTGCGAAGGGTGCGTCAACTTGTAGGCCAAATCCCCGTCGTTGCACAAAAGCAGGAGACCCTCGCTGTCAGCGTCGAGACGCCCCACCGGGAAGACCCGCGGATCGGCGGGTACCAGGCTTACGACGGTCCTCCGGCCGGCCGGGTCAGCGACGGTGCTCACAACCCCCGCCGGCTTGTGGAGGGCGTAGTACACCAGCCCGGGGTCGGTGGCTACCCGCACCCCGTCGACGCTGACAGTATCGCTTCGACGGTCCACCCGTCTGCCGAGTGACGCCGTGACACCGTTGACTTGGACCCTACCTTCGGCGATCAACTCTTCGCAGCGTCGACGGCTGGCTATCCCTGCGGCAGCCAGAACTTTCTGAAGCCGCTCCCCCGTCGGGCTGTCGCTGGTGTCGCTTTTAAAGGCTCGACTCGGTGACGTCACTGTCGGTTTCGCCTGCGCCTCTCAGATCCAACTGCGGGGCCGAGTCCGCCAGAAGGCTTCGTTCTAGGGAGTCCATGATCTCCGGCCCGGGGACGAAATCGGCCAGCGGCGGAAGCTCCTCGACGCTGTACAAGCCGAGCTTCTCCAAGAACAGGGTAGTGGTGCCGAACAGGGCGGCCTGGCCGGGGCCTTCGTCGCGTGCCACTTCGGCTATGAGGCCCCGGGCAGCCAAGGTCCGCATGACCGCATCCGCGTTGACTCCTCTTATAGCCGCCACCTGCGCTCGGGACACCGGCTGCTTGTACGCCACTATCGCAAGGGCCTCCAAAGCGGCCGCCGAAAGCCGGGGGTTCTGACCGTCCAGGACGAAACGCTCCACGTAAGGGGCCATCTCCGGGCGGGACTGGAACTGGTACCCGCCGGCGACCCGCACCAGCTCGAAACCCCGGTTCTCCCGGCGGTAAGACTCGGCGAGCTCGTGGCAGAGCACCTCGACGTGCGACGGGGTTATCTCCAGGAGCTGAGCGAGAAGTCCCGCTCCCACGGGCTCCTCGGCGACCATGACTATCGCTTCGATCGCTTTAGCGTCGTCTGTCACCGCCGCATCCTAACCTTCGTAGTCCTCGACGACGAGCGCCTCTACGCCAGCGTTGTTTGCGCTGTCGCCCAGCCAGATCACCTCTAAAGTACCGAAGGTTGTAGCCTGCTCCAAGTCGACGTAGCCCTGCTTGTAGAGCTCCAGCAGAGCCAGGAAGCACACGATCACCTCAAGGCGTTCCTGGGCGCGCTCGACGAGCTCGGAGAAACAAACCCTCCGCCGTGCCGGCAAACTGACCGCGAGACCAGCGACCGCTTCGGCAACGCTGACGCGTACCGGAGCGACGTGGGTGAGCTCGACCTTAGCGACCGGCCTGGGTTCGAGCACCTTGCGCATCACTTCTGCCAGCAACTGCGGGCTGACACCGGCCATCACGTCGGGACGCGCCGAGGAGTAAAGCTCACCGGGTCCTACGCGGCGCGGCCAGCTTCGAGACGCCACGTCTAAGCGACGGTCAAGCTCTCGCGAGGCGTCTTTGAAGGTCTTGCATTCGAGGAGCCGCGCAACGAGCAGGTCGCGCTCCTCCCACAAGGCGAGCTCCTCTTCGGCTTCGACCGCCTCCCGGCCCGGCAGGAGACGGCGAGCCTTGAGCTCGAGGAGGACGGAGGCTATGAGGAGGAACTCAGTGGCGGTCTCCAGGTCCAGGCCGTCACCGATCTCCGCGAGTGTCGCCACGTAACCGTCGACGATGTCGGCGAGCGACACCTCCCAAAGCTCCACCTTGTCGGAGCTGATCAGGTGCAAGAGAAGGTCGAAGGGCCCCTCGAATACGGGCGTGCTAACCGTATAGGGCATGCTCTGATCCTATTGGAACCAGCCCGGCGGAAGGCGGAACTAGCCTGGACAGGTGCTCAGCTCCGCCACTCCTAAACCGCCGAGGGTCCTGTCGGGCATACAGCCCACAGGTCAACCCCACCTGGGGAACCTGCTGGGGGCTATCCGCTACTGGGTGGAAGACCAGACCGTCGGCGACTGCTACTACTGCGTGGTTGACCTGCACGGACTTACCGTGCCGGGAGACCCCGCCGAGCGCCGGCAGGCCTCCATGACGATGGCCACGCTGCTCCTAGCAGCGGGACTCGACCCCGAGTCGTGCACGCTGTTCTTGCAAAGCCACGTCCCTGCGCATGCCCAGCTCGCCTGGCTGATGGAATGCACCGCCAGCTTCGGGGAGCTAGCCAGGATGACACAGTTCAAAGACAAGACCGCCAAAGGCGGCGAGCAAACAGCCCGGGTCGGTCTTTTCACCTACCCGTGCCTGATGGCAGCCGACATCCTCGCCTACGACGCGGACAGGGTGCCCGTAGGAGAGGACCAGCGTCAGCACCTTGAGCTCACCCGCGACTTGGCGCTGCGCTTCAACTCCACTTACGGCCCGACTTTCGTCATTCCCCAAGCTGCGATACCCCGCCCGGGTAGAGGAGCGCGGATCATGAACCTCGCCGACCCGACCCGCAAGATGTCCAAGACGACTGACCTGCCTTCGGGTGTGGTGGGTCTTTTCGACGAGCCGGCTGACATAGAACGCAAGATCAAACGAGCCGTCACCGACGCCGACACCGGGCCCGGTTCGGTGCGCTACGATCGCGAAGCCAAGCCTGGCGTGTCGAACCTGCTCGAGCTGCTGGCAACGCTACGAGGCGAGGACCCCCAACGGGTCGCGGACCGCTATTCGCGCTACGGGGATCTCAAAGCGGACGTCGCCACGGCCGTCCTCGACGCCGTCGAGCCAATCCAGCGGCGCTACAGGGAGCTGTCAGCCCAACCGGACTTCGTCTACGACGTGCTCAAGACGGGGGCGAAACAGGCGAACGCAGTGGCAGCGGCGACCCTTCAAAGGGCCTACGACGCTATCGGATTGTGAAACCGAAGCCCGCCTAGCGTTTGGAAGCGGCGCATTCGATGCACAGGCGAGCCTCGGGGCGCGCCTCAAGGCGCGCCGGGTCTATAGGCTTCGAGCAACGCTCGCAGCGCCCGTAGTCACCGGAGTCGAACTTGGCGAGGGCGTGCTCCACCTCGCCGAGCAACTCGACCAGCTCGCCTATCAACGCGTCGTTCTCGCCGCGCTCGGCGGTAACTTGACTTGAGTCGGCGAAGTTCGGGTCGTAGTCGAGACGCTGCCCGTAGCCGAGCTCGCCGAGCTGGGAGCGCAGACTTTCCCGTTCCTGCTCTAGGGCTTGTCTAGGCTCGAAAGTCGAAGCGTCGGTCTGCACAGAAGATCATTGTAGGCGCTGCAAGGCAAGCGTGAGGCCGATGATCGTCTTCGCGTCTACAAGGGTGCCGTCGACGATCATCGTGGCGACATCGTCGAATGGGACTTCCACCACTTCCATGTTCTGCTCCTCCACCCCCTGGCGGTCGGTCGGCACCTCGACTAGGTCACGGGCGAGGTATAGATGTGTGAGCTCGTCGGTGAACCCCGGAGAGTTGTAAAAGCGGGCCAGAAGCTCCAGTCGCCCCGCCCGGCGCCCGACCTCCTCGGCGAGCTCTCGTTCGGCGGTCACCTCGGGGGGTTCCCCGTCGACGTCACGCTTGCCAGCCGGGACCTCCAGCAGTTCGGCTCCGACCGCCGCACGGTACTGGCGTACGAGCAGGAAGCTGCGCCGGTCCGTGACAGCAGCTACGACCACAGCCCCAGGGTGGCGGATCACCTCCCGGGTGAGGGTCTCGCCGTCGGGCCCTCTCACGGTCAGCTCCACGGCTTGGACTACCGGTCCGCGGTAGCGGACCGTCTCGTCGAGCTTAGAGAACTTTGAGCTCATCGCCGTGGGCCACGTCGAGCAGGCGCGGGGACCGGCCCTCGGCCCGCTCCGCTGCTGCGGCTACCAGCGCCACGAACAGCGGGTGGGGATGGTCAGGCCGGCTGCGAAACTCCGGGTGCGCCTGCGTGCCGACCCAGAAAGGATGCCCGGGAAGCTCGACGAACTCCACTAGGCGCCCGTCCGGGGAGACGCCGGAGCACACGAGGCCACCCGACTCGAGCTTCGAGCGGTAACGCGGGTTGACCTCGAAGCGGTGACGGTGCCTCTCGTAGACGAGCTCCTCTCCGTAAGCGGCGGCTACCACGCTGCCCGCTGCGAGCTTGGCAGGGAAAAGTCCCAGCCTCATCGTGCCGCCCATGTCGACCACCTCGCGCTGCTCGTCCATCAAGTCGATCACCATGTAGGGGGCGCTTGAGTCGAACTCGCGTGAGTTGGCGCCGGCGAGGCCGACGACGTTACGGGCGAACTCGATGACCATCACCTGCAATCCCAGGCACAGCCCGAGGCACGGGATGGACGCTTCCCGGGCGAAAGTGGCCGCCGCGATCTTGCCTTCGACCCCGCGTTCGCCGAAACCTCCCGGGATGACGATCCCGTCAAGACTGGCCAGGCGTCCCGCCCCGAGGAGACCCTCTACCTCCTCGGCTTGTATCCACTGCAGGTCGATCTTCACTCCCTGGGCGAACCCTCCGTGGCGCAGAGACTCCACCACCGAAAGGTAAGCGTCGGGCAGGTTGACGTACTTTCCGATGAGGCCGACCCGTACGGTGCGGTCTGCTGATTCGACTCGCCTTAGGATCGACTCCCACGCCGACAGGTCAAGCGGGTGCCGAGAAGGTTCGAACCCGAGAAGGTCGCACACGTAGTCGTCGAGGCCTTCTTCGTGCAGGGATACGGGGATCTCGTAGATGCTCGGGGCGTCCGTGCACGACACGACCGCCTCTACTGGCACGTCGCAGAGGAGAGAAACCTTGCGTTTGAGGCCGTCGGAGATGCTCCGGTCGCTGCGGCAGATGATCACGTCCGGTTGGATGCCCCGGCTGCGCAGCTCCGTCACCGAATGCTGAGTCGGTTTGGTCTTCTGCTCACCGGACGGACCGAGGTAGGGCACGAGCGTGACGTGCACGTAGCAAACGTTGTTACGCCCTACGTCTTTTCGGAACTGGCGTATAGCTTCTAAAAAAGGCAGGATCTCGATGTCACCGACCGTTCCGCCGACTTCGGTGATCACCACGTCGACGTCCTCGCCGCCCAGCCTGCGGATCCTGTCTTTGATCTCGTCGGTTATGTGCGGTATCACCTGGACGGTGCGACCCAGGTAGGCGCCGCGACGCTCCTTGGCGATGACCGACTGGTAGATGGAACCTGCGGTAGCGTTGGAGTCGCGGTGGAGGTTCTCGTCGACGAAACGCTCGTAGTGCCCAAGGTCAAGGTCGGTCTCACCGCCGTCGTCGGTTACGAACACCTCGCCGTGCTCGAAAGGGTTGAGGGTGCCCGGGTCGACGTTGATGTACGGGTCGAGCTTTTGCATGGTCACCTTCAGGCCACGGCTCTTCAAGAGCCGGCCCAGGGACGACGCAGTCAAGCCCTTACCGAGGGAGCTCGACACCCCGCCCGTGACGAAGATGTGCTTCGCCAAATGAGACCTCCACTCCGATCGACGTGCGCATGCGGTGACCACCACCGACCGAGCCCGATCCTACCTCGCCGGCCGGCATCCCCGTACGGGCCGGGCGCGCCGCTGGTGGATCAGCCGTCCCGGCCGCCGCGACCAGCCCGGGACCTGAAAGCACCGCCGCCGGCGGGACCGACCCGACTAGCTTCGAGCAGCTCACGGGCGTGGTTGCGCGCCGATGCACTATCCGGGCGCCCTGAGAGCATACGGGCCAGTTCGACCACGCGGCTTTCGTAGTCGAGGATCGACGCCGAGGCTTTCGTCACTTCGCCGTCACTTCCCGCTACCACCTCCTTCGTGACGGCCACGTGGCGGTCCGCGAAAGCCGCCACCTGGGCTAGGTGAGTGACAACGAGGACCTGCCGGCCTGCCGCCAGCTCGGCGAGAGCCGCACCCACCGACGCAGCGGCCCGGCCTCCGACGCCGGCGTCGACCTCGTCGAATATGAGCGTCTCCGGACCGCTCAGCTCGGCGCCGGAACCTTGCGAGGCCCTGGCGACCGCCAACCTGGTAGCGAGGAGAACTCTGGCCAGCTCCCCACCCGAAGCTACCTTGGACAGGGGTAGCATCACCTGGCCGGGGTTAGCCGCGAAAAGCCAGGTCACAACCTGCCTGCCAGCTTCGGACGCCACGTCGACGCCGAAGCGGGCTCGTTGCAGTGCGAGAGCGGCGAGCTGGCTTTCGACTAGCGACGCGAAGCCTGGCGCGCCTTGACGCCGGGCTTCGAGAACCCTGCGATCCTCGGCTCGCAGGTCCCTTACGAGCGCTTCGAGTTGCTCCCTTCGGGAAGCTATGAGCCCGTCGAGCGAGCGAAGCTCGTCGAGGCGCGAGCGGATCTTCTCCCGGTAGGCGACGACTTCTGCGAGTGTCGGACCGTATTTGCGTCTCAGCTGGGCGAGGACGCCCAGACGCTCGCCTATCGCGTCGAGCCTCTCGGGGTTCGCTTCGAGGGTCTCGGCGAGGCGCCTCGCTTCGGCGGCACAGTCGGCGAGCTCCTCCGAGGCCGCCGCGAGACGGGCGGCGATCGGCGCCAGGGCAGGCCGCGACCCGGCGAGGGCTATGGCCTCCCCCAAACGCTCAGCGCTCCCGCCGTCTCCTGCGAGGGCCTCCCGTATCGCTCTGGCAGCGTCGACGGTGCCGGAAGTGTCCGCGAGGGACTCCTGCTCGGCTCTGAGCGACGTCTCCTCGTCGGGGTCTGCTACTCGCGCCGAGTCGATCTCTTGAAGCTGGTAGCTGAGAAGGTCGATCTCGCGTTCCGTGGAGACAGGATCGGCCCCGAGACCTTCGAGCGCCGAACGCAGCTTGGCTACCTCCCGGCGCAACTCCCTCTGGCGGGCGGTGTCGACGGCGCACGCCTGGTCGAAAAGGTCCCTTTGCACGTGGGGGGACAAAAGGTAGGCGAAGGCGTGCTGACCGTTGATCTCCACCAGGCTCCGCACGAGGTCGGACAGGGTCGACGCGCTCACCATCCGGCCGTCTACGTAGCTTCGGCTGCGCCCACCGGCCGGCACTACCCGAGAGACGATGACTTCCCCGGCTTCACCGTCGACGCCGGGCTGTCCGAGGACAGTGAACCTTCCCTCCACGAGCGCCTCCGAAGCTCCCGGACGGACGAGGGCCGGGTCGGCCGGCCCGCCGGCTAGCAGGGCGATAGCGTCAACTATAAGCGTCTTGCCGGCGCCGGTCTCTCCCGTAAGGGAGCTCATCCCCGCATCGAAGGTGATCGAGGCGTCCTCGAAAACCCCGAAGTTGCGAACTCGCAGCTCGACGAGCACGCTCAGCGGTCCTTCAGGTTGAACTTCGCTTTCAAGATCCGGTGGAAATCGCGGCTTTCGAACGTGACCAGCAGAGCGTCCTTCTCACCTTGGCGGCACTGGACGCTCTGACCCGGCTGAAGGGTCGCTGTCCGCCAGCCGTCGACTACCACCTCGACCGGGTACTCGCCCGACGCTGTGATAGCGACCTCGTCCTCGGCTACGAGGATCACGGAGCGGTCAAAGAGCATGTGCGGGGCCACGGGGGTGAGGACCGACACGCGAGCTTTCGGCGAGACGATCGGACCTCGCGCCGAGAGGTTGTAAGCCGTGGAACCCGTCGGCGTGGCGAGGATCAGCGAGTCGGAGACGAAAGCCAAGAAAGGGCTGCCGTTGACTGCGACAGCCGTGTGGATGGTATGGCCGACCAGGGAGCGTTGCAGGACGACGTCGTTTAGGGCGTTGCGCGACACCCTTCCCGCCCTGCCGTTACCTCCAGGAGGCGGCTCGCCGAGGGTGACGTCGAACGTCATCCGGGCTTCGACAGCAAAGTCGCCCTCCAAGAAACGCTCCAGCGCCGCTCTCAGACCGGACGGCTCGGCGACGGTCAGGTAGCCGAGATGCCCGAGGTTGACGCCGAGCACCGGCACCTCCCGGCTGCTCACCAGGTCAACCGTGCGCAGCATGGTCCCGTCGCCGCCGAGGCTCACGGCCAAGTCCAAGTCTGGCGGCACCGAGGCTCGCTCGGACGCTGAAGGAGCCGCGCTCAGGATGTGGGTGCTGTGCCCGCTGTCCACGAGCCACGACGCGGTCTGCTCGGCGAGTTGCACCGCTTTCGGGCGCGCCGAGTTGAAGACGAAACCGATCGACGCCACGACTTTTACGTCCCGCCCCGGGCGCCGTCCGGGCTGCGCTCGCCGGCTGATCCCTGGGCCGCTCGGGCTGCTTGCTCCACGACCCGGTCGAGCATCTCAGCCACCCGGGTACCGCACGCTCCGGACTCTCCGGACTCTCCATACTCTCCGGGTGCTCCGGATACTCCGGACTCTCCGGGTTCAGTGCCGGTGATCCGAAAGTCGGACGCACCGCAGCCAGGTGCCCGGAAGTGAGCTAGGAACTCCACGTTGCCGGCGGCTCCTCGCAGGGGTGAGACCATCACGTTCATCATTACCGCTCCCGCCAGCCGCACGCTACCCGTGGCCGACTCCAGGGTGGATCTCCACACGGCGGGGCTGCGGACCACTCCTCGTGTACGTGACACCTCGACGCGTCCGGCCTCGAACTGGGGTTTTACAAGAACAACGATATCAGCGCCTGGTGCAGCGAAGCCGACCAGGGCAGGCGCAACGCTGCGCAGAGCGATGAAGGACAGGTCGGCCACGACCAGGCCCATCCGCCCCCGGTAGACGTCAAGCTTCTCCGAGCGGATATCGGTCCTCTCTAACGAGGTGACCCTCGGATCCGACCTGATGCGCGGATGCAGCTGGCCTCGGCCGACGTCGACGGCTACCACCCGCTCGGCGCCGCCCTGTAGAAGGCAGTCGGTAAAACCACCGGTCGATGAACCCGCGTCCAAGACGTGCTTTCCTGCGGCCTGCAAGCCAAAACGCTCAAGTGCAGCGCCGAGCTTCTCCCCTCCCCTGCTCACGTATCGCGGGGTTTCACCGCTCAGCCTCACGGGTTCACCCGCTCCTACCAGGCGTGACGCTTTCATCGCCGGTGACCCACTCACCAGGACCTGACCGGCGTCTATAAGGGCTGCCGCCGCAGATCGAGACTCCGCTAGCCCCAGCTCGACCAGGGCCACGTCAAGTCGACGTCTGGGCTGGCGCAGTTCAGTCCGCGGAGCCCTCGGAGGGCGCGCGCTCGTCGGAGGAGACCGGGCCGGTCGCTCTGGCAGAACCGCCGGTGGCTCGCCGGGCTGGGCTCGCCGGCGACTTCACCGCTGAAGCTTTTGGCGTCGACGCTTTCGCCGCCGCAGCCTCCGCCGTGCGCTTCGACGGCTTGGCTGTTGGGTTGGCAGGCTTGGCATCGGCGGCCTTCGTGGCTGTTCGGGGCGCTCGGGCGCTGCGAGCTTCGAGGGAAGCTAGGCGGTCCTCCAGCTCCGACAGATCCGCCTTGGTTGCGAGACCCAAAGCGTTCAACTGGCGGCTGACCTCGCTGCGAATAGCGTCAACGAGGCGGTCCGTGGAGCGTTTCGAGCCTTTAGCCAGGTCGTCGAGGGCTTCTTGGGCGCTTTCACCTGACCGGGAGAGCTCCCTCAGGAACTCCTCCGCCTTAGAGCGGGCCAACTCCAAAAAGTCGACGCCCGCCGACTGGGCCTTTCTCATCTTTTCATCTCGGGGCATACCGCATATTACCAACAAAACCCCCTAGTGCTTGCGGGAGTTAGCACTATTGTTTCGCGGGTCGCTCATCGTGACCGCGCCCGATGCGGAGAAAGACGTCCACGGCCTCCGCAGCGTCGGCCGCGACGATCTCAGGTGTTGGCTCCACCGGCAAGTCCTTTTTAGCAGTGACGCCGCTCAAGACCAACGCGAACGGTGCGCCGAGCGCCGCCGCGA
>JAJZAM010000009.1 GCA_021799445.1 Actinomycetes bacterium
GAGCGTTCGTCGTCGCGTTTGATCCCGTCGATCCACACGCCGCGGGTGGTGCCGCAGTCCACTTGGCGGACTATCAGCTCCTGGGCTACGTCCACGAGACGCCTCGTCAGATAGCCTGAGTCGGCGGTGCGCAGCGCGGTGTCGGCGAGACCTTTGCGGGCTCCGTGGGTGGAGATGAAGTACTCCAACACCGATAGTCCTTCACGGAACGAGGAGCGGATCGGCCGTGGGATCATCTCGCCGCGGGGGTTCGACACGAGGCCTTTCATACCGGCGATCTGGCGCACCTGCTGAGGGTTGCCTCGCGCGCCGGAGTCGACCATCATGTCCAGAGGGTTGTCGACGGAGGCGGCGAGGGTCTGCTCCATCGCCTTTCCGATCTCGGAGTTCGCCGCCGTCCAGATCTCGATCTCCTTCTGGCGGCGCTCGTCGTCGGTGATGATACCCCGCTTGAACTGCGTCTCGGCCTTCTGGGCTTCCGCCTCGTGGCGGGCGATGATCTCCGCCTTGGAAGGCGGTGTCTTGACGTCGTCGATCGAGATCGTCAGACCGGACCGGGCCGCGTAGCGGAAGCACAGGTTCTTGATCGCGTCGAGGCTCGAAGCGACAGTCACCCGCGGGTAGCGCTCGGCGAGGACCTCGACTATCGAGCCGATCGGACGGTTCCTCTTGCCGACCACCTCGTTGACGAAGGGGAAGTCGTCTGGCAGCGCAGTGTTGAAGATGATCCGACCCGGGGTCGTCTCCAGCGGACCGTTAGACACGGTCCCGTCAGCTGCGACGACCTTGCCTCGCCAGGTGACCCTGGCGTGCAGGTCCACGTCGCCGGCGTCGTAAGCCCGTTCGACATCCCAAAGGTGGCGGAACACCTTCCCTTCGCCTTTGGCGCCGTCGCGGACCAAGGTGAGGTAGTAGGCGCCGAAGACCATGTCCTGGGTGGGGATGACGATCGGCCGTCCCGTCGCCGGGGAGAGGATGTTGTTGGCCGACAGCATCAAGATCCGCGCTTCGGCCTGGGCCTCCGCGGATAGGGGAAGGTGCACGGCCATCTGGTCGCCGTCGAAGTCGGCGTTGAACGCGGTGCACACCAGCGGGTGGATCTGGATCGCCTTGCCCTCGACTAGGACCGGTTCGAAAGCCTGGATCCCGAGCCGGTGAAGCGTCGGCGCCCGGTTCAGCAGCACCGGGTGCTCCTTGATCACCTCGTCGAGGACGTCCCACACGGCCGAGCGGCGCCGTTCGACCATGCGCTTCGCCGACTTGATGTTCTGCGCTATCTCCAAGTCGACTAGGCGTTTCATCACGAACGGCTTGAACAGCTCCAACGCCATCAGCTTGGGAAGACCGCACTGGTGCAGTTTCAGGGTCGGGCCGACGACGATGACCGAACGGCCCGAGTAGTCGACGCGCTTGCCGAGCAGGTTCTGGCGGAACCGGCCCTGCTTGCCTTTGAGCATGTCCGACAGCGATTTGAGCGGCCTGTTACCGGGACCGCTGACCGGGCGTCCCCGCCGGCCGTTGTCGAAGAGCGCGTCGACGGCCTCTTGGAGCATGCGCTTCTCGTTGTTGACGATGATCTCGGGGGCTCCGAGGTCCAACAGGCGCTTCAGGCGGTTGTTACGGTTGATCACACGACGGTAAAGGTCGTTTAGGTCCGACGTGGCGAACCGGCCGCCGTCGAGCTGCACCATCGGGCGAAGCTCCGGCGGTATGACCGGCACCGCGTCGAGGATCATCGCCCGGGGGTCGTTCGCCCGCCTGCCGTTCTCGTCGCGACGGTTGAACGCCGTGACGATCTTCAAGCGTTTGATCGCCTTCTGGCGGCGCTGCACCGAAAGGGGACGCCTGCCGTCGGACGGGTCGATCGCCTCGCGGAGCTTTACCTCCTCCTCGTCGAAGTCGATCTCGTTGATCAAAGAGGCGATCGCCTCCGCGCCCATCCCACCGCGGAAGTAGTCCGGGTAGCGGTCCTTCAGCTCACGCCACAGGCCCTCGTCCTCGATGATCTTGCGGGAGTGCAACGCCCTGAACTCGTCGAAGGAGCGCTTGGCGAGCTCGATCTCGGCGTCGGCGCGGTCGCGGATGGCGCCGAGCTCTTTGTCCACCTGGCGTTGGCGGGCTTTGAGCTCGCTGTCCTTGGCGCCCTCGGCTTCCATCTTGGCGAGCTCTTCTTCGAGAGCCTTGAAGCGCTTGTCGAGGTCCAGGTCCCGGGCGCGTTCGATCTCGCCGATCTCCTCGGCGAGCTCCGCTTCGAGGCTTGGAAGGTCCACGTGGCGTTTCTCCTCGTCAACCCAGGTGACGAGGTTCGCGGCGAAGTAGATCACCTTCTCGAGCTGCTTTGCTTTGAGCTCCTCGCGGACCTCGGTGCCCATGAGCAGGTACGCGAGCCAGCTTCTCGTGCCCCTCAGGTACCAGATGTGCACGACCGGGGCGGCCAGCTCGATGTGGCCCATCCGGTCGCGGCGCACCTTCGAGCGGGTCACCTCGACGCCGCAGCGTTCGCAGACGATCCCGCGAAAGCGGACACGCTTGTACTTACCGCAGTAGCACTCCCAGTCCTTGGTGGGACCGAAGATCTTCTCGCAGAACAGCCCGTCCTTTTCGGGACGCAAGGTTCGGTAGTTGATCGTCTCGGGTTTCTTCACCTCGCCGTTGGACCATGCGCGGATCGAGTCCGCCGTGGCGAGACCTATACGTATCTGCTCGAAATCGTTGACGTCCAGCACTGTGTGTCAGAAACCTCTCTCGCTCGCTCGTCGTGCGTCTTCCTCGTCGGAGCCTCTCTCAGGCCTGCTTATGTCGATGCCGAGCTCCTCGGCGGCTCTAAAGACGTCCTCGTCCAGCTCTCGCATCTCGATGTGCTCCCCCGCGTTGGAGAGGACCTCGACGTTGAGGCACAAGCTCTGCATCTCTTTGATGAGCACCTTGAAGCTCTCCGGGATCCCCGGCTCGGGGATGTTCTCGCCTTTGACGATCGCTTCGTAGACCTTCACGCGGCCTACCACGTCGTCGGACTTGATGGTCAAAAGCTCCTGGAGGGCGTAAGCCGACCCGTAAGCTTCGAGGGCCCAGACCTCCATCTCACCGAAGCGCTGCCCGCCGAACTGGGCTTTGCCGCCCAAGGGCTGCTGGGTGATCATCGAGTACGGCCCGGTCGAGCGGGCGTGGATCTTGTCGTCGACGAGGTGGGCGAGCTTGAGGATGTACACGTAGCCGACGCTGATCGGGCTGTCGTAGGGCAGCCCGGTCCGCCCGTCGTAGAGCGTCGCCTTGCCGTCGGATCCGATCAGGCGGCCGGTCGTGCCCTGGGCGACGGGGTTGCCGTCGGCGTCGAAGCGGTCCGGGTTGATCGTCTCGAAGACCCGTTGGATCGTCGGGTGGCGGCCGGCTTCGTCCTCCTCGTCCCAGTGTGCGCCGTCGAAGACTGGCGTCGCCACGTGCACCGACGGCGGGGTTATCGGACGGGTCTTGCGCTCGGCTCCGCTCACCGGCGGCTTGGCGACTTCGTTACCTTCCCAACCCCACCGGGCGGCCCAGCCGAGGTGGCTTTCGAGGACCTGGCCGACGTTCATCCGGCTCGGAACGCCGAGCGGGTTCAAGATGATGTCCACGGGGGTGCCGTCCGCGAGGAACGGCATGTCCTCGACGGGGAGGATCTTGGAGATGACACCCTTGTTGCCGTGACGCCCGGCGAGCTTGTCGCCCTCGGAGATCTTGCGGCGCTGGGCTATGTACACCCTGACCAGCTGGTTAACCCCGGGGGGCAGTTCGTGGGCGTCCTCGCGGGAGAAGACCCGGACGTCTATGACCTTGCCGGACTCGCCGTGGGGGACTTTCAGGCTGGTGTCTCGGACCTCGCGGGCTTTCTCGCCGAAGATCGCCCGCAGCAGGCGCTCCTCGGGGGTGAGCTCGGTCTCGCCTTTAGGGGTGACCTTGCCGACCAGCACGTCCCCGGCTGACACGTCCGCGCCGACGCGGATGATGCCCCGCTCGTCGAGGTCCTTGAGGATGTCGTCGGACAGGTTGGGGATGTCCCTGGTGATCTCCTCCGCTCCGAGCTTGGTGTCACGGGCGTCGACCTCGTGCTCCTCGATGTGTATCGAGGTGAGCACGTCGTCACGCACGAGGCGCTCGGAGAGGATGATCGCGTCCTCGTAGTTGTAACCCTCCCACGGCATGAAAGCCACGAGCAGGTTCTTGCCCAGCCCGAGCTCGCCTTCTTCGGTGGAAGGCCCGTCGGCGAGGAGGTCGCCTTTGGCGACTCTCGTCCCGGCTTCGACGACGATCCGCTGGTTGAGGCAGGTGTTCTGGTTGGAGCGGCGGAATTTCGCCAGGCGGTACACCTTGCGGCCGAGCTTGTTACCAGCCCAGTCGACCTGCCCCGGCTCGTAGTCGACGACGACGAGCTCGCCGGCCGCCTCGGTGACAAGACCGTCCCCTTCGGCGATGAGCACGTCACCTGCGTCGCGCGCCGCTCGGGCTTCGACACCGGTACCCACGTAAGGGGCTTCGGGCCGAAGGAGCGGCACCGCCTGCTTTTGCATGTTGGCGCCCATCAACGCCCGGTTGGCGTCGTCGTGCTCGACGAAAGGTATGAGAGCCGTCGAGATCGACACGATCTGCTTGGGCGACACGTCCATCAGGTCCACCTCCGCGGGCGGGACGAAGTCCACCTCGGAAGTCGTGCCGTAGGAGGTGCCGGTGGCGCCGACCCGCACGCCGGGCCCGACCGGCGCCCGGCGGACGAGGACACGGTCCTCTACCAAGGTGCCGTCGTCGGCGAGCTTCGCGTTCGCCTGCGCGATGACGTACTCCTCCTCCTCGTCGGCCGCGAGGTAGACGATCTCGTCGGTGACCCTGCCGTCGACGACCTTGCGGTAGGGGGTTTCGATGAACCCGTAGCTGTTGATCCGCCCGTATGAGGCGAGGTGGCCGATGAGGCCGATGTTGGGACCTTCTGGGGTTTCGATCGGGCACATCCGCCCGTAATGGGAGGTGTGAACGTCGCGGACCTCGAACCCGGCCCGCTCGCGGGAAAGACCGCCGGGGCCCATCGCGGAGAGCCGCCGCTTGTGGGTCAGACCCGACAGCGGGTTGGTCTGGTCCATGAACTGCGACAGCTGCGACGTCCCGAAGAACTCCTTGATCGCCGCCACTACCGGCCGGATGTTGATCAGTGTCTGGGGGGTGATCGCCTCCACGTCCTGGGTGGTCATGCGCTCGCGCACTACGCGTTCCATGCGCGACAACCCGACGCGCACCTGGTTTTGGATCAGCTCGCCGACCGAACGGATACGCCGGTTCGCGAAGTGGTCCTGGTCGTCTAGGCGGTAGCCCGACTCGCCCTTGGCGAGGTTGAGCATGTAGCTGCACGCCGCGAGGACCTCCGAGCGCGACAGCACACCCTGGCCAGGGGCGGGCCGGTCCAAAGCGACGCCGAAAAGGTCCACTAGACGCTCGATCTCCGGCCCTAGCTTGCGGTCCAGCTTGTAGCGGCCCACCCGGGTCAGGTCGTAGCGCTTCGGGTTGAAAAAGGAGTTCTCCAGGTACACCCTGGCCGACTCGGTGCTGGGAGGCTCGCCTGGACGGGCACGCTTGTAGATCTCAAGCAGGGACTCCTCCTGGGTCGGAGCCAGGTCGCGCTCTTTCTCCCACTGGGTGTCCAAGAAGTCGAAGTGGCGGACGAAGCGGTCGATGAAACCGTCGTCGTTGGTGTAGCCGAGCGCCCGTAGCAGCACGAAGAGGCTCACCCGGCGCTTGCGTGCCACCCTGGAGCCGGCCGTGATCTCCTTGCCGGGTTTGGCTTCGACGTCGAACTCGATCCACTCACCGCGGTAGGGGTGGATGGTGCCGGTCACGACGGTCTTGAGGTCGCGTCCAGGCTGGAATATGACGCCGGGGCTGCGGACAAGTTGGGAGACGACGACCCGCTCGGTTCCGTTGATGACGAACGTGCCCTTGTCGGTCATCATCGGGAAGTCGCCCATGAAGACCGTCTGCTCTTTGATCTCGCCGGTGTTCGCGTTCTGGAACTGCGCGCGCACGAAGATCGGCGCCGCGTAGGTCATGTCCTTCTCCTTGCACTCCTCCACCGTGAACTTGGGCGGCGGGCGCAGGTCCTGGTCGGTCGGGTCGAACTCCAAGACGAGCTTGAGCTGTCCGGAGAAGTCCTCGATCGGGCTTATGTCGCGAAACGTGTCCGCGAGTCCCTCTTCGAGGAACCAGCGGAAGGAATCGCGTTGGACTGCGATGAGGTCCGGCAACGGCAGGACTTCATCTAGGTTGGCAAAGGAAAAACGCTCCCGGGGCGCGAGACGAGTCGACAAGACCTACTCCTGGGGCAGAACGAATTGGGGGATGCCGCTGCGCCCGCGCTGAAGACGCGTCGAAATACAAAGAGACTCGTCACAGGGGACCACGGCAAGAAATAGTCTACGCCTTCGGGAACTCCAAGGCAAACAGACCCACGAAACTTTTGAGCGGTCCTGCCGGCATCACCGAAACCCGAAACTTGGTGTCAGGGTCGTTATGTAGTGTCAGCTTGGCACGGCCGGGCGGCGCGGGCTTGAGTTAAAGGATACGACAAGCCGGGGCGCCGAGTCAAGGGTTTTTCTGCTCTGCGCCCCTGCCCCTTAGGGTGCTTGCAATACGGCCCCGGCTCGGCAATGATGATGGGCGGAGAAGGGGCAGGCCCGGTATCGGGCCTGGGAGCCATGCCCGCGTGCCGAGCCATAGGAGCCCCGATGGAACCCAAAACTCTTTCACCCACCTTCACGGTAAGCCTCCGTGGTTATGACCGGATGGAGGTCGACGAGTACCTTGACTCCCTGAGCGACGCGCTCGGCCAGGTGGAGCACTCCCGCGAGCAGGTCCGCCAGCATCAGGCTGTCATAGCCAAGCTCAAAGGCCGTATCGTCGAGCTCGAAGAGAAGCTCAACTCCGACACGCCCCGGACCGGTGCCGTTCTCGGGGAGCGGATCGGTCTCCTCCTCCGCCAGGCGGAGGACACAGCGGCGGACACCATAAGACGGGGCGAGGACCGGGCGGCCGAGTTGATCGCCGAGTCCAACCGCAAGCTGGCCGACGCTGAGGACGAAGCCGCGGCAATAGTCGCCCGCGCCGAGGAGCAAGCCCGCCGGATCGAGGCAGCAGCTCGAGCTGAGTCGGACGAGATCATCGCCGACGCCGAGCGGCGAGCCACCATACGCACCCGCGACATCGAACAGTGGGCCGACCAGACGATCTCCCGAACCCGGGCCGACGAGTCCAAGATGCGCCACGACCTAGACGTCGAACGTCAACGGGCGATCGCAGAGCTTCGCGACCTTGCCACCAAGCGCGACACGGTCGCCGCGACCCTCGCCGATCTTCGGGAAGCTCTCGGCAACGCGCTCGGCCTAGTCGTGGACTCCCCGCCAGCACCGGCAGCGGTCTCAGACAGCTCCAACAGCTCCAACAGCTTGACTGAGGCCTTGCACGCTACCGCTGACTACACTTCCTACGTCCATCAGGCGAAGGCCGGCTACCAGATAGCCACCCCCAGCCCAGCCCCGCCGGACCTCGACTTGGACCCCGACCTGGGCGACGAGGCGTATATCAGCGACGGCGACGGCGACGGCAACCCCCGGGGAGAGCAGACCCAGGAGCCTGGCGTGGCAGTGGACGCGGACGGCTCTTCGCTGGGCGGCGCTGACCTTTCCTCCCCGCACCTGTCGCTTCTCGAAGGCGGCTTGACCCCGGCGCAACTCTACGACGTCGAGGCCGACTCCGAGCCGGCCGGCCAGGCGCCCAGGACCAGGCCTTCCACTCCAAAGGACCGTTGACCTGCGCAGCGGCCGTGTCTGGCTGTTCATCGGGGCTGCGCTTGGCGTAGCGGTCGCGCTCGGGCACGTCCCCTACCTCGCTGGGGCCGGACGGACCCTGGCGGCGACGGCGGAGATGGTCGTTTCCAGCGCGTCGAACAGGCTCGTCGCCGACGTGGCGAAGACCGGGGCGTCCAAGCGAGTGGTGGTCGGGCTCGGAGGGCTGGTGGCGGTGCTCGCCCCAGGCCTGGCCGCTTTAGCTTTGATAGCCGCCGCTCGGGCGACGATGGTGATCAGGAGCTTGATAGCCCTGGGGGTTACGCTCCTCGGCGTTGCCAGCTTCTTTTACCACCCGGGCGGCAAAGCCACCGGCGTGCTGCTCTTGACGCTCGTGATAGCAGGCCTCGTGCTCGTGGTAAGCGGACCGCTCGTCCTCGCTCCTCTCGCTCTGGGAGCTGGGCTGATAGGAGCCGAGTTCCTCCCCACGGTCATAAGCGGACATCTGGCGGCGACGTCGACGGCTGTGAACGACCTGCACCTGGCCATCTTCGCCACTCCGGGTACGCCGCTGGCGTTAGAGATCGCCGTTTTGGTAGCGGCGATCCTGCCCTTCGGCGTCGCCCTCAGGCTCATGGCCCGCTGAGCTCCGGGGCCTTGTGACCGGCCACCGGAGCCCACGCGAGCAGATGACGGAAAGGGCTACTTGAGCTCGACGGCAGCGCCGGCGGCTTCGAGCTGAGCTTTCGCCTTCTCGGCGTCTTCCTTACTGACCTTCTCCAGCACCGGCTTGGGAGCGGCGTCGACGAGGTCCTTGGCTTCTTTGAGGCCGAGGCTGGTCAGAGCCCGCACCTCTTTGATCACCTGGATCTTCTTGTCGCCGGCCGAGGTGAGCACGACGTCGAACTCGTCCTGCTCCTCCTCCGCCGGGGCTTCAGCGGCGCCGCCAGCAGGGGCGGCCGCCGCGACGGCTACAGGCGCCGCGGCGGTCACGCCGAAGCGCTCCTCGAACTCTTTTAGAAGCTCGGACAGCTCAAGGACTGTCAGGTTGGCGATGCTGTCGAGTATCTCTTCTTTTGTTGCCATTGTCTTGGGTGCTCCTGGTTCCGGTCGGCTGATGCTGACGCTAGGTGTTGGACTGGTATGTGGACGAAGACGTCTTTGTTGGCTGCTAGGGCCGTTACTCGGCTTCGCGCTTGTCGCGCAGTGCGGCGAGCCCGTAGGCCAGGTTTCGGGGCAGAGCTTGAAGCAGGCCCGCGAACTGCTGCATCGGCGCGGCGATCGCCCCGGCCAGCTGGGCGAGCAGCACTTCTCTCGACGGAAGCTCAGCCAGTGCTGTCGCCTCCGCTGCGCCGATGACCTTCTCCCCTAGAACTCCGCCTTTGACTACCAGCGCCGGGTTGGTGCGGGAGAAGTCCCGGAGGGCTTTGGCTACACCCGCGGCGTCGCCGGTTACGAAAGCGACGCCGGTCGGTCCGTGCAGCAGCGGCTCAAGGTCGCCGAGTCCCGCCTCGCGCGCTGCCAAGGTCACCAGGGTGTTCTTGTAGACCTTGTACTCACCGCCGAAGGGAGCGAGGCTGCGGCGCAGGGCTGACAGCTCCTTGACTTTCATGCCGCGGTACTCGGTGAGGATCGCGGCGTGCGCAGCCGACAGACGCTCGCGGACTTCGTCTACGACAGCGACCTTTTCCGGTCTCGGGTTGTCCATTGGCTCCTCCTAAGGTGACAGCCCGGCGACGCGAGCGACAACACCTCTGGGAGGGCCGCCTCTCACCTCGTCGGGCCGGGCCGGCAGGCCCGCTTAACGCCCCGGGGGGGCGACCTGATTTCTACGGTTCGATCGTGCGAGTCTGATTATAGCTGATAGCCGTGCCGGACAGTCGCCGGGTGATCTTACGCTCGACTATGAAAGACACGAACGGGCACCACCCCGCCGTCACCATGCCGATGAAGTACCAGACGTTGAGCCGGTAGGCGATGAGCATGTTGACGACGGTCGCCAGGTAGACGATGTACAACACGCCGTGGATCGGTCCGAGGATCGTGTCCATCGAGTTGATGGCTGGTATGAGGCCGATGAAGACCAAGATGAGCATCGTCCCTACCACCCAGGCCATGACCCGGTAACGCCACAGTGGGTCCGACAGGGTGAACTTTCCCATTCAGCTGTTTCCTTCCGCCTTGAACCCGTGAGGGTTGCGCCAGGTTTTCGCTTTGCCTTTCACCGCCAGCAGCGCCAGGTACCGGTTGTACTGGGTCATCTCGTCTTCGGGGCCGCCGCCGGCACCGTCGAAGTCGACACCGTCGAAGCCGGCACCGTCGAGCTCGCCGCTGTCGAAGCCGGCGAGGGCTCCCCCTCTTTCAGAACCGCCTGGACCAAGAAGGCGACTTCGCGAGCTTGGGAGGATCAAAGCAGCGTCGTCCGGCGAGGCGGAACCTTGCAGCTCCACGCTCCAGGCGCCCTCGCCGGCCGTCAGTTCCCGCTCTGGACCCCCGGCCCCGGAGCCGAGACGGTTGGCGGGCAGGTCGTGCGAGTCGACCGTGAGCGCCAAAGCCGACCTGGGCAGGGTGCGGGCGACGACCTGCGCGCTCGCGGCGCGCATGCGCGCGTGGAACGCCCGCCGCTCGGCGATGAACTCCGGGGTGTCGTGGACCAGTTGCCACCACCCGATACCGCCCACCGCTGCGAACGTCGGCCACTCCACCGAGTACAAGTAGCTGAGCACGTTGCCCTGCATCGCCCGGTGTATCTGCCACCACATGGCGATCAGGCAGCCGGTTGAGCACGTCACGTACACGAAGTGCAGGATCAACGAGCGCAGCTTCACCCACTGGTAGAGCCGCTGGGGCATCCACTCGGGTTTAGCCATCGCCATAATCCTAGGAGCCCGCCCGGCCAAATAGGTCTCGGTCGCAGCGGTCCGCCAGGTCGCAGCGGTCCCAACCGCTCCCACCGTTCCGGCGGGGTCAGGCGCCGACCGGCGGTTCAGGCGCTGGCCAGGTCCTCGTCGGTGACCCGGAGGGAGTTGACGTCCACGTCGACGCCGGGGCCCATGGTCGAGCTGACAGCCACGGACCGCACGTACTTGCCTTTCGCCGCAGCGGGCTTCACCCTGTTGATCTCCTCGATCACCGCACGGAAGTTGCGCAGCAGAGCGGTCCGGTCGAAGCTGACCTTCCCTATCGGCACCTGCACGACGCCGCGCGACCGGGTGTCGGCCCTGTACTCGACGCGCCCGCCTTTGAAGTCGGTGACTGCTTTGCCGACCTCGGTTGTGACGGTCCCCGTCTTGGGGTTGGGCATGAGACCCCGGGGGCCGAGCTTACGCCCGAGGCGCCCCACCTGCCCCATCAGGTCTGGGGTGGCGATCGCAACGTCGAAGTCCATGAACCCCCCGTCGACCCTGGCGATCAGGTCGTCGGCGCCGACGACGTCGGCACCAGCGGCTCGGGCTTCTTCAGCTGCGGGCCCGGCGGCGAAGACAGCCACCCGGACTTCCTTCCCGGTTCCCGCCGGCAACGAGACCGTGCCGCGCACGACCTGGTCGGCTTTGCGGGGGTCCACGCCCAGACGCACGGACATCTCGACGGTCTCGTCGAACTTGGCGCTAGCCAGGCCCTTGACCAGGTCCAACGCCTCGGCCGGGCCGTAGGGGCGGGAACGGTCGAAGCGCTTGGCCGCGTCGACATACCTTTTACCTCTTTGCGACATGACGTCTCCCTCTTTTAGATCTTGTGGTTTATCCGGCCGGCTGAGGTAGTGCCCGGCCTGGATCTGACAGGTGAAACCAGCCTCGCGGCGGGATCAGCCTACTTTGACGCCCATAGAGCGTGCCGTGCCCGCTATCTGCGCTTTGGCCGCTTCCAGGTCGTTGGCGTTCAGGTCGGGCATCTTCACCTTGGCGATCTCTTCGAGCTGGCCGTCGGTGATAGTCCCGGCGGTCTCCTTGCCGGTCGTCTTCGCGCCTTTCTCCAGACCGGCGGCTTGGCGGATGAGGAAAGGCGTCGGCGGCGTCTTCAGCACGAAACTAAACGAACGATCGTCGAAGATCGTGATCTCCACCGGTATGACCTGGCCCTGCTTGTCCTCGGTTGCGGCGTTGTACTGCTTCACGAACTCCATCGTGGACACCCCGTGAGGACCGAGGGCCGTGCCGACCGGAGGGGCTGGCGTGGCTTTGCCGGCGGGAAGCTGGATCTTGACTATGGCAGATACTCGGCGCTTGGCCATTGAAAGCTCCTTTAAAGCTTCGCCACCTGGGCGAAGTCCAACTCGACGGGCGTTTCACGCCCGAAAATGTTGACGAGGACCTTGAGTTTGAGTTGGTCCTCGTTGATCTCTGCGATCGTGCCGGTGAAGTCGGCGAAAGGACCTTCCTTGACCCTCACCGATTCACCTATCTCGAACTGCATGCCCCGTGGCCTGCTCTTGCGGGAACCTCCGCCAGCGTCGTCCTCGTCGACCTTGACCGCCAGGACCGACTCGACCTCCTTGCGGGTGAGCGGTGTGGGTCGTGCGCCCAAGCCGACGAAGCCGGTGACCCCGGGCGTGTTGCGCACCACGTACCACGAGTCGTCGTCGAGGTCCAAGCGGACCATCAGGTAACCGGGGAAGACTTTCTTGGACACGACCTGCTTGCGGCCGTTCTTGAACTCGACCACGTCCTCCATCGGGATGACCACTTCGTATATCCGCTCCTCCATGTTCATAGAAGCGATGCGGCTCTCAAGGTTGGACTTGACCTTGTTCTCGTATCCGGCGTAGCTGTGGATCACATACCACTGCCCGGGGCGGTCGTAGGGGCTCTGAGGCACCTCCGCGGGCGCGTCGAGCTCGTCAGGCTCGCCGGTACCCCCGTCTTCGAGGCCAGCGTCGCCCTCCGGCTCTGCGAGCCGCGCGTCGTTTTCAGTTAGTTCGTCTACATCGTCTTTAGACATGCCCGCTACTTGAATAGGAAGTTGGACAGATGCGAGAAAGCCAGATCCAAAGCGAAGATCAGCGCCATGAGAACGGCCAAGGCCACGAACACCACTATCGAGTAGTTAGCCGTCTCGGCTCGGCTCGGCCAGGCTACCTTACGCAGCTCGACGTTGACCTCGTGGAGGAACTGCCTGGGCGACGTCCGCCTTCCCGGAGCTCCGGCGGCTGGCCTCGTCCTGCGGGGCTCGGAAGCCTCCGGTCGGCGAGCTACCGGCGTGCCGTCCTCGGCCATCTGGCCTTGGCGCTGCATCAGCCGCCTCTGTTGTCGGTTCATGCTCACAGTAGGTCTTCTCGGATGGTAGGGGGTTTTATGGGCGATTCAGGGCTGACGGGCAGGGCAGGAGGGACTCGAACCCCCAACCGCCGGTTTTGGAGACCGGTGCTCTACCAATTGAGCTACTGCCCTCTGCAAGGCTGCTGCGGTTGGGTGCATCTAAAGGATAGCACCAGCCGGGGGTCTCATAGGCTTCGCCCAAGAGCCCTCTAGGTCGCCTCTGGTTAGCCTTTGGTAGCCTTTGGGCCGGCTTGGGGGAGGTGCTCAGCCGGCGTTGAGCAGACCGGGGTGGCGCCGGCTCGCCCACAGCAGCGCCCCGGCCGCAGCAGTGGCGGTAAGCCCGCAGCAGTAGGCCGCTGTGGCCGCCCACCCGGGCAGGCGCGGCCGGGGCCGGCTGGAGCGAAGAGTCTCCAATACCCTGTCGAGGGACGCGGCCGGGTAGTCGACGCTGTCGTATCGCATCGCTCGCATCGCTCGCAGGATCCCCCCGAACGCTGCCACCTCAGCCTGGCAGCGCAGGCAGCGAGCTACGTGCGTTTCGGCTTCGAGGTCACCGGTTCGCTCACCAGCGGCGAGCTGGGGGATGACGTCCGCCGCCGACACGCATTCACCCGATCGCAGCCGGGCGATCTCAGCCAGGGAACGCACCGCCTCAGCCCGCCAGCCGGAGCGCCCCGGCGGTCTCGGGCTCCTCGGCGGTCTCGGCGACCTCGCACGGCGCCAACCCCGAGGACTCGGCGGCGTCCCCCGCAGCGCCAGCGAGGACGTCGCGCAGCTGACGTCGGGCGCGATGCACCCTCACCTTGGCTGCCGCTTCGGAAATGCCCAGCTCTTTGGCTATAACCGAGTGGGCCAGGTCGTAGATGTCCCGCAGGACGAGCACCTGGCGAAGCTTCGGCGGTAGCTTTGCGAGCGCGGCTTCGAGGTCGGTGCGCTCGCCGCCGCGCAGCGCCTGGAGCTCGGGGTCGCCTTCAGGGCGTTGCTCCACCGGTTGCACGTCGTCGCCCAGCGGTTCGCTACGATGCCTGGCCCGGCGGGCGAGCTGGTTGGCCGAACAGTTAGCCGTGATTCGATAGAGCCACGTAGTGAACTGGGCGTCGCCTCTGAAGCGCCGCAGCCCCCTCCAAGCGCGCAGGTACACGTCTTGGACCACGTCCGACGCGTCCTCGTCGTTGCCCGTCAGTCGGTAGGCGAGCGTGTAGGTGCTGCCGTAGGTGGCGCGGACCAGTTCTTCTAACGCCCCGCTGTCTCCGTCCTTAGCGGCGAAGACAAGGTGGCGCATTTCGGCGTTGTTCAGCGTGTTTCCTTGTGAAGTGTGTGCTGTCGCTCCCAGCGACAGTACTTTTGCATTTCTATACGTTCACGGTCGTTTTGCTTGTTCTTCATGGTAATGTAATTGCGCCGTTTGCAAACGTCGCAGGCGAGGGTTACTTTGACCCTCTTCTCATTTTTTGCCATGTTTTCATCCTCTCTTAGGCTTCGACGCTTTTGGTGGCGGCGGTCGGACTTGAACCGACGACAACTCGATTATGAGCCGAGTGCTCTGACCAACTGAGCTACGCCGCCGAGCCCCCTGTCGGAATCGAACCGACGACACCAGCCTTACCATGGCTGTGCTCTGCCGACTGAGCTAAGGGGGCGTTGAAACTATGAGGGATCATAGCCGCCCAGCCCTTCCGCCAGCCGACCTCACCGCACAGAGCTCACATCGTAGCCGAGCCTGACCCAGATACGATTCGCTTCATGCCCGTCGAGTACCGCCTAGCAGTCATAGACGACGCCGAAGCCATCCGCACCATATACAACCGGGAGGTCGTAGGTTCTACGTCCACGTTCGACCTGGTCCCGCGCAGCTTGGAGGACCAGCAGGTCTGGATCGACGAGCACAGCGGGGCGCACCCGGCCGTCGTAGCCGTCGACGCCGGCCGGATCGTCGGTTTCGGCGCCCTCACCCCTTACCGCAGCCGGCCGGCTTACCGTACGACCGTAGAGAATTCTGTGTACGTTGACCACGCCGAGCAGGGACGCGGCATAGGCCGGGGGTTGCTCCAGGAGCTGATCCGCCTCGCCGGGTTGCACGGTTTCCACGCCATGATGGCCCGGATCGTCGGAAGCAACGAAACGTCCATCGGCTTGCACCGCTCCTGCGGTTTCGAGCTCGTCGGCATCGAAAGAGAGGTCGGCAGGAAGTTCTCCACCTGGCTCGACGTTGCTCTTATGCAGCGGATGATCGAACCAGACCGCTGAGCGCCAGCCAAGCCCAATACCCGAACCCAACAGTCGATCCCAGCAGCCGATCCCAGCGAAGAGCTCACCCGGAAGGACAGTGACAGTGCCATTGAAAATCGGTGACCAAGCCCCACGTTTCGAGCTTTTAGATCAACACGGCCAGACCGTCCGCCTCAGCGACCTTTTGGAGAAAGGACCAGTGGTCGTGTACTTCTACCCTGCCGCTTTGACCCCGGGGTGCACCAAGGAGAGCTGCCATTTCCGGGACCTCAGCTCAGAGCTCGGGGCGCTCGGGGCGTCTTGTGTCGGCATCTCAGCCGACCCGGTCGACAAGCAGAAGCTTTTCGACACCACGCACTCCCTCGGATTTCCGCTCCTGTCGGACCCGGACCACAAGGTGGCTGACGCTTTCGGAGTGAAACGAAGCGTCGGGTTCCTTCCCAACAAGCGTGCGACTTTCGTCGTAGACCGGGACGGCACGATCAGGGACGTAATAGCCTCTGAGATCAACATGAACCTCCACGCCGACAGGTCGATCGAGACCCTGAAGTCGCTTTAGGGTCGCTCAGGCAAACCTGCCGCCGACGGTTTCCCCGGCGGACGTCCTCGGCTGGTAAGGCGTCGGCGGGCGTCCGTTCAGCTGGGCGAGGATCTCCTCGCGGTACCACAACCTGTAAGAGTCGACGTCGGGGCTGGCCGGCAGGGTGAGCATCCGGCCCCGGGCCAGCTTGGCAGCGCAGCGGCGAAGCCAGCTTGTGAGCCGGTCGAGGCGTTCCGCTATGTCGTCTGGCACTGTCAGGTCCAAGTCGACGGTGTCCTCGCCTCGCGACATGGCGTACTCGGCTAGGCGCCTCTCCGAGCGTGCCCAGAAGTCCAGGTCTGCCACCAGGGGCCTGCCCGTCTGCACGACGCGTCCGAGGTCGCCTTGATCCGAGCCGGACAGGTCCATCATCTGCACCTCGCGGCGCAGGTCGGCCAGCTGGCGAGCCGACTCGGCCAGCAACGGCACCGGCATGCCGACCAGTCGCACAGTCCGCCCGCCGCGCGTTACAGCCTCCAGCTCCACCGGTCCCGTCCCGGCAGCCACCGGCTGCCCGAACACGGCCGGCACAGGCTTGCCCGGCGCAGGCTTGCCCGGCGCAGGATTGGCCGGCGCGGACGGGTCAGCCGGGCCGGGAGTCAGGACGTCGAGCCTCGCTGGGGCGTCGAAGCCGGCTTCGACCGCCGGGTCGGCCGCACCAGAAGCTCCTGCAACGGAGGCTCCTGCGCTAGTAGCTGGGGCGACGATCCTCCGGTCGGTTCCGAGCTCCGCCCAGATGACCTTTCCTGCGCCGACCGGGTCCGCTCCCCACCTGTCCGAGATAGTCGCTATCAAAGCAAGTCCCCGGCCGGTCATCGAACGGTTCGCCAGGAGGCTCTCCGGGTTCGCGGACGACACGACTGGAAGGCGCCGGTCCCCGTCGAAGACTTCGACTTTCACCCCGCCGCCGAGCCTGCTCACTCGAAGCTGGATCGGTGTGCCGGCGTGCAGCAAAGCGTTGGTTACAAGCTCGGATACCGCCAGGTCCGCCGGGGCGCGAGTCGACTCGTCGAGCCTCCACTCCTCCGCCAGGCGGGCCAGCACGCCACGAGCAGCGTGGACGCTCTCCAAGACAGCAGGGAACTCCGCCGAGTACGTGACTGCTGATACGGGAGGGCTTGGCGGCTCCATCGACCGGCGCACCTGATCTAGTTCGTGACGGGCAGTTAGTTTGTGGCTTTTTCGGTCCGAGCCCAGCTTAACCTGAGCTAAGAACCGAACGGGGATAACTATAGGACGCCCGGCGAGAGTACGTCCGAAGCCCTCAGCCGGGGACTCGCCTCCACAGCGCTCGCGGCAGGTGCCTCATGACCGCCATGACCGCCCGGAGCGGTCCGGGCACCCACACGACGGCTCGGGCGTCTCTCAAAGCCCGAACTGTGGCCTCGGCTACTGCCTCGGGTGTGGTCGAAAGCGGCGCCGGTCTCATTCCCTCGGTCATTCGCCCTCGAACGAACCCGGGTCTGACGATCAGCACCGAGCCTCCGCTGCCGGCTAGGGAGTCCGACAGCCCTTGGAAGAAGCCGTCCATTCCCGCTTTGGAGGAGCCGTATATGAAGTTGGCTCTCCGAACTCTTTCGCCGGCGACCGACGACAGGGCGACGATGCAGCCGTGCCCTTGGCGGCGAAGCTGCCTCGCCGCAGCGAGACCAGCGGAAACCGCCCCGACGTAGTTGACCGTCGCTACCCGAACCGCGCCGTCGCCTCCCGCTTCGTCGGCCTGCTGGTCGCCGAGGACGCCGAAGGCTACGACGATGACATCCAGGTCCCCGCCCGCTGCGTCCGCCGCGCTCTCGATGACCCGGTCGTGGCTGGCGAAGTCGGCCGCGTCGAAGTGGACGGTTACGACCCGGCCCGCCCCGGCTCGCTCCAAGGCGGCTGCGGCGTCCGCGAGGCTGTGGTCGTGCCTGCCGGCGAGGACGACGGTCGCGTTCCTCGGCGCCGCCAGCGACGATGCTATGGCTACTCCGATCTGCGAAGCGCCTCCAAGCACGAGAACCGACCCGACCGAACCCAACGCGTCTTTCAAGATTCCTCCGAGAGTGCCGAGAGCTCAAATGTTCGCCCGCTGCGGCGTGGCTTTGCACGCCCGGCGAGAGCCGGAAGCCGTCGCGTCAGGTCCGACCTCATCACAGCCTGCGGGTCGAGGCGATCGCGGACCTGGAGCCACTCGCCCAGGCGGGGGTACATGACCTCGACAAGGTCAGGGCGCAAACGGGAGTCCTTCGCGAGGTACACGCGCCCGCCGGCGTTCGCGACGAGCTCGTCTAGCTCGTCGAGCTCCCCGGAGAGGCCGGAGAAGCTCACCGGCAGGTCCAAAGCTAGGGTCCATCCCTGCCTTGGGAATGACAGCGGCGCCGGGTTGGCGGGACCGAAGCGCTTGAGGACAGCGAGGAACGATGCCGCCCTGGCTTTGACGAGCCGTTCGATGACCGCCCGCAGAACGTCGCTTTGGGAGTAGGGCAGAACGAACTGGTATTGCAGGAAGCCGCGCTTTCCGTAGATGCGGTTCCACCCGTCGACCGCGTCGAGGGGGTGGAAGAAACTCGACGCCGCGACGACGTGGCCGGTCGAACGCGCCGGCGCTTTGCGGTACCACAACTCGTTGAAAGCGGCGACGCTCCAACGGTTCAGCAGGCCCGAGGGAACCCACGGCGGGGCGCCAACCTGCTTGGGGGGGTCGAAGCGCAAGGCCCGCTCAGGGGAACGCCGCCGGGCGGGTAGGTCTTCCACGCTGGCGTGCTCGCCGAACTCGACGATCGAACGTCCCAGCGACGCGCCCCGGGCGAGGCAGTCGATCCACGCCACCGAGTAGCGGTAGTGGCTGTCGCGTTCTGACATGACGGCCATCGTCGAGTCCAAGTCGGCCGTGCGCTGCGAGTCCACTCGCACCGACGCCGTCTCGACCCGGAGCAGCTCGATAGTTGCGCGTTCGACGACGCCGGTCAGCCCCATCCCGCCCATCGTCGCCCAGAACTCCTCGGGGGTCCCGTCCGGGGTCAGAGTGAGGCGGCCCAACCCCGGCGTGTAGAGGTCCATCGACTTGACGTGAGAACCGAACGTCCCGTCGCGGTGGTGGCCTTTGCCGTGAACGTCGGATCCGATGGCCCCACCGACGGTCACGTAGCGCGTTCCCGGGGAGACCGCCGGCCACAAGCCCAAAGGCACGAGAGTGCGCATGAGCCGGTCGAGGCTGATGCCGGCCTCGACCGTGGCGGTCCCCTCCGCAAGGTTGACGTCTATTATCCGGTCGCAGCGTGTCATGTCGACGACGTCGCCGCCGCCGTTCTGCGCGGCGTCGCCGTAGCTTCGCCCGAGCCCCCTAGCTATCAAACCGCGCTCGCCGGCTTGCCGGGCGAGGCTGCACACGTCCGACGGCTCAGCGGGCGTGTGCAGTCGAGCGACGGTCGGCGACGTTCGACCCCAACCGCTGAGGAGTTTCGCGGCGGGCTCGGGGAACTTACCGCCGGCCGAGGAGAGCTTGCCGGCAGCTCCGAGATTAGAGGTAGACACCGAAGCCGAACAGTACCGCCCAGATGACCCCGAGAAGTTGCAGCTGGCGGTCGTGGAGGATCAGCTCCTCAGGTCGGGCTCCCTTGCCGCTGTCTATTAGGAACGTGAAGTGCAAAAGGCCCAGCAGGATCGGCACGATCGACAGCTCGAAGAAGATCTCGCGGTGGTGATGAGCCTGCGCTGCTTGTAAGGAGAAAGCCCACAGGCTGTAGCCGACCACGGCCCCAGTAGCGGACAGAGCCACCACGATACGCAGGAAGGTAGTGCTGTACGCGTCGAGGGTCACCCTGTGGCCGCCGCGGCCTTCGCCCAGCTCAGCGTGCTCGGCGAGGCGTTTCCCGGTGACCATGAGCAGGCTGCCGAACGTCGTGACTATCAAGAACCACTCCGACACCGCCACCGGGATCGCGACGGCACCGGCGATGCTCCGCAGCAAGAAGCCGGCCGCCACCGACGTGAGATCGTACACCGGGAGGTGCTTCAGGTAGCTGCTGTAGGCGACCTGCAGGGCGACGTAGATGCCCAGGATGAGACCGAGTTGCGGCCGCAGCAGGGCGCCCAGAGCGACCGAACCGGCCATAAGCACCACGGCGAGGGACAAGGCGAGGCGGACGCTGAGCACTCCGGCGGCGACGGGACGGTTCCGTTTGGTCGGGTGGAGACGGTCGGCGTCGGCGTCCAAGCCGTCGTTGAGCAGGTAGGTCCCTCCCGCGACGGTGCAGAACAAGGCGAAGGCCGCCAAGGAGTGTTCGAGAGCGATCCGGTGCGTCAAGACACCCGCCGCCCCTGGAGCTGCGAACACGAGCACGTTCTTGGTCCACTGCTTGACCCGCATGGTGCGCAGCACCCCCAGGGCTACCACCCCCGGGCGCCGCCTCCGGTCGCCGACCGAGCCGGCCGCGCCGCCCGGTCCGCTCGGTCCGGGGTTTGGCTCAGACGCCCCGGAATGAACAGCCCGCAGGGCTCCCGGTCCGTCTAGATCCACTTGTAGCGACGCGAACGCAGAGCTTGCAAACCGACGGCGCCACCGTAGCCGAGGACGGTGATCACGGCGCCTGCTACGACGTCCGCGAACAGGTGGTTCGCCGTGACTATGACACAGACGAAGGTGACAGCCGGATAGCAGTAGGCCAAGACGCGAGCCCGCCGCTTTTTGAGCATCGCCCCGAGCGCCAGGCCGCACCATAGGGCCCACGCGAAGTGCAAGCTGGGCATAGCGGCGTACTGGTTGGAGACGGCGTTCATCGGTCCGCTGTTGAAATTCCACAGGCCTCCGATGACGCGCAGCGTGTCCACGAACCCGTAACTCGCCGGGAGCAACCTGGGTGGCATCTCGGGGAAGACGGCAAAGCCGATCAGGGCCAGCGCGGTGAGAACAGCCAGCGTGTCACGCCAGACCCGGTAGCGATCGGGGAACTTGTAGAACAAGATCAGCAGCAGCCCGCCTGTGACGATGAAGTGGGTTGTGCCGTACCACACGTCCAGGAATTCCACGGCGAAGCGGTCCTGCAGGAAAAAATGCTGGATCTGCTGCTCTACGAAGACTCCCAGGTGACGCTCGAAGCTGATGATGATCTTGGCGTTGGCCAGGGCGACAGCGGCCGACACGGGCTTCGTGCCGTTGATGTCTCGTATGGCGCTGTAGACGAAGTAGAACACGGCGATTATCGCGACCTCGTGCCACCACACGAGCTTGAGCTCGGTTCTTTGCGCTGCGGTGGAACGACCCCGCCAGGGCCTCCGGGTCTCTACCAGCAGATCGTCGGACGCCGTCGACGGCGTACCGTCAATATCGACGCGCCCGGAGGTGTCAGCGGGGCGGATCACGCTATCAGCCTATCCTTAGAGCAGACCGCGACTGCAAGCAGTCCCCTCCGAGATCGTCTCGGCCGTGGCGATGTAAGCTCCGAGTTGCGGCCACCGGTCTCACAAGCCCGACGCAGCCGGTCCTCACAAACCCAGGGCAGCTGAGCACGCCGGCCACGCCCCCCATCCCGCTGCGGCTTGCAGCTGGGCGGCTGCTTGGTCCTGCATCGAAGGGGGTTCCTGGTCGGGCCGGCCGGGGTAGCCGAGGCCGGTCCAGGTGGCCTGGCTGAATTGGTAGGCGCCGTAGTAGCCGTTTCCTGTGTTCTCCGTGTAGTTGTCGCCGCTCTCGCAAGTCCGCAACGCCAACCATTCGGCTGGTGTCGGTGGGCCAGACGAAGCGAACGTCGTTGTCGGGGCCGCCGTAGTCGGCGGCTCAGTTGAAGGCGGCTCAGTTGAAGGCGGCGCAGTTGAAGGCGGGTCGGTGGTAGGAGCGGTCGTAGTGAGCGTCGTCGGCGGGGTTGTCGTCGGCGGGGTTGTCGTCGGCGGCGGCGTCGTAACAGGCGGGTCGGTGGTAGGTGCCGCTGTCGTGGGGGGTGGCAGGGATTCTACGGGGACCCCGACGGGCGGGGAAGGCACCGTGGCGAGGGTCGTGGTCGCCGCCCCCGCCCCGAGCGAAGCGCCGCCGGTCCCGGTGGGCGCACCCTGAGAGGCCGATCCCGGCGAGGTCACCCCGGCCGGGGTAGCTCCTAGTTGGGCCTCGACGGCTGTAAGCAGCCCGCCGGCGACGGGCCCACCCTGAGGGGCGGCTGCAGCCTGCCCGCCCGCCTGGGCTTCCAGGCCAGCCAACTGGCTTTGCAGAACGGCCAGCTGCTTGCTGACCGACGCCGCCTCGTCCAATGCCGCAGCCCGAGCCGTCGCCGCTTCGGTCTCCGCCTGCTCGGATTTCTTCTCGCCCGCCGAAACGGTCGCTACGGCGTCGGCCCACCCGGCCCGGGCGGCCTGGTAGCGGTCTATGACCGCCCGGACCGTGTCCGTGGCTACCGATATGTAGGTTTCGCTGACGGCGGGGTCGGCGACGCCCACCCCGTTTAGGGACACGGGAGCGGAGGGTGACACGAAGTAACCGCCGACGTAAGCACCCACAAGTTCGTGGCGTAGAGCGGCCTCGCTCGCTGCGAGTGACGACGCAGCCTGGGCAGCCCGGCTCCGGTCGGCGCTCAGCTGGCCGGCTAGAGCTTGCACGGCCTCCGCATCCTGGCGGTAGGTGACTGTCGCCTGGTGTACTGCAGCCCCGGCAGCGGCGAGCTTCGCCTGCAGGGTGGATATCTGGGCTTTCACCGAGGCGGTGGTAGCGGCGAAAGCCGGCTGCGGCCGCAGCGCGTCGACGGCCCAACCCGCCACACCCGAACCCGTCGACGTCAACACCAAGGCGAACGCGAACAACGCTGCTGTCAGGACACGCACCGAGGCGGGTTTCGCCGCCGCCGGGAGCCGTCTTGGGCGTGAGCTACCGGCGTCGTCGGCGGCATTGGGAGACTCGCAGGTCCACGCCACAGTACGGCGAAACTAGCAGGCTCGGCCGGTCCCGCCAAGGTCGCGGCGTGCCTCAGCCCGCCCGGCGGTGCCTCATTCTGCTGGTCTACTCGTCGGCCATCTTGGCCCGGATCCTTTCGATCCGCTGGTCAAGGTCGTCGAGGAAGGACTCCAGCGCCCGGCGTTTGGCTTCCACCGTCCGGCGCATCTGGCATGCCAGTTGGAGGGACTCTTCGAGCAGCTGGCGGCGGCAGGACTCGGGAGTCTCCTCGTCTAGGTAAGCCTCTTTTATGGCCGCTGTGCGATCCTCGTTCGCGAGGACCACGGCGATCTCGTCGAGGTTGAAACCTAGAAGCGACTGCAGCTCGCGGATCCTCGCCACGCGCTCCAAGTCGCGGCGCGAGTAGCGCCGCGACCCGCCGGCGGTGACCCCGGGGTTTATCAACCCGAGCTCCTGGTAGTAGCGCAGAGCCCTCTCTGTGACACCGGCGCTCTGCGCGGCGGCGCCGATCGACATGAGAGCCTCCGTCTCGACGACCCCGGCGGCGGTGGCGGTGGTCAACTCGCTGCCTGCGTGGCTGCGACCGGCCCGCCTTTTTCGACGTCGCCGTGGCCAGAAGACGGCTGAGCGGACGTCGCGGACGCCGCGGTCGCTGGTGCTGCGCCCATGGAGTGGACGTAGCGCTTACCCCTCAAAAGCGAAACCACCATCGCCACGACCGAGGCGCCGGCAGCGAAGTCGAACGCCAGGTGCAGACCGGTAGCGAAGGGACCCTCAATGAGCGACGGGAAGAAAGACCGTCCGGTGACGTAAGCCGCCTGGCTGGCGCTCAGATGGGCGAGACCGGCGGGTCCCAGCAGCTGGGCGACCGGGTTGAAACCAAGGAACGCCGAGAACAGGCTTCCTATCGGCGGTTCGGCGGCCACCCGGTGTGCCGCTGCGGGGGCGACCCCGGCCGCGGTGAGCCCGGCGTAGAGGTGGGAGGGCAACGTCGCCGCCAGGCCGAGAGTGACGATCGTGAAGAACAGCCCCATCGACAGGACCTGCGCGGAGTTCTGGAAAGTGTTGAGCATTCCAGCCCCCGCGCCGCGCTGGTTGGGGGGCAGGCTGTTCATAACCGAGGCCTGGTTGGGGGTGAAGAAAAGTCCCATGCCCAAGGCGAAGAGGAGGACCAAACCGGCGAAGGGCAGGTATGAGAAGTTCATCGGCAAGGTGTTGAGCAGCAAGAAAGCAGCCGCGGACATCGCCAGGCCGGCGCTCGACAGCCAGCGCGCACCGTAGCGGTCCGAAAGTATCCCCGCGACCGGCCCGACCGCCAAGAAGCCGACGGTGAGGGGGATCAAGTAGATCCCAGCCCACAACGGGGTCTGACTGAAGCTGTAGCCGTGCTGGGGAAGCCAGATGCCTTGCAGCCAGATGATGAGCATAAATTGCAGGCCGCCCCGGCCCAGCGCCCCGAGCAGACCGGAAACCGCCCCAGCCGTGAAAGGTCTTATCGAGAACAGCTCGAGCCGGAACATCGGGTTCGCCACCCTCTTTTCCACCCAGACGAACGCCACGAGGACGGCTATGCCGCCGAATATCGCCGCGAGAACCCAAGGGTTGGTCCAGCCGGTGCTGTGGCCGCCATAGGGAAGAAGCGAGTACACGATCCCGGTAAGAACCGATATCAGGCCGACAGCGAAGGTGATGTTGCCGAGCCAGTCGATCTTGGACGGCACTCGGACGCCGTTGTCCCGCAACTTGTGGTACGCCCATATCGTCCCGAAGATCCCGAAGGGCACCGAGACCAGGAAAACCAGGCGCCACTGGACGGGACCGAGGAGACCGCCGAGGATCAGCCCGAGGAACGAACCGCTCACGGCTGCCACACCGTTGATGCCCATAGCCTTGCCCCGTTCGTTCTCAGGGAACGCGTCGGTGAGGATCGCGCTCGAGTTGGCGAACAGGAACGATCCGCCCACCCCCTGGAAAACGCGCATGGCGATAATCCAGATTGCCCCGGCAGACCCCGACAGCCACGTCACCGACAGGAGGATCGAGAAGACTGTGAAGACAGCGAAGCCGAGGTTGTACATCTTGACCCGACCGTACATGTCTCCCACCCTGCCGAGGCTCACGACGAGCACGCTGGTCACCAGCATGAAGCCCATTAGCGTCCACAGAAAGTAGGAGGTGTTCGACGGTGTCAGCGGGTTGAGCTTGATCCCCCGGAATATGTCCGGGAGCGAGATCAGCAGTATCGACTGGTTGATGGTGACCATCAAGATGCCGAGCGTCGTGTTGGACAGCGCGATCCACTTGTACCTGTCGGGGTGCTCGCCGTGCCCGGTTTTACCCGCCGTGCCGTCCGCCTCGACCGATCCTGTTTGTCTCAACTTGGCCCTCCTTCACTCCGGCTGACTCACGATATCGTGACTCTCACGTCAACGGTAGATTTTCTCGTTGACGTTCGTCACACACCATCCCCTCGACGCAACGTGCGACATCGCTTCTACGAAGCTTCGTGTACGTAGCGTTTTCCTCTGGACCACGACGCCGCCGCCGCAACGAGGCACGCGATGATCGCGAACAGGAAAGCCTCGTGGAGTCCGTTCGAGAACGGCTTCGATATCAGGTGCGAGAAAAATGAACGGCCCGTCAGGGCGGAGTAGTTCGCTTTGGAAACCGCCGCCAGCGCCTTGGGCGGGACGAGCGTCTTGACGGGGTTGTAGCCGAGGAAGGCGGCGAAGAGGACCGAGACCGGGGGCAGGTGAGCGACCTGCGAGGCTGTCGCAGCGTCGACGCCGTGGGAGACCAGCCCGTTGGTGAGGCTCGCCGTCAGCGAGCTTGAAAGTCCGATGATCATCAAAGTGAAGAAGATGCCTATCGACAGGACTTGGGCGGAGTTCTGGAACGTGGAGTTCATGCCACCCCCCGCTCCGCGGTCCGACGGTGGAAGGCTGTTCATAACCCCGGCGCGGTTGGGGGCAGCGAACGCGCCCATCCCCAGGCCGTTCAAGAACAGCAACGCCCCGAAGATAGGGTATGAGAAGTCGATGGGCAGCTGCTCAAGCGCAAAGAAGCTCACCGCGGCGGCGATCATCCCGCCGGTCGCGAACGGACGAGCCCCGTAACGGTCCGACAGGTACCCTGACACGGGTCCGGCCAGCAAGAAGCCCGCCGTGAGGGGCAGCATGTAGATGCCCGCCCAAAGAGGCGTCCGGGTGAAGCTGTACCCGTGCTCGGGCAGCCAGATCCCCTGCAACCAGATGATCAGCATGAACATCAGCCCACCTCGACCGACAGCGGACAGGAAAGTGGACAGCGTTCCGAACGTAAACGCCTTGATCCGGAAAAGCGGAAGCCTAAACATCGGGTTCTCGGCGCGTCGCTCTATGAGCGCGAACGCGGCGAGGATCGCGACGCCCAGGCCGAGCTCGATGTCCACCCGGGGGCTTGTCCATCCCATGGTGTCATGCCCGTAGGGTTCGATCCCGTAGGTGATGCCTATCATCACGAGGATCAGGCCTACGGCGAAAGTGGTGTTACCCCACCAGTCGATCGACGAGGGGCGGCGGATTCCGGTGTCACGCAGCTTGGTGTAAGCCCACACCGTCCCGAGCGCTCCGATCGGCACTGAGATCAAAAAGACGAGACGCCATTCGATAGGACCGAGAAGGCCCCCCAGGATCAGTCCTATAAAAGACCCGCTGATACCGGCGATGTTGTTGATCCCAAGCGCAAGCCCGCGTTGGTTGGAAGGGAACGCGTCGGTGAGGATCGCCGCGGAGTTGGCGATCACGAACGCGGCGCCGACCCCTTGGGCGATGCGGCCGACTATCAGCCAGATCGCGCCGTCCGGGCCGGTCATCCAGTCGACCGTCAAGACCAGCGACGACAAGGTGTAGACCAAAAAGCCCAGGTTGTACATCTTCACCCGGCCGAACATGTCGCCTAGACGGCCGAGGCTCACGACAAGGACGCTGCTCACGACCAAGAAACCGAGGATCATCCACAGCAGGTAGAAGCTGTTCCCCGGGACGAGCGGGTTCAGCTTTATTCCCCTGAAGATGTCCGGCATGGCGATGAGCATGATCGACGAGTCGATGGTCGCCATGAGAACCCCGAGCGTCACGTTGAACAGCGCTACCCACTTGTAGCGATCGTCAGCTACCCCGCCGTCCCCGCCCCCCTTGCCGACCGGACCCCCCTTGTCGGCGCCGCCCCCCTTGTCGAGCGGAGCTCCCGAGTGGTGGGTTTCGATATCTGCACTTCGCATTCGACACCTCGCTTCTGTCCTCCCCGGCTTGTCCGGCCGAGTCGGCGTCGACTTGTTGCCTGCCCCGTAAGACGGTGCACTCTGTTCGCTTGGCTAAATACTTTACCGTCGAAGTTGGCCGTTGCGCGGCTCCGCGCGGCTCTGCGCGGCTCTGCGCCGCTACCAGGACAGGAGGCGCCTGGCTGAAGCTGGGTCCAGCGACTCGCCTGGGGTGAACGGGTGGCTGATCGCGCAACCGATGATCTGTTCTGGGTCCGCTGCGCTCACAGGCGAGTCCGAGCCCGCCCGCAGGTCCACCCCGGCTTCGAGCAGGGAGCGCATGCGGATCAGCCACCCGCGCTCGACGTCGCCCAGCTCGCGCTCGTACTTGGTTCGCCGGGTCGCCAGGAAACCCGGGTTGACAACGACCCGGGCTTTGCTGGCTGCGATCGCCGGGACCTGCTCGGGCAGGCTGAGAGCGTTGTGCTCCAAGCGGTCGGCGAGTCCCGTTGGCGGCGGAGACTTCGCGAAAGCTTCCAGGGTCACCGCCAGGGTCTCGACGTCGACGACGTGAACTGCCGCGGGGAATCCTCGCTCGTGGGCCTCCACTATCGCCTGGCGCAGCCCGTCGAGGCGGCCGGGCCGTGGCATCAGCTTCACCGGGCCGACTGACAGCCTTGCCGGCCCTGGGGCGTTGGGGTCGCCGAGGACCGTCGCGAAGGGCGGGACGTCACCGAGGCGCTCGACGCTGACCATCATCGACACGTCTTGGACGACCACTCCCGTCGCGCACCATCTCGCCATCAAGTCGAGCTCTTCGGGCCCGTTGGTGTGGGTCGCGTCCACGAAAGCTGTTATCCCGGCTGACGCCCATTTCCTGCTCAGGGACGCGGCGGCTGAAGTAAGCGTTGCGACGTCGAGCCGCGGTACCCCGGCCAGGATCTCGTGCCCGTCGAAGACGACACCGTCGGGATGGTCGCCCCGGCCGAGCCGGCGCAGCGCCGCCGAGTTGAGCACCGCGACGTGGCCGCTCCTGTGGTGAACTACCAGGGGAACGTCCGTCGCTCCCCGTGAAGCGCAAACCCTGTCGAGGTCCCATCGGGTCGGGTGCCGCCTTTCCGCCATGAGCGCCTCGTCGTAACCCCACGCGCGGACCCAGGCCAACTTCGACCCTGCACACGGCGCTCCGCTCCCCGCCGCAGCGCCGCCACCTGACCGGCCGGATACGTCGATCCCCTCCCGCAACCGGTCGAGCAGCTCGACCAGCGACGTCGAAGTCGTCACGTCGACGGACAACCCGGCTGCGACCGACGCCATGAAATGTACGTGGTGGTCCACGTAGCCCCGTTCGGTTCCTGTCCCCGGAACGCCTGCGAACGGGCCACCCGACCTAGTTTCCACCGCTGAGAAAGGGTAGCTGAGAGAGGGTAACAGCCCACGCAAAGACGCCCGGCTCCTGGCCGGCCCGCCGCCGGCCGTCCGCCCGGGAGTGGCGTCGGGGGCGGTATGGTGAAATGGGAAGTGTGATAGGCGGCTGCCGTTGGTAGGCGCACCAGCACAGCGCTGGACGATGATGGGCACAGGCACGGTCCGCTTAGCCGGCTGGGCACGGCCGAAACGGATACTGAGTACGAAGAAGTCGAGAAGATGAAGTCGGGTAGCAAGACATGCTGAGCGGTGCAAGGTTCGCCGCTGTAGCGCTGGCGCTTGGGGCGGCAGCCTCTTTCGCCGTGTCGAACGTGACGCAGATGTCTGCGATAGCCCGGCAACCGTCCCCTGCTGGCGCCGATGCCCCCAGGGAAGCCTCCTGCGACGACAACGTTTCGCAGCGGTCGTCCAAGACGATCGACCGTGGCCTGCTCGTTCGCGTCGGACGTGACCCCCTTTGGTTGCTGGGCCTCGTGGCTTCTGTAGCAGGGTTCGCCATGGAAGCTACCGCCCTGTCGATAGCCCCCGTGGTGTTGGTCCAGCCTTTGATAGTGGCGGAACTGGCTTTCGCCATACCCCTGGCGGCGTTCGTAGCCAAGCATCGTCTCGGCAAGGCGGAATGGACTGGGATCGCCTTGGTCAGCAGCGGCCTGCTGGCGCTCTTGATAGTCGTCCACCCTTCGAACACGCCGATCTCTGCTCCTCCCGCACGCTGGCTGCTTCTGTTCGGGTCGGTTGCAGCGGTGGTGCTGGGGCTGCTGGCGGTGTCGAAGCGAGCTGGTGCGATAGCTAGGACCAGCCTTCTGGCCGGTGCAGCGGGGGTCACTTTCGGTCTTCTGTCGATCATCACCAAAGCGACGACCCACCAGCTGGCTGTTCACGGGATCGGCTTTCTCGCCACGTGGGAGCCGTGGGTGCTCGCCGTTCTCGGGATCACGGGCATGACCTTGACCGTCAACACCTACCAGTCGGGGCCTCTTGCGGTCTCGTTGCCGCTACTCGACGTCGGCGAGCCGGTAGCGGCGTCGCTGATAGCTACGGTGGTCTTCGGGGAGAGCCTCGGGCGGATCGGGCTGGCCGGCGACGCTGTGCTGGCTGCGGGAATCGCCGCGATAATCGGCGGCGTCGCCGCGCTTGACCGCTCTCCGCTGGTTCGCAGCCACGTCGAGGCTTCCGCACTGCCCGATCCCAGCTCCGAAAGCTCCGATGACGACCAGCGGATACGGTGCTCTCGGCGCACACCTCCAAGCTGACTGGCGGTCTGGGCCTGGAAAGGCGAGCGCCGCGTGCCGTGCTGTCAGGCTGCTTCGACGACGAAGTCGATGAGGGATTCGACCGCGCCGACGAGGGCGGGCTCCAAGTCGGCGTAGCTGCGCACCTGCGAGAGGAGGCGACGCCACAGCCTGGCCGGGTCTGTCTCGCCCATCGCCTCGCAGATGCCTTCCTTCCAGGACCGCCCACGGGGTATCACCGGCCAGCGCTCCAGCCCTACGACGTTGGGTCGTATCGCCTGCCATACGTCCACGTAGGGCGTCCCTTTTATGAGCACGTGCGGCCCCTGCAAGCGCTGAGCGATCCTCGACTCCTTGCTGGCGTCCACCAGGTGGTCCACGAGAACTCCGAGGCGGGCGTCGCCGCCCGGTTCGAAGCGTTCGATGAAGCTCTCCAGGTGGTCGATGCCGTCCAAGCGTTCGACGACTATCCCCTCTACTCTCAGGTCGTCACCCCAGACTTTCTCCACGAGCTCCGCGTCGTGGATTCCTTCCACGAGAACCCGGCTTTGCCTGGCGACGCGGGCGCGAACCGGGCCGGAGTCGATCGAGCCTGACGCCGTCCGGCGCAACGCCGACCCGCCGGCTGGGCCACCGCCGCTGCCACCTCGGAGAGCTGCGGGCGCCTTGACCAGGGTGACGGTCTCTTCGCCCAGGCGGAACGACGCCCGGTGCATGCTGAAAAGTCTCTCCAGCCCGGTGTTGGGAGACCTCAGCACCACAGCCTCCTGGTCGAAGCCGACTACCACCCCCGTGAAACGCGACCCGAGGTGGGTGACGGTCAGACCCGGTGAGGCTACTACCTCGCGGTATTCGCGACCTTGGCGCCACTCGCCTTCTATCGGCCCCGAGAGGATCCCTCTTCCCAATTTTCGTTCCGGCACGGCCCGAAAGGTTACCGCCGCGCAACCCCGGCGGCTGGCACACCTGTTCGCCTCGGCGGGGATGAGGGCGCGGCGGGGTGGCGCTAGACGGCTGGGTCGCGGGGAAGCCCGAGGACGGCTTCGGCGACGATGTTGCGCTGCACCGCCCAGGTTCCCCCTCCTATTGTTAGAGCCGGGGAGAACGTCCACCCGTAGTGCCACACGGGGTCCACGCCGTCGGGCCGGCCGAAGCTCGACTTGATCTCGGTGGGGCCGCCCTGCCGGCGCTGGGGGACCGAGCCGGGGGGCCCGGATCCTTGGAGCATGCCCGCCGCGCCGGCGACGGCTTTAGCGAGCGCCATCACCCGCTGGCCGTGCTCGTCGGCTAGGAGCTTCTGCACCGACGCCTCAGGCCCGGGCGTCGCCCCCGACAGGCGAGCCGAAAGGGTGCGGTACCGCATGAGGGTGAGGATCCGCCCCTCGGCCCACACCCTCGCCGCCTCCTGGCGCAGGACCGGGTCTGCGATCCCCCCGGCGCCACGAACCAGGTTCATCAGATCGTCGACCGTCGGCCCGCTACCCCAAAGCACACCTCCGCTGGAAAGCGACACCCTCTCGTTGGCCAAGGTCGCCTTAGCCAGACGCCAGCCTTCCCCCACCTCGCCTACCAGGCAGTCAGCTGGGAGCCTCGCGTCCGCGAAGAAAACCTGGTTGAAAGAGTGAGCACCCGTCATGTCCACGATCGGCGACATGGTGATCCCTGGCGTGTCCATCGGGCAGATGAAGTACGAGATACCCTTCCGCTTCGGGGCGTCCGGGTCGGTGCGTGCCAGGAGGATCCCAAAGGCGGAGCGGTGCGCGCCGCTAGTCCAGATCTTCGAACCGTTGACCACCCACTCGTCCCCGTCGCGGCGCGCGACGGTGCGAAGAGAAGCCAGGTCCGAGCCTGCGTCAGGCTCGGAGAAAAGCTGGCACCACGTCTCCTCCCCCGACAGCGCCGGCCAGAGGTAACGCTGCTTTTGGGCCTGCGTGCCGGCAAGCAGGATCGTCGGGGCCGCCCAGCCGATCCCGATCGGGTTGGAGGGACGCGAAACCCCCGCCCGTTCGAGCTCTTCGTCGACTATCAGCTGGTGGATAGGGTCCGCGTCGTGGCCGTAGGGCGCTGGCCAGTGCGGAACCACCCAGCCGGCCTCGGCCAGTTCCCTGCCGGTCGGGTGAGGGTGTCCGCTCAGCCAGCGGCGTATCTCAACCCTTCTCGGGTCGTCTTCGGGAGCCAGATCGAAGTCCATAACGTGTCGCCTCCAAGCTGCGCTCCACCAAAAGGGGCTGCGTTTGCATCGAGCGGTTAGCGTAGTTATGTTGCAAGACGAGCCACGTCAAGTCAAGTTCGCCACGCTTGCCGCTCAGCCGGCAAGCCCCGAAAGCTGGGGGTCGTCGACAATATGGGGGATGGGCAAACGAAATCGCCGGCGGCGGCGTTGAACGCACTACTAGAGGACTTGGCGGCCGAGCAGGAGGACATCGACACCCTCCTGTCAGAGATCGACCCGCCGGACTGGGCGAGGCCGACCCCGGCGGCCGGTTGGGACGTGCGCGACAGTCTGAGCCACCTGTGCTTCTTCGAGGAGGCCGCCGTCACTTCCCTGACCGACCCCGACCGCTTCGTGACCCAGCGGGACGAGCTTTACGCGAGCATGGCGGCGGCACTGCAGTCGGGCGCCTCAACCCCAGACGTGGCCGTCGGCCGCCGGATCGGAGATCCTGCGGCGCTGCTCGAACGCTGGCGGGCCGCCCGGGCCGCCTACGCTGGCGCCGCCGCGGGCGCGGACCCGCGGGCGCGCGTCGAGTGGTACGGGCCGCCGATGGGCCTAGCGAGCTTCACCACGGCCAGGCTGATGGAAGCGTGGGCTCACGGGGTGGACATCAAAGACGCCCTCGGAGCCGACTTGGTGGCCAGCCGGCGGCTCCGCCACGTCTGCCATATAGGGTTCGCGGCCAGGGCCTACAGTTTCGCTTCTCACGGGGTCCACGACCCGGGCGAGCCTGTACGCCTGGAGGTGGGCTCGCCCGACGGGGAGTCGTGGTCGTGGGGACCACCGGACGCCCCGGACGTGATCAGCGGGCCGGCGCTCGACGTGGCACTCGTGTTCACCCAGCGCCGCCATCGAAGCCGCACCCGGGTGAGGGCGCAGGGCGCGACCGCAGAGCTTTGGCTTTCGATCGCCCAAGCCTTCGCCGGGCCCGGAACCGTAACCGACCCGCAACGTTAGGAAGAGACGCCCACCAAGATGCCAGGTTTGGTACTCCAAAGCAGCGTTGACACCCACGGCGAGGACTTCGCCCGCCGGCGGGACGCGATGCTCGAAAAGCTCGCCGAGCTCGGACGCCTGGCCGAGCAAGCCGCCGCTGGGGGAGGTGCCAAGGCCACCGAGCGGCTCCGTTCTCGGGGGAAGATGCCGGTACGGGAGCGGATCTCTTACCTGATCGACAGGGACTCCCCTTTCTTGGAGATAAGCCCCCTCGCAGGCTACATGACCGACTACGCGGTCGGAGGGGGCATGGTCCTTGGGATCGGGGTCGTCGAAGGCACCGAGTGCGTGATCATCGGGAACGACCCGACCGACCTGGGCGGCGCCATGACCGCCGTTTCGATCAGGAAGTTGATGAGAGCGCTCGAAGTGTCGCGAGTCAATCGCATGCCATACATCCAGTTAGTGGAGTCCGCTGGGGGTGACCTTCGAGGGCTCGCCGACGGGGACGACCCCGAAGCGGTTATGCGCCGCAACCTCAACCATTTCGCGGAGAGCGGGCGCATGTTCCACGACATAACCGAGCTGTCCGCTCTTGGGATCCCGACCGTTTCGATAGTCTTCGGCAGCTCGACCGCCGGCGGCGCCTACCAGCCGGGACTGTCCGACTACAACATTTTCGTCGAGGGCAACGCGAAGGTGTTCCTGGGGGGTCCTCCGCTGGTGAAGATGGCCACCGGGGAAGTCTCCGCCGACGAGGAGCTCGGCGGGGCCGCGATGCACGCTTCGGTGAGCGGGCTCGCCGACTACTTGGCGGTCGACGAGATGGACGCTATCCGCACCGCCCGAGCTGTCATCAGTCACCTCCACTGGCGCAAAGCTGGCCCCGGCCCGCTTAGAGCCGACCCGGACCCGCCCGTGTTCGACCCCGAAGAGCTGCTCGGGCTTATGCCTCCAGATCTGCGCCAGCCAGTCGAGGTCCGAGACGTGATCGCACGCCTGGTCGACGGCAGCCGGTTCGAGGAGTTCAAAGCGTCCTACGGGTCGACCCTGGTGACAGGGTGGGCGGAGATCGGCGGTTTCGCGGTGGGGATACTCGCGAACAACGGGGTGCTGTTCTCCGAGTCAGCCCAAAAGGCCGCCCAGTTCATACAGCTCGCCAACCAGTGCTCCACACCGCTGATCTTCTTGCAGCACATCACCGGCTACATGGTCGGCAGGGACTACGAACGCGGGGGCATCGTCAAGCACGGAAGCCAGATGATCAACGCCCTGTCCAACTCGACCGTCCCCCACATAACGGTCATTCTCGGTGCCAGCTACGGGGCCGGCAACTACGGCATGGGGGGAAGGGCGTTCGACACGAGGTTCGTCTTTCTATGGCCGACGGCGAAGATTGCGATCATGGGCCCCAAGCAGATGGCAGGCGTCATGTCGATAGTAAGGCGCGAGCAGGCCGCCCGGCGTGATATCACTTTGGACGAGGACTCCGAGCGGGCGAGGTCTGAAGCGGTCGAGGCTTTCGCTGAGGCGCAGTCGCTGGGACTCTACGCCACGGGACGGGTCGCCGACGACGGGATCATCGACCCGCGCGACACCAGAACCGTGCTCACGATCGCCTTGTCGGCCTGCCACAGCGCGGAGGTCAAAGGCGCCGCCGGATACGGAGTGTTCCGGCTGTGATCTCCCGGCTTGCGATCGCCAACCGGGGTGAGATAGCCCGCCGCATAACACGGACCGCCGCTTCGATGGGTATCGAGACAGTCGCCATGTTCTCAGACACCGACGCCGGGTCCCCGCACGTTCGAGAGTCGGATGTGGCGGTCAGGCTGGCGGGACGTGGCGCTTCTGAGACCTACCTTAACGTGGACGCCGTAGTAGCCGCAGCCCTGCGTAGCCGGGCTGACGCTTTGCATCCCGGCTACGGTTTCCTCTCCGAGAACGCGGAGCTGGCACGGGCTGTTATCGCAGCGGGTCTCACCTGGGTAGGACCAACCCCCGAGGTGATAGCCGCAATGGGAGACAAGCTCGCCGCCAAGTCGGCCATGGCGGCCGCGGGCGTTCCGACGCTGCCCACCTGGGAGGCGGACGACCCGTCGGTGGAGTTCCCCGTGCTGGTCAAGGCGGCGGCCGGGGGTGGCGGGAAGGGCATGCGAGTCGTGCGGGACCGCTCCGAACTTGCCGGGGCGTTGGAGGCTGCAGCCAGGGAGGCGGGCGCTGCCTTCGGGGATCCGACGGTCTTCTTGGAGCGCCTTGTCCAGCGCGCCCGCCACATCGAAGTGCAGATCCTCGCCGACTCGCACGGCAACTTCGTGCACCTCTTCGAACGCGAATGCTCGCTGCAGCGGCGGCATCAGAAGATCGTCGAGGAAAGCCCTTCGAGCGCCGTCGACTCCGAGTTGCGCCGGGCGTTGGGCGACGCCGCTCTTCGGGGGGCTCGCGCCGTCGGATACCTGGGGGCGGGCACCGTCGAGTTCGTCCTCGAAGGCGACGGCAGCTTCTGGTTCTTGGAGGTCAACACCCGCATCCAAGTCGAGCACCCCGTCACCGAGGCCGTCACCGGCGTGGACCTGGTTCGCGAACAGCTCCTCGTTGCGGCGGGCGAGCCTCTTTCGGTCCGCCAGGAGGACCTGTCTATACGCGGTCACGCTATCGAGGCGAGGTTGTACGCCGAGGATCCGGCCAACGACTTCCTGCCCTGCACGGGCGCTCTGGTCGACTTCAGCGTGCCTGCTCGGCCGCAGTTGCGCTGGGAGTCGGGGGTCGAGCAGGGGTCGGTGGTGGGGATCGACTTCGACCCGATGCTCGCCAAGGTGATCTCCCACGCTCCGAGCCGACCGGAGGCCGCCGCGGCCCTGGCGTTGGGCCTGTCGAGGGCGAGGGTGCGGGGGGTGGTCACGAACCGAGACTTCCTGGTGGCGGCGCTGCGCTCGAAGGAGTTCCTCCGCGCCGAGACGACCACCGACTTCGTCGACTCTGCGGGAGTTCCGCGGCTGCGCGACGTGAGCGATGCGGAGGTGGCCGTCGCAGCCGCAGCGGCCTGTCTCGCCGCCCGCCACGTTCGCCGCTCGACGGCCGGGGTTCTCGGCGCTGTCCCCGGGGGTTGGCGAAACTCTGTGATGCCACCCGAGCGGGCGTCGTATCGCCACCGGGGGGCGAGCGTGGACGTCTCCTACCACTTCGGCCGTGACGGGTCCGCCACGTTCGTCGTCAACGGTTCGACCCTTGAGCTCTCCGACGTCGACGTGAGCGCCGCCCCGCCCGGGCTGGAGGTGACAGCTTCTGGCGCGGGAGGCGACGTGCACCGCCTGCACGTGGCCGAGTCGGCTGGCAAGGTGTGGGTTCAAAGCGTCGAGGGCGACGTGGAGCTCGAGATCGTGGAACGCTTCGCCGTGGCGGGCTCACCAAACCCAGAGGGCGCTTTGGTGTCACCGATGCCCGGGCGGGTGGTGCGGGTGTCGGTAGCGTCGGGTGACGCGGTGGAGGCAGGAGCCGAACTAGTGGTCATAGAGGCGATGAAGATGGAGCACAAGCTCAACGCGCCGACGTCAGGTCGAGTGACGCAAGTGCTCGTCGGCGGGGGGGATCAAGTAGCGGCCGGTCAGCTTCTAGTCGTCGTGGAGGTCGCCCACCGGCCCGCCGGCGGGGAGCCCGAGGGTCGACGTTGACGGGAGTACCCGACGCTGACTCCCGGCCGCGCAGGGCTGTTCGGATAGCTAACTGCAGCGGCTTTTACGGTGACCGTCTCTCCGCCGCGCGCGAGATGGTCGACGGCGGACCGATCGACTTCCTGACCGGGGACTGGCTCGCGGAGCTCACGATGCTGATACTCGCCAAGAACCGCCAGCGCGACCCGCAGGCTGGCTACGCGAGGACTTTCGTGACGCAGATGGAGCAGGTCATGGGTGACTGCCTTGAGCGTGGGATCAAAGTCGTGTCCAACGCCGGGGGTCTCTCCCCGCGCGGCTGCGCCGAGGCTGTGAGCGACGTCGCCGAGCGTCTCGGGCTGTCACCTGTGATCGCCTACGTTGAAGGCGACGACCTGCTGGGGCGCCTAGCGGAGCTGGGCGACGCCGGCGTAGACCTACGCCACATGGAGACCGGGGAGCCTTTGGGAGACCGCCAGGTGCTCACCGCGAACGCCTACCTGGGGGGTTGGGGGATCGCGGAGGCGCTCGCACGCGGTGCGGATATCGTCGTGACAGGTCGGGTGACTGACGCCGCCTTGGTGGTCGGGCCGGCCGCCTGGTGGCACGGATGGGCCAGGCAGGACTTCGACCGGCTGGCCGGTTCGGTAGTCGCCGGGCATGTGATCGAATGCGGAGCGCAGGCCACAGGGGGTAACTACGCTTTCTTCTCGGAGATCCCCGGTCTTGAGCACCCAGGATTCCCAATAGCGGAAGTGTTCGAGGACGGCACGTCGGTGATCACCAAGCACCCCGGGCAGGGGGGTGCGGTGACAGTCGGCACCGTCACGGCGCAGTTGCTCTACGAGATAGCAGGTCCCGGTTATGTCAACCCTGACGTCACGGCACGCTTCGACACGATAAGGCTCCAAGCCGACGGGCCGGACCGGGTGCGAATTTCCGGCGTGGCCGGAGAACCCCCTCCGGACACGACCAAAGTCTCGGTTAACTTCGCCGGGGGTTGGAGGTCTACCACCAGCTTGTACCTGACCGGCCTTGACATCGAGGCGAAAGCCGCCCTGGTGGAAAAGGCGTTGTGGTCGTCTTTCCCCGGGGGCCGAGGGTTCTTCGACGAGGTCGACGTGACCCTCGCCCGCACCGACAAGGTGGACCCCGAGACCAACGAGGAGGCCGCCGCCCTTCTTCGCATCACCGTCAAGGACGCCGACGAGCGCAAAGTCGGCCGGGCTTTCTCCGCCAAGGTGACCGAACTGGCCCTCGCTTCGTACCCCGGACTCTACGGTGGTGGCCTGACCTCGGGCGCTACCGCCTTCGGGGTGTTCTGGCCTGCGCTGGTACCGTCCTCGCTCGTATACCAACAGGTCGTGGTCGGCGGTGAAAAGACCCTGGTGGAGCCCACCCTGGTCGAGCCGCCCACGGGCGTCACAGCCGACCCGGCACCCCCAAGCGCCGGCCTGGCCGGGTCAACCGTGCTTGCGGCCAGCGGTACCGTGCCGACGAGAAGGGTACCTTTGGGAGTCGCGTTCGGAGCCCGATCCGGCGACAAAGCCGGTAACGCTAACCTCGGCGTTTGGGCTCGCAGCGACCTCGCCTACCAATGGCTCGCCGGCTACCTGAGCGTGGAGCGGCTCAAGATCCTCCTGCCCGAGACTGCAGGTTTAGAGGTGCGACGCTACGAGCTCGCCAACCTCCGAGCTGTCAACTTCGTGATAGTCGGTCTTCTAGGCGACGGTGTGGCAGCGAGCACCCGCCAGGACGGCCAGGCCAAGAGCCTCGGAGAGTGGCTGAGAGCCCGCTACGCGGACATCCCCGTTCCCGTCCTCGAATCGTCGGTCAGGGAAGGCTGACCACGGCTAAGCACCGGCTCCGGTAGTGGCGCCGACCGGTAGCGGCGCCGGCCGGTCAGTGTGCGACGAGGACCGGTTCGTCGTCGGGCTCGGAGGAGCCCGACCGCTCGGCGCCCTCCACGTTTAGGTGGGGGATCAGCTTGTCCAACCAGCCGGGCAGCCACCAGTTCGCGTCTCCCAGCAGGTGCATGATCGAAGGGACGAGCACGGTGCGGATTACGAACGCGTCGACGAGGATCGCTCCTGCGAGCCCGATACCGAACTGTTTGATCACCACGTTGTTACCCAGAGCGAACGATGCGAACACCAAGATCATGATCGTCGCAGCAGCCGTTATCACCCGCCCTGTCGCGGACTGGCCGACCGTCACAGCCCTTGAGGCGTCGCGGTGCGCGACCCACTCTTCACGCATCCGGCTGACCAGGAACACCTCGTAGTCCATTGACAGCCCGAAGAGGATCGACAGCAAGATCACGGGGAGGAACACTTCGACGGGCACCTTCGACGAGATGCGGAACAGGGAGTGACCCCACCCCCACTCGAATACGGCGTTCAAGATACCGAGGGACGCTCCCACGGAGAGGATGTTCATCACCGACGCCA
>JAJZAM010000080.1 GCA_021799445.1 Actinomycetes bacterium
CCTTCATCGCCGAGTACGACGAGACGGCGAAGCCATTCCGATGGACCTACGCCGCCGACCCCTTGGTGGCGGCATGAACGCGCGCGGGACTTCCGCGCGCCGGCACTAGCGCGACCCGCAGTCACCCTCACTCACTGCAACGATCTCTTCACGCCGTCGACGATCCGAGAGACGCTCGGCAACGCGGCATCCTCCAAGGCGTCCGCCGCAGGGATGGGCACATGAGGCGTGGTCACTCGCACGATCGGCCCGTCGAGGTCGAAAAGGTTCTCCTCGGCCACGATCGAGGACACTTCGGCGCCCCAGCCGCACAATCTGGGGTTCTCTTCGACCGTAACTAGGTGGCCCGTCTCCGCCACCGACGTCGCAATCGTCGTCACGTCGAGGGGCACGAGCGAGCGCAGGTCGATCACCGTGGTCTCGATACCCTCTCGCTCGAGCTCGTCGGCCGCGGCGAGAGCTCGTGGGACCATGGCGGCCAGGGCCACGATGGTGGCTGCTCCCCCCTGGCGCACCACGGCCGCCTTGCCCAACGCGCCGACGATCTCGTGGTCCGGCACCTCGCCCTTCGTCGCATACAGCGACTTCTGCTCGAAGAACAGGACCGGGTCGGGATCGCGCACGGCTGCGGCGAGCAATCCCACGACATCGCCGGGAGTGGACGGGGCGACCACCTTCAGGCCGGGGACGGCCATGGCCCAGTTCTCGACGCTCTGGGAGTGCTGCGCTCCGAAGCGTACTCCGGCGCCGTTGCTCGAACGAATCACCAGCGGGAGAGCAACCTGACCGTTGCTCATGTAGCGGGTCTTGGCAATCTGGTTGACTACGAGGTCCCAGCACACCGCGAAGAAGTCGGAGAACATGATCTCGGCAATCGGGCGGAGCCCCGTCATCGCCGCACCCATCGCTGCACCGAGGATGGCTTGCTCAGAGATGGGCGTGTCGAATACCCGCTCGGGCCCGAAGTGCTCGAGCAGGCCGGCAGTCGCCTTGAACACGCCGCCAGCCGCGCCGATGTCCTCGCCTAGGAGCACGACCGACGGGTCGCGGTCCATCTCCTGGGCAATGCCGCGCGCGACCGCTTCACGAAAGGTCATCTCCGCCATGACGAACCTTCGCCAGTGAACACGTCGGACTCGATGATGGATAGGTCCGGTGGCGGCGACGCCTTGGCCTCCTCCGTGGCGGCGTCGACCGTCGCGATCGACGTCTGCTCGATCCCCACGAGGACCGCCTCCGATACGCCTGCAGCAATCAGACGTCCGCGGTACAACGGAATAGGGTCGCGTGCCAACCACTCCTGCACTTCATCGTTCGGTCGGTAGGTGCCCGGGTCGGCGCGCGAGTGTCCGCCGTGGCGGTACGTCTCAGCTTCGATCAGGCTCGGACCACCACCTGCCCGGGCATGCTCGACGGCGGCGGTGGCCGCCTCGTAGGTCGCGTCGGCGTCGTTGCCGTCTACGGTCACGGGCGTTAGGCCGTAGGCAGGGGCGCGGTCCGCGGCAGGGTGGGCCACTGCGGTCACCGAAGCGATCGGCGTGTACTCCATCCAGTGGTTGTTCTCGCACACGAACACCATCGGAAGGTGCCAGACAGCAGCAAGGTTGAGCGCCTCGTGGAAGGCACCGATATTACTGGCGCCGTCGCCGAAGAAGCAGACGGTCACTTCGGAGGTCCCGCGCAGCTTGGACGACCACGCCGCGCCGTTAGCAACAGTGAGATGGGCACCGACGATGGCGTAGGAACCCATCATGCGGTGGGCCACGCTGGTGAGGTGCATGGAGCCGCCCTTGCCCGCCATGAGGCCAGCCTGGCGACCCATCAGCTCGGCCATCACCGGAGCCATGGCAACGCCCCGAGCAAGGGTGTGGTTGTGGCCCCGGTAAGTGGCGAACGTGAAGTCCTCAGGCCGCATCGCCATCCCGAAACCGGCTGCGACCGCCTCCTGGCCGATCCCGAGGTGGCTCGTGCCTTTGACCAAACCCTGGAGGAAAAGGTCGTAGGCGCGCTTTTCGAAGTCGCGCATCTCGACCATCATCCGATACAGCCGTAGACGCACGTCCTGGGCCGGTGGCACCACCTGGAGCGGCGCTGTGACAGGTGCAGTGGCGGTCATCGGGGCGCCCTTGGCAGCTCGGCCTCGACGTGCTCCCACTGCCGGGCGAACCGGAATCCGTGCTGGGCCGGAGGCTGAGGCGTCTGGACCTCGATCCAGCGCACCGCTGCCCCGCCGGTCGGAAAGAACGCGTGCACGCCACCCACACCAGTCCAGACGACGTCTCCGACCTCGAGCGCGTAGCGCTGGCCATCGAGGATGGTCTCTGCCGTTCCCTTCACAATCATGTAGGCCTCCTCGAACGGGTGGTCGTGTGAGTTGCCGGCACCGCCGACTTGGAACTCGACCAAGAACACGTTCATATGCTGAGCACCGAACACCTTGTCGATCAGCATCTTCAGGCGGATGCCGGTCACGTCGCTGCCGCTGTACCCCTCCATCTGCAACGACGACGGCGGGGGAAGTTGGTCCTCGGCGAAATGTCCGACCAGTCCCCGGAGGGGGCTGGCCCAATCGGGACGACGAGCGTTCGTCCAGTCGACTGCACCCGACATGGCGAACGTGTCACGGGGTGAGGTGCGGGCTTGCGGTGCGATGACCTCCAACCACCGCCCCCCGCTATCGGAGGAAAGAGCACACGTCGCGCCAAGCGGGACGAGGGCGTAGTCGTCCATTTCAAGCCGGTGGACGCGTCCGTCGACAGCCAGCAGGAGGTCACCCTCCAGGATGTACACCGACATCTCGAACGAGTGGGCGTGAGGGGCGACGGTCGTGCGTGGCTCGAGCGTAGACAGTCCCAGGGTCATATGGACGCTTCCGCATCGCCTGTCGACGAGCACCATCTTTCGGTAACCGGCCGCGGCTCCGGGTTGGTTGGTTTCCTCGACCCATTCCCGGTCGCCGGGCCGGATCACGGCATGACGCATTGCACCTTCCTTTCCGCGAACGCAGAGCTGCAGACCGACTCCTTCGATGAATCAAAGTGTGACCTTGGTCCCGCGGCGCCGGAACACGCCCGCGATGCCCCCCGGCACAAACCGCGCGAAGAGGATGAGCAGCGCCCCAAGGGCAAGCGTCCCTTGTAGCCCGTCGGATGACGACACGAACTTCTCGTAGGCAAGCTGCGTGGCCAAGGCACCTACCAGCGGGCCGACCCAGGTCTGGTAACCGCCCACGATGGCCGCGACCACCACGTTGAGCGAGAGAGAGAAGCTGAAGGTGGTCGGAGGGGCGATGTAGTAGAGTTGCGCCGCGTAGACACATCCGACCATGCCAGCGACGCCGGCACCGAAGACGAACGCAAGAGTCTTCACCCGAGTGGTGGGGACGCCCATGATCTCCGCCGCGTCCTCGTCTTCCCGGATGGCCACCAGGTGGCTCCCGAAACGCGAGCGGCCCATCTGGCGAACAACCAGGGCGACCAGCACGGATCCGGCCAGGAAAATGAAGAAGTAGACCTGGTCGCTGGCCCGGAGGCTCATGGCCATGGGCGTGATGTACATGCCCAGCGCGCCGTTGGTGATGCCGAGCACGGTGACGAGCTCTTCCACGGCAAGAGTCAGCACGAAGGTGACGATGGCGAAGTAGGCGCCACGCAGGCGAAGGGCGGGCACACCGATGACGGCGGCGAAGATGGCCGGCACCGCGCCGGCCGCCCAGAAGGTGGCCAAGGGTGGAAGTCCGGAGTGGCTCGCCACGATGGCGGTCGTGTAGGCACCGATGCCGAAGAAGAGCGCCATTCCGAAATTCAGGTAGCCGCCCAGCCCGCTCAGGACGCTCCAGGCCAGGGTCAGCACCACGTACATGAGCACCGTCGTACCAAGCCGGAGTGTTCCCAGCTGCGTAGTGGTGAGGCCGAAAGCCACGAGGAGCCCGAGTCCAACCAGGAAGACGACCCACCCGGTGATCCGCCAAGGACGCGAGTTGGTCGTGAGGACGTCAAAGATCACCCTCGCATGCCCGCGTGCATGCCTTGTTGCACCCAGCGCGACAGGCTGCGCGACGGGCCGAGCTGCCTGCGTCGCTGTCTCAGTTCTCATATCCGCCGCACCTTTGCCGCTCCGAGGCCCCCACCCCTGACCATTAGTGCCACGGCAAGGATGCCGTACAGCACCACGGACGCCACGCCGAGCGAAAGAAACTGGGAGAAGAGCTCCTGCCCGAGGCCCAGCGCCAGACCGCCCACCAGCGAGCCGCGGAGACCTCCTAGACCGCCGATGAGCACCACAATGAAGCTGTACGCCAGCCACTGACTCTGCAGCTCGATGTTGAAGGGAAAGAGCACACCGAGGGCAGCACCGGCAGCACCGGCCAACGCCACGCCCAGGCCGAACACCGCGGTGGCAACCCAAGCAGAGTTGATGCCGAGGATCTCGGCGGACTGACGGCTCTGGCCCACGGCCCTCATGGCCTTGCCGAGCAGGGTGCGGTAGAGGAGGAGCTCCGTCAGCCCCAAGAGCACCACTGCCACCGCTGCCATTACCAGGTAATCCTCCGGGATGACTGCGCCGCCGACTTTGAAGCTCGTGTAGGCGTACCCCACGTCGATGGAGCGCGTGTCAGTCGTCCAGCCGATGCTTGCAAGAGCCTCGGCCGCCATCAGCACTCCGAAAAGTAGGAGCATTGCCCGGTCGGGAGACTCGCGCGCCGGAGCACGCAACATCACCACCTCACCGGCCGACGCCGCGACGAAGAAGATGGGGATAATGATCAGCACTGACAGGATCGGATCGATGCCCCAATGGACCAGCAGGTCCCACGCCAGGAACGACGAGATCATGATCAAGATGCCTTGCGCAAGGTTGACGATGCGCAACACGCCCAGGACGATGGCGAGGCCCGCACCGATCAGCGTGTAGATCAGTCCCAGCAGGATGCCGGACACGATGATCTGGAACGCCGTGGTCACCGGATCTGTCCACCTCCGGCGATGCCCAGCCATTCGCGTACCAACTCGGAGAGGTCGCCGGACATCTCCTCGCGTCGGCCCTCGCGCTCGGTGCGTCCGGCACGCAAGCTGTAGACGTAATCGGCCAGCGCCAGTGCGGACCGCACGTTCTGGTCCACCAGCACCACCGTTCGTCCTTCCTCCTTGAGCAAGCGAAGCTCTTCGTAGGAGCGGTCGGCAAGGATCGGCGAAAGCCCCACGGACGGCTCGTCAACCACGACGACCTTGGGGTTGGAGATCAGTGCCCGTGAGATCTCGAGCAGCCGCTGTTGACCCCCGCTCAAGCGCGCGACAAGGGTCCGGCGGTGTGTGCGGAGGTTCGGATACCGCTCGAAGATCTCGTTGATCGCGACGCGACGACGCCGGCGCGGGAGCACCCACGCACCGAGCTCAAGATTGTCCTCGACGGTCATATCACCGAACGTGGACCGCCCCTGCGGGAGGAAACTGACGCCCCGATGGGCCAGTGCGTGCGCCGTCAGCCCGGACACGTCGTTGCCGAAGAGCATGACGCGCCCGCTGATCGGAGGCAGCAGACCGGCGATCACGCGCAGGGCCGTGGACTTGCCGGCTCCGTTCGGGCCTAGGAGGGCGGTCACCACCCCCTTTTGGCATCGCAGATTCAGCCCTTGGAGGACGGGCTGGTCGACATAGTATCCGGCTACCACGTCGACCAGCTCGATTGCCGGCTCGACGGTGCCCAGTAGGGCGCCGTCACCCCGAGCCACAGAAGCCGCGCCGAGCGTCATGCCGATGCCGTCGGCGCGCCGAGGTAGGCTTCCATGACCGCAGGGTCGGTGCTGACATCGCCCGGTGCGCCAGACGCCAACACGCGGCCTTCGGCCAAGCAGAGGAACTCATCTGAAAGACTGACCAGCTCGCTGACTTCGTGGCTCACGACGAGATAGGTGATCTTCTGGGAGTCACAAGTCTCTCGGATACGAGCCATCAGGATCTCTTCGATGGTGGGATGGATGCCAGCAAACGGCTCGTCCATGAGGACGAGCTTGGGCGAGGTCATGAGAGCGCGGGCGAACTCTGCCAGCTTCTTCTGGCCACCGGACAGCTCGCTGGCCACGGCCGAGGAGTAGTCGCCCAGTCCCACGAACTCGAGCAACTCCCGAGCCTGGCTACCTGCCTTGGCCTGGTGGCCCACGCCCTCGGTCACCATGAGCAAGTTGTCGAGCAAAGTGAGGGACCGGAAGACTCGCGGGTTCTGAAAGGTCCGGCTCACTCCCATACGGATCAGCTGGTGTGGTGGGCGGCCGTCGATGCGGATGCCATCGAGGCTCACGGTTCCCTTGGTCGGACGATAGGCCCCGTTCAGTACGTTCACCATCGTGGTCTTGCCCGATCCGTTCGGACCGATGATGCCCAGCACGACCCCGGCGTCCACGTCGAAGGTGACGCCGTCGAGGACCACGGCGCCACCGAACCGCTTGGCGAGATTGTGAACCTCAAGACGTGGCACCGGTGCCCACCCACCTCAAGGGACGAATGCCCTTGCTGCGTCCGGCCGGCCGCCGAGCGGCCGGACGCAGCACAGGGCCATCCGGTCAGGGTAGTGGAGTGACAATCTTTGCCGTCGCGATCTTGGGCGGCCACACCGTCCGTTGGACTCCGTTCACGGTCTGGACCACGACCTCGCGGTTCGGCGGAGAACCGTTGCCGAGCAACTTGAATTTGCCAACAGCCGTGCTCACAACGTGAGTCAACAGCCACTTCCTGATCTTCGTTGTTGTCGTCGAGTGGGTGCCATCCACCCCTTGCTGAATCATCTGGAGGATGGCCCATCCCGCCCAGGAGTAGCTGGGGACGACCTTCTCGTGCTTCTTTCTGGCGAGCGCCTCGACCTGCTTCATCCCCGGGTAGTTCTCAGATTCCCAGGCTACGTCGGTGCCGATGACACCGTTGGTCGCTGCGCCGAGTGTATACCAGTTGTCGAGGGTGGTCACCTGGGACCCGCACATGCACTCAACCTCGGGCTTCCATCCGATGGTCTTCACCGTCTTGGCAATGAGGTCCGATGTTGTCGGCAACCCGAGGACGATGAGCGCTTGCGCCCCAGCGGCCTGGGCCTTCTCGATCGTCGAGGTGAAGTCCGTGGTGCCTGTCGGGTACTGCTCGTCCATCACCACTTTCATGCCGTCTCGCTTGGCAAACGTCAAGGCGCCGCCCGTGCCGTTGTAGCCCTTGTTCGCCGCGACGGTGAAGGGATTGGCTGCGTAGAGGATGGCTATCTTCTTGGGTCGCTTGCTCGGGGGCAGTGACTTCATGACTGTGAACGCGCCGTGACTGTATGTGGTGTCCTGGTAGGTGTACGACCCGACCATCCACCCTTTGTCCTGTTCGAAATACTGCAGCCCCACGAAACCACCGTTGTAGAAGAGCTTGCCGGCCGCTCGCACGACCGGGACCTGCGGTCCGCCGACGTACGTGGTGTACGGTGCCAAGATGAAATTGACCTTCTCGCTGATGAACTTCTGGTAATCGGTGGACGCCGTTGTCGGTGTGCTGTTGTCGTTCAAGATCGTAAGTTCGACCTTGCGACCCAGCAGACCACCGTGAGCGTTCACTGTGTTCACCCAGGCTTCGTCGACAAGCTTGTAGTCGGCAGAGGGCACACTGAACGCCCCCGTCAGCCCGAGCGTGCCCGCGATCGTGATCGGTGGCCCGTGGAACCTCTCAGAGGCCATAGCCCGAGTGCTTGCCCCCGAGAGGCCTCCGCTCATGGCGCCCACCATTGCGGCCGCCCCGATGAGTGAGGCTACACCCCTGAGGTTCCGTCCTCGTAACAACTTTCTCATTCATCATCCTCCTGTTTTCCTTCTTCGACTGGCACGCGCGGCCGGCTACCGGATTGCTGCTGCCCCGCTCTTCCCATGAGGGGGTGTCTGCGTTCGCTTCGGCACCGGGTGGCGACCGGGCCGCGGCCCTTCCCGAGTTCAGTAGGGGTTCGTCACGAAGAGCTCCTGGGCCGGGAACCTCGTGATCACCTGAGGTCCCGACTCGGTGACCACGATCTCTGTCTCTATCCGAGCGGCCGAGTAGCGATCGGTGGCAGGGCAGTACGTCTCGAGTGCGAAGACCATCCCCACCTGGATTTCCATCGGGTGCTCGAGCGAGTTCAGCCGGCTGATGATGGGGCGCTCGTGGAGCGCCAGGCCCAGCCCGTGCCCGAACTCGAGACCGAACGCCTCCTGCTCGCTGCCGAGCCCGATCTCCTCGGCAGTAGGCCACCCGCGGGCGATCTCGTCCGTGCTCACGCCCGGCTTGATCAACGCGATCCCCCAGTCCATCCAGTCGCGTGCTCGCTTGTACGCGTCACGCTGGGCGGGCGTGGAGTAGCCGACCGAGAAGCATCGGTAGTAGCAGGTTCGGTAGCCATTGAAGGCGTGCATGACGTCGAAGAAGGCTTGTTCCCCAGGCCGGATCATCCTGTCGGAAAAGTTGTGCGGATGTGGCACGCACCGCTCACCCGACACTGCGTTGACCGACTCCACGTCGTCGGACCCCATGCGATAGAGGGTCTCGTTCACCAGCGCGACGATCTCGTTCTCGCGTACTCCAGGCTTCAGCGCCTCGGCCACCAGCTGGTAGGTGCCGTCTACCATGGCCGCGGCCCGGGAGAGAAGCATTATCTCGTCGGGGGACTTGATCTGGCGGGCATCGTGCATGAGCTGCTGGCCATCGCGCACGTCGATCCCGGCGCGCTGTAGTGCGAGCATGAGTGGGGCGTCGATGATGTCGATGCCGACCGGCATGTCGGCCACGCCAGCCTCTCGCAGTACGTCCACGATCTCTGCGACGCCTCTCTCGCTGATCCCCACCTCAGGACCGACGGCGCCGCGCATCGTGGTATGTGCCGCTCGGATGTTTCCTGGTGCAAGCCAAGGACAATACAGACGGTGGTGCACCGCAGCGGAGCCGAAGTCCCAAAGCACCGGTTCAGCACCGCGAGCCAGCACGGTGTAGCGGGTCAGCTTGTCCCGGGTCCACTCGCCGATGGCCGTGCTCGTGATATAGCGGATGTTGTTCAGGTCGAAGCAGAGCACCGCACCGAGGTCCGAGCGTTCAAGCGCCTCCCTGGTCCGGCCGAGGCGATACTCGTGCAGGCGCCGGAAGTCCACTCGCTCCTCGAAATCGACCGCCATGGCGCCTGGAGCCGGTGCCGACTGGTAGGTCGGACCACTCGCTTGGTTGTACATCGTGCCCCCAATATCAGTGTGCGCTCCGCCACTAAGGTTTCTTACAATAGGGGCTAGCGGGGTAGTACCTCTGGGCCACCTGGAGTCTATCCACCGCAACACGTTGTGGTGCCCAATCTCTCTCGCACACAGCATGAAGCGGTTGGTGGCGCTAAGCCGCAAACCCGTAAGGGCTATTTATGTGAGCGTTATTTGAGCGGAGTTGATACCTCGTACACCCAACATGTGGTGTTTGTAGCGTTCCGTGATTACAAGTTCGTGTGGTTAGTCCGGTCAGATGACCCCCCAAGTAAGGCGCTAGCGTAAAGTTGGAGGGAACAATTGTCAAGCTGGCTCCTGTGGGACCGTCGTTCCGCACTTCTCGATGACGAAATGGCCCCCCATCAGCCCAGGTCGGCGGCTGTCAGGCCGGATCAGGCCCGACTTTGTCGGCCCCTTCGCGTAAGGAGCCGCGAGGTAACTATCCGCGATTTGGCTAGCGTGTCGAGGTAGCCTTGGTATGTGGAGCTGAGCGAGGAAGGCCTGGAGTTCTTCTTCTCGTTCATGAAGCCGCTCCTCGACGAGCGC
>JAJZAM010000010.1 GCA_021799445.1 Actinomycetes bacterium
CTCGGCCGCAGACGTACAGTGAGGGGTTCCTCGAAGCCGTAGACCCGCCTCCACTCGGCGAGCCAGTCTTCGAGAACCTTCTTGGGAAGCTCGGTTTGCGCTAGGTGCTGGACCTGCGTCGAGCCTTTCCCCATGGCTTTCGTCGTCGCTGTGCGCGCCGACGACGCCGCCAAAGCGGCGTCGAGGCGTGGCCCGCCGACGAGGGTCTGCGGTGTCCGGTAGGGCGACTCGAGCAGGCGGATCTTGCGTTGGATCTGAGCCAGGGCCAGCATGCCGTCCTCCCGGAGGGCCGTCGCGAACTCTTCGGCTGCGACACCGTCGATCTGGTGGCCGCCGTAGGTGATGAAGTTGAACACAAAGCCCGCCTCGCCCAGCTTCTTGGGGAACTCGCGCATCTCCTCGTCGGTCATGCCGGTCGAGTCCCAGTTGAACGACGGTGAAAGGTTGTACGCGAGCATCTTGTCAGGGAACTCAGCGTGGATAGCCTCGGCGAACTCCTGCGCCTCGCGGATATCGGCAGAAGCGGTTTCCATCCACACCAGGTCCGCGTACGCAGCGACCGACAGGGACTTGCGGATAGCGTAGTCCAACCCGCCGCGGACCTGATAGAAACCCTCAGGAGTCCGGGCCACCTCAGCGTCCCAGTAAAAGTCGATGCCAAGCTCGCGCGCCTCGGCTCGCACAGCCCAAAACGACGCCGTCTGAGCGAAGGCGACCCACTCGTCCTCGCTGATGGGTGCCTCGTCGCCCTCTTCGAAGCGGTTCTTCAAAGCGGCCAACACCGCCTCCCCGATGGTCATGAGACCCGACTCGACCTCCCAACGTCCGACCATCTCGTCGGCGACCTTGTCGTAGGCTCGCTCCACGACGGGCTCGTCGGCACCGGCGGTGTCTTCGGCTGCGGCACGGGCCAAGGCGGCGATTCCCGTGCGCTCAAGCCACTCGTCAGCCGCTGCGTACTCCTTGTCGGTGACCTTGTAGAGCGTGAAGCCGTTGAAGATGCGGGCTCCCGCGTTGTAGAAGGCCCGCATCAAGGCCAGAGTCGTCAGCTTGTACGACGGGACGTCGGCACGCGTCGCCCCGAGGATGAAGGGGTGGTCCCGCTCGTCGCCGCTGCTGTCGAGGAGGTTCGCGGCCTCGGCGTCGGTTCGCGCGACGATGATGCCGGGTACGCGCATCACGTCGAGTTGGAAGCGAGCGGCGTTCAGGCGTTTGATCTGCTCGTCCACTCCGACGAGCACCTTGCCGCCTTGGTGGCCGCACTTCTTGGTGCCGGGGCGCTGGTCCTCTATGTGATAGCCGGTGACCCCGACCTCGACGAAGCGACGGATCAGGTTACGCACGGCAGCATCACCGCCGTGACCGGTGTCGGCGTCGGCGATGATAAACGGTCGGTAGTCGATCGGTTCGGGCGCGCTCGCAAGCTCGGCTGCGGACAGGCGCGACCGCTGGTACGTCTGGTTCTTGTCTGCGGTCAACAGAGCGCGCACAATCGCCGATGCCTCGTCGGGCACCTGGGAGAGCGGGTAGCTGGCCAGATCGGCGCCCGGGTCCTCCTGAATCGATCCTTTCGCCGAGGTCGCCCAGCCGCCAAGGTAGATGCCCTCGATGCCCATCCGCTTCATCGTCACGGCCTGGCTCGGCGAGTAGGGACCGAAAGTCGTGATCGACTTGCGCGCCGAGAAGAGCTCCCGCAGACGGTCGTAGAACGCTTCGGCGTTCGCGCGGGCGACCGGGTATCCGCTCTCGATGGTCCCCTGCTGCTCGGCCACTTGACGGGCCGAGTAGAGGCGGGTTATGCCGCTGAAGCGGTCACTTTCCATGTAGCTGTGAGCGGAAGCGACGTTGTCGTCGAATGTCATGGTGGATTCTTTCATTTTTCGGTGTCGAAATCGACGTTACGGGTGATGCGGGTGCCGTCTTTGGCGAACGCGTCGAGGAACTTTCGGATCCGCTCCTCGGCCACGGAGAGCTCGGTGACGTTGAGGTTGAGGTTGAGCAGGTCGATGTACCAGGGCGCTTTCGTGGGTTCGAGCACGTAGGCTTCCACGATCGCTTTCGCGATCGGCAAGGTCGTGGTCTTCGAGTCGTCGTGCACGTCGTTACCGCCGGCTCGCAGGAGCTTGGCGTGCTCCTCTTCCAATAGTCGCATGAACAACTCGCGCGTCATCGGGTCGCCGGCCTTGACCCCGCTGTCGGGGTCGTCTTCGCTGAACGCCGCTTTCTTGTGGAGCCATTCCCACAGCACGGACAGGCGGATCTCGCCGGTCGCAGCGTCCTCCATCAGGTACAAGACGTTGTCGTCGCCGAAGAAGTCGGCCGGTTTGAGAGCCGCAGCTTGGAACCCTCGACCGAAGGCGTTGCCGTACTGCAGGCCGACGCTGATCAGGTCACGGGCGCCGCGAACCGTACGAGGCGCGACCTCGAGGGTCCTTAGATCCTCGCCGTCCCTGGCCGTGTAGGTGAGCGGAGGGAACTGCCGGCCGAGCTGGTTGTCTTCTCCCACCTCCTCCCACACCGGACGCATGACGTGCACCATCTTCCAGTGGGCCACCCACTTGCCAGAGGCGCCCTCCTTCTGCTCTCGCCGCCCTCCCGACACCGCTCGTTTCATGGCGGCGTCCACGGCAGCGGCGGTACCGACCGGTATGTTGGCTTCCATGCCGCCCTGCCAAAGAGCACAGCGACCGTTCAGGTCGGGCGTGTTCACGGAGCGCCGGACGCGATCCTCGTAGACCCGCATGTACCCGTAGGTCATCGTGATCGCGTCGATGTTGGGGTTGACGAAGCCGGCGTCCCAGGCGAGGGCGTCCGACACCGAGTTGATGTAATCCCACCGGCCGGTGTTGAAACCAACGAAGTGGCGCCCGAGAGCGGCGCGGATCTCCATGAGTTGGAAGCACGCTTCGAGTTGTTCGACGAGGACGTAGGCGACCACGGTGCCTCGGTCGAGGCTGAGGTGATCTTCGATCGTGTCGAGAATGCTGGCCCAGTGCGCGGCCTCCGAGGCGGTCTGGATCTTCGGCAGGTACAGCACCACCGAGCGATTCTGGGAGAGCAACGTCTCTGCGTTGTTGGCGAGGTAGAGCGCAGCGTCCGCCATGCTTGCCGAGAAACCACGGCCGTCTCGGTGGGCGATGTGGCGATCGTCGAGATGCAGGCCGCGGGCCCTGAAGATGCGCGTGGTAACTTCCAGCTGCTCCCGCCAATCGGCGATGATCTCCCGGCCGTGGAAGCCGACGGCCCACCTGTTCATCTCCCCGGCGACAACCTCGGCGACCTCGTGGAACAGCGGGTCCCCGGCGAAGGCCAGCTTCAAATTCCGGAGGTTGTCCAAGGACATCGTGTCGACCTGGCCCAGAGCGTCCTCGCCGTCGAACATCCAGCCGTCGGCCCCTGACAGCAGCGCGTAGGCGACGTTGCGCAACCCCACCGGCGTGGACGCGCGGGGCTTGGTTGCCGGCCCGGTGCCCTGGATCCACTGGCGGCGCAGGTCGTGGGGGATCGGCGCTCCCTCGAAGCGGCCGGCTCGAGCGTCGGCAACTGTGATAGAGGTCCCGTCGATCACCGAGGTCTCGGGTAGGAAGCTGAGGTGTTCGCGCTCCGCTGCTCGGCGGTGGCGGCGTTGCATTCGCGAATCCATGAGCTCGAAGCGACGGCCGTCTAAAGGAGCCAGCGCTTCCAGAGTCGACAGGGCTAGGGGAGTGTAGACGTCCGGGTACCCGTCCAGAGCGGTCCGCGCGATGGTGATGTTGGAGGGCATGGACATAGTTCATCACGTCGGCGGTATGAGCGCGTCGAAAAACACCCCGGACCCTGTCCTACGCCACTCCTAGCCTGTTCGATCAATCGGTAGATGACCCGGTAGGCCCCAGGCCGCGCCGAGCGGCACCGGACAGAAGCAGCTTGTAGCGGCCACCCACGCCGCGCCGTTCTGGCGGCGCCGACACTGCTCAAGCAGGTGGTGCCTCTCCTCGCCGGTCGTGACGTCCCCACGGCCTTGCCGCGCTTGGTCAGGGAAACGACGTCGCCGCCCGCAGCGACCTCCTCAACGAGGCGGCCGAGCGAGATCCGGGCGTATCGACTCAGACAGACCTCTCCGCATTAACCTCCCGGTAGAACGTAAGGTCATCCCACAGGAGGGTGTCAAACACCTGGCGGTGCTCTCCAGCGGGGAGCAAGTGGCGAACCCGACGCGCCTGTCGAAATGGCGGCGCCGTCTCGCCCGCCAACAAGCCGAGCTCGCCCGACGACAGGCGCCTGCCAAGGGTCGGCGGGCGTCGAAACGGTGCCAGCAATCCAAAGCCCGCCTGGCCCGCACCCACCGCAAAATGGCGAACGCCCGGATCGACGGGCTGCACAAGCTCACCACGCGGCTGGCGAAAACCCACCGGGCGGTCGCGGTCGAAGACCTTGCCATCAAAGGCGTGACCGCCGCCGTTCACGGCCGAGGCCGACGGGGGAAGGCCGGCCTGAACCGGGCCGTGGCCGACGCCGGGTTCGGGGAGCTACGCCGTAAGTTCGCCAACAAAACCGCCTGGAACGGCTCGCGCCTCGTCGTCGCCGACCGGTGGTACCCCAGTAGCAGAACATGCCCGGCGTGCAAGGCAGTGAAAACCAAGCTGCCACTCACCGAAGGCACCTACCGTTGCAACACCTGCGGTCTGGTCATCGACTGGGACCACAACGCCGCGCTCAACCTGGCCTCCCTTATCGAGGCCATGCAGACAGGTACCGCCAGTGGGGCGGGAACCTCCACACCACCCAAACGCGGTGACCGTGGGAACGCGCAAGGAGAGGCGAAGTACATGGGAACACCCAGGTGCGCCTCGACGAACTGCGAAGACAGCACCCCTCCAACGGGTCAGACTGCCACCGCCATCGAGCAATCGACGGCAGCACGAAACAAACACTGATAGTTCATGCAACGGTCTAAATGGGCATGCAACGGTCTAGATGGGTACGACGGTCACGTTGGCCATCCCGGCGGTGAGCGCATTCATGTCGTCGGGATCGCCGGTCAAGAGGCGCACCCGTGCGCCCAATCCCGTGGCCGTGACGGCAACGATTGCATCGACGGTGTCGTCTCGCCTGGTCTGCCCGAGAAGCTCGCCAGCGGCTCGGCCGAGCTCTGGAGTCACCGGCTGTTGCTCGGTTCCCGCGAGCACTGCATGGACTCGGGCGTCACGGCGGTGATCGCGGAGGGATTCGGTCAACGTGACGCTACTGACGTGCACTTCCACTCCGAGCTCTTCTGCCATGGCCAGTTCGGCGCGGACCAGGACCTGCCCAGTGGCCGCCCCACTCAGTGCGCTTGAGTCCAACAAGACGGCGTCAGGGAGGGGACCGGGTCTTAGCTGGCGACGCTGTCGGCGCCGAGCCACTGGCGGCGAACCTCCTGTGTCACGTCATCAGGGACCGGTCCGTGCTCTCGGTCTTGATCTGAAAGCCAGTCGCGAAGTGCTTGGCGACGCTCCTCGTGCTCGAGGGCCTCAGCCACGTAACGAGAAACGCCTCGGCTACCAACCTTGTTCTTGATTCGCTCGACCAAAGGACCGGGCAAGCTCACCGACACTTTTGCGTAGTCACTAGCCATCACCCCAATCCTACCCGAAGTACGACTAGTGACGACGGGATTCGGGACGGTCTTGCGTCGACTCTGCCAGTCTGGCGCTTGATCCAAGGTCGCCGACTCGGTTGGGATGCTTGGTGAGCTGACCGAACGGGTTGGGATCATCTTCGCAGCGGATCTCACTCCGGGGCGAGAGCGCGCTGACATCCCGCCGGCGCCCCGATCGAGGAGGTGGCGGACCTGCTCGGCGACGACCCCCTGACCATCTACCGGCACTACCGCCTACCGGCACTACCGCCACCGGGTCCGGCCCGGGATCACCACCGCGGCGGAATGCATGCAGCGACTGCTCGGCGCCGCCGGCTACCGGCCATGACCGTCAACGCTCGGAATCCTTCGCGCACGGAACGCGTACGAGGACCTTCCAGACGGCTGCACCGGCCACCCGACTAACCGGAAAATCCCTGTTCAGGGGTGGTGGAGGCGATGGGAATCGAACCCACGAACCTCTTGCATGCCATGCACTTTCCTACCTACCGGTCCGTCACGACGAGTCCCTCTTTATGTGAATAAGTCCGGGTCAGAGCCCTGCGACGTGTTGGTGGGTACCGGTTGATGCCATCGAATCCCTCTGCGTTGGGCACCCACTTAGGCACCCCAGACCAACTTCAGTTCGAGCGCGGAGCCGTTGCATTCCCCGTGCCTCCTCCGGGCAGTTGGTCCGATCACAAGTATTCCGCTTACGGTAGAGTTGTGTCATGGAGGTCGGAGTCAAGGAGGTTGCCGCCCAGCTTGGGGTGTCCGAGCGGCGGGTTCGCCAGCTCATAGATGCCGGTGATCTTCCGGCGCGCCGGGTGGCAGGGCGTCTGCTCGTCGACGAGGCCGGTATCCCGAGGTCGCGCCCGGTGGCTCGTCCGATGTCTCCGCGGATCGCGTGGGCGTTCATCGCCCTGCTCTCCAGTGAGCCCGTTGCGGGCATCTCGGATCGCGAGCGTGCCCGGTTGGAGGCGAAGCACCGGGCCTTGCTCGCCTCTCCTCGGCCCGCGGTGTTACTACGTTCCTGGCTCCGAAGCCGTGCACAGCTGCTCCGCCTAGCTGTCTCACCGTCGGGGGTGGACGAACTGTTGCAGGACCCAAGGCTCGTCCCCTCAGGGATCAGCGATGCCCGATCCGAGATGTCGGCCGGGCGCGAGGCGGAGGCTTACGTGCGACCTGGCGACCTAGAGCAGCTCATGGCCGACCACCTGATGGCAGCAGTCAATCCCGCCAACGTGTGGCTGTACGTAATCGACCGACCGCTGGCGCGGCCGGCCCCCCTCGGCTTGGTTATCGCCGACCTCGCTGACCACGACCGAGCTCGTGAGGATTCCCGGGTCGAGGAGCTTCTACGGGTTGCCAGGCGATGACGGTGGTACTCACCGGACTGACGGAACGCCAACGGCAGAGCTGGCTCGGCTTGCTCGACGTCGCCGCCGACTTCCCCGACGGGTGGTGTCTTGTGGGCGGTCAGATGGTCCATCTGTACTGCCAGGAACGCGGGTTATCGCCCTCCCGTCCCACCAACGACGGTGACGTCGTACTCGATGTGCGAGCACAGCCCAACGTGCTAAGCGATTTCACCGGGTCGCTAGCGAGCGTGGGCTTCACCTCTGCTGGGGTGTCTCCCGATGGCCACCAGCATCGGTGGGTCAGGGACAAGGCGACCATCGACGTGCTGATACCCCAGAGCCTCGGACGGACCGCTGCCTCCAGAAAGGGGGTAACCGGTGGAACCACTCTGGCCACGCCTGGCGCCCAGCAGGCGATCAGCCGATCCGAGCCGGTGAGTGTACAAGTCGATGACAGGGTCGGAACCATCCGTCGCCCGAACATGCTCGGCGCACTCGTCGCCAAGGCAGCCGCGTTCTCCATCCCTAGCGACCCGGGGAAGGAGCGTCATCTCACGGACTTCGCCACGCTGGCGGCGATGGCTCGGGGAGCTGACCAAATCGGCGAGCAACTGAGCGCCCGGGACCGCCACTACCTGATCCCCATGCTCACGGCGCTAGACGACTCTCGTCGACTGTGGGCGTCCATCGATGGCGCCGAGCGCGGCGTGGTCGCTCTGGCGGCAATCACGGCAACCAAGTCCAAGCGGACCGCCCCCCCTCCGTCACCGACTGCAGCGCCAGAGCCACCAGCCCCCGATCGATAGCAAGAATCGAACCCCGGTCTGCCCAGCACCCCTCGGGTGGCGTTCGGTGCTTGCTGGAGTTGCTGTGCCCCACACGGCACTTCAGTGACGCCCCGCAAGGCTGACCCGATCAAAATATTGGGACAAGGCCGGAATTCCTCCCCGGAATGAAAAGCAGCACAGCGTAGTGGTGCTCATGGCAACTATCTTCCGGATGTAACGAGATGGAGCTGTGTCATCATGGCTCTCGACTGCCGCTCCCGCACCCAGTAATCGATCACCGGGAGCACCTCCCCTCGTCTTCTACCATCAGAGACGAACAACTCTGAAGGAGGGGTCGCAGTTCGGCAAACATCCGAGGATTGGCAAGCTGCAGGTGGGGAGAATTGAGGTGCATGATGATCGGGGAGGCCGGGTTGGCCGGTGTTTCCAAGCTGCGGAACCGCTCGACCCGTGGACCGCTGGAGAACATCAGTATCTCGTCGTCTAGGTCCGTACGGTTGCGGAGCTTCGTAACCGTTTGGCGAGACAGCCGGTCGACCTCCCGGGTGGTCCAGTCGTCTATGCAATGGTCGCCGTAGATGCAGTCAATCTCATCTGGTGATGCACCAAGTCGCATGAGCCGTTGCTCGACGATCGAGGGGGCCAGGTTGACGATCTCGATTTTGACGTCACCCCCTTGAATGCCGTCGGAGAACAGCCCCATGATGGAGTGGTCGGCTGGCGGTATTGAGTATCCGATGAGGACTATTCGGTCGGCAGTGGCGACCGCTTCGGCGGCTCGCCGCCACAGTTCTCGCATGACTGGCTCCATCAGCCGTTGGCCTTTTAGGCTCGCCGGGGGACCGATTAAGACCTCGTAGGCCGGAAGTTCCTGGCGGCGGCGCTTGGTTTCGGTGTCCCAGAGTTCGTCGAATGTCCCGGGTGGCCGCCAGCGTCGAAGTGTGGGGTTGCCTCCGCTGTCTGGTAGCCAGTGCCAGGACAGCGAACCGTGCAGCTTGAGGAGCTTGAAGGTGTTCATACGGCGCTCTTCGACGTTCAGCGGGCTGCCGTCGTAGCCCTTCTCTTCGCCCACCTGGTTTGCGAGTCCGGGAAAGTCAGCGCATGGCGGTAGCCCGGTCAGGATGTCGTCCTCGCAGACCGTTGTCGAGAGCGTCGCAGCTCAGGAGGCGGCTCAGCAGAGGCCCGCCAAGAAGAAATAGAAACGACCGTGAGTCCGCAAGTCCACCCCGGCCGACGGTCCCAGCCGATTTGTAGCCTTGCCCTCAAGGAGGCCCGACCCATGGCATCAGTGAAGGCAAGCGACCACGAATACCCCCGCAGGTCCCCTGCCCGGCGTCGAGGCCATGGCGAGGGAGCTATCTACCGCGACGAGGCCCGCGGTCGCTGGGTCGGCCAGATCGATCTAGGTATCGGGCCCAACGGTAAGCGCCGGCGGCCGAAGGTATTCGGTCGGACCAAGACCGAGGTCCGGGCCCGACTTGACGAGATCCGGCACAGTCAGGCCACCGGGCTGCCCGTCGCCTCCGGCGACCGCCTCGGAAGGCACCTCGACTGGTGGCTGGCAAACCTCGAGGCGAAGGCAGCCTCTGGGGACAAGAGCTCCAACACCGTCGACAACGCCAGGTGGGCGGTCGAGGCGTGGCTCAAGCCGGCACTCGGCGACCGGCGGGTGCGCGACCTCAAACCGGAGGACGTCGAGGGCCTGCTCGCCGGGATGGCGAAGGCGGGGAAGAGCTGGTCGAGCATCAACCGGGTGCGGTCCTACCTAGGTCAGGCGCTCGCTGTGGCGGAGCGACGCGGGAGGTCGCCCGCAACGTCGCTCGGATATCCGAGATGCCCGCCACGAGACGCCCGGCAGCCCGGAGGACATTGACTCCGGAGCAGGCGGCAAAGCTGCTAGAAGCGGCCTCTGGCGACCACTTGGCGGGCTTGATCGTGGTCGGCCTGATGCTCGGTCTCCGGCCGGGGGAGCAGACCGGGCTGCGTTGGTCCGACGTCGACCTCGACGCCGGAAGGCTCCCCGTCGAGGTGTCGCTGAAGAGCGAGAGGACGGGCCCCCGCGTCGGCGAGACCAAGACGCCGAAGTCACGCCGACCGCTCACCCTCCCTTAGCCGGTGACCGAAGCCCTTCGGGCGCAGCGGAAGCGCCACCGCGAGGACCAGCTCAAGGCTCCGGCGGGCGGGTGGCGCGACACAGGCCACGTCTTCACTACCACCATCGGCACGCCACTGGATCCGAGCAACCTCCGCGGCGCATTCGACAAGATCACCGAACGCGCCGGACAGGGCCACTGGACACCGAACGAGCTGCGCTACTCGGCCGCCTCACTGCTGCCGGCCGCGGGCGTGCCGCTCGAGGAGATCGCCGACGTCGTCGGGCACACCTCGACGCGGATGCTCGAACAGCACTACCGCCACCAGGTGAAGCCGTCGATCGACGCCCACGTGGGTGCGGTGGAGTCCCTCTTCGGCTAGCTCTCGTCCGAGTTAGGCGCCCCGTTAGGCCCCCCAACCTCGTCCTCGTAATCCGACCGATCACAAAAGTGCTGCTCAGGGGTGGTGGAGGCGATGGGAATCGAACCCACGAACCTCTTGCATGCCATGCAAGCGCTCTACCAACTGAGCTACGCCCCCAGAAGGCATCTGAGACTCTAGCAGGCCTGCCATGGCGGTGGGTCACGTCGAGGGTAACTACCCTGGTGGCATGTCAGAGCTCTACGATCCCCAGGCCGTCGAGGCGAAGTGGCAGCGCCGATGGGAGGCCGAGGGCGCCTACCAAGTGGACAACGACGACCCGAGGCCGCCGTACTACGTGCTGTGCATGTACCCCTACCCGAGCGGGCCGGCCCATCAAGGCCACGTCCGCAACTACACGTTCGGGGATCTCCTGGTGCGCCAGCGCACGATGCAGGGCTACGCGGTGCTCAGCCCGATCGGCTTCGACAGCTTCGGGCTTCCCGCTGAGAACGCCGCCATCAAGACGGGCATCCACCCCCGCACCTTCACGGACGCGCGTATCGAGGAGCTCAAATCCAGTCTCCGCCGTCTCGGTGCCAGCTACGACTGGCGCCGGGAGCTACACAGCCACGACCCGGAGTACATGAAATGGAATCAGGTAATCTTCCAGAGGTTTCTCGACGCGGGTCTCGCTTATCGCCGTAACGCCCCGGTGAACTGGTGCCCGGGCTGCCAGACGGTCCTCGCCAACGAACAGGTCCTCGCTGACGGCACGTGCGAACGAAGCGGCGACCTGGTGGAGCGGCGCGACCTGGAGCAGTGGTTCTTCCGGATCACCTCCTACGCGGACGAGATGCTCGAAGCGCTCGACGGCCTGGACTGGCCCGAGCGAGTCAAGGTGATGCAGCGTAACTGGATAGGCCGCTCGGAGGGCGCCCAGTTCGCCCTTGCCGTGGAAGGGGTCGAAGGGGCGAAGATCGACGTTTTCACTACACGTCCAGACACCGCTTTCGGGATGACGTTCGTCGTCCTAGCTCCAGAGCATCCTCTGGTGCCGACGGTTACCACGGCCTCGCAGCGCGCCGAGGTCGAAGCGTTCGTCGAGCGGGTCCGAAACCAGTCCGACATCGACCGCCAGTCCAGCGAAGGGCCCCTCGACAAGCGGGGCGTTTTCACAGGGGGGTACGCAATAAACCCCTTCAACTCCCGGCGAGTGCCTATCTACCTGGCCGACTATGTCCTGATGACCTACGGGACCGGGGCGATAATGGCGGTCCCGGCTGAGGACCAGAGGGACTGGGATTTCGCCGCAGCCTACGGCTTGCCGGTCGTTCGGACCGTCGCCCCGCCGGCCGGATGGGAGGGAGAGGCCTACACAGGAGAAGGGCCGAGGATCAACAGCGACTGGCTTGACGGCGTCACCGACACCGCCGAGGCGAAACAGAAGGCCATCGACTGGCTCGTCGAGAACCGGATCGGGGAACGAAAGGTCAACTACCGGCTGCGGGACTGGCTCTTGTCGCGTCAGCGCTACTGGGGATGCCCGATACCGGTACTGCACTGCCCGACCGACGGGATCGTCAAAGTGCCCGAAGACCAGCTGCCGGTCCTGTTACCCGACGACGTCGAGTTCCTGCCGGGAGGGGACTCTCCGTTACGCCACCACAAGGCGTTCTTGGAGACGACGTGCCCTAAGTGCGGGGGCCCGGCGCAGCGCGAGACCGACACCATGGACACGTTCGTAGACTCGTCGTGGTATTTCCTGCGTTTCTGTGATCCTTGGAATTCCACGGTGCCGGTGAATCCGGATGCCGCCCGAAAGTGGATGGCAGTCGACCAGTACATAGGCGGGATAGAGCACGCCATATTGCACTTGCTGTACGCCCGCTTTTACACCAGAGCCCTCGCCGACAGGGGTTTGGCGCCGGCGGAGATCCGCGAGCCGTTCACCCGGCTGTTCACCCAGGGGATGATCACCATGGAAGGTTCTAAGATGTCGAAGTCGAAGGGGAACCTCGTGTCCCCGGAGAAGTACTTCGACACTGTCGGCGCTGACTCTCTCAGGCTATTTCATCTGTTCGTGGGTCCGCCAGGGGACGACTTCGACTGGAGCGAGCAGACGGACCAGATGATCGAAGGCTGTCACCGTTTTCTCGGGCGGCTTTGGAGGATGTCCACCAGGTCGCCGGACAGCTCCAGACTGCCGGACAGCTCCAGACTGCCGGACAGCTCGAGGCTGCCGGAAAGCTTTAGGCTGGTGGAGCGCGCCGAGACCGCCGCCGATGCTGACATCGACCGCCAAGTGCACCGGCTCATCGACCGGGTCTGCTCGGACTACGAGCGCTGGTCCTACAACACGGCCGTCGCAGCGTGCATGGAGATGCTCAACACGCTCTACCGCTACGTTCAGTCCCCCGAAGGCGCCCGCAAGCAAACCGTAGACTTCGCCGTCGACTCCATGCTCAAATTGCTGGCGCCGATGGTTCCTCACGTCACGGCCGAGTTATGGGAGCGCAGGCACCCCGACGAGGAGCCGTTGCACTCCCAGGCCTGGCCGGCGGCTGACCCCGAAAAGTTGAAGCAGGACACGATCGTCATGGTCGTGCAGGTCAACGGCAAGGTCCGCGACAAGCTCGACGTCGACACCGCCCTCAACGAGACCGAAGCTGTCGAACTCGCGCTCAGATCGGAACGCGTCCGGTCAGCGCTCGGAGGCAAAAAACCCTCCAAGGTGATCGCCCGCCCTCCCAAACTCGTCAACCTCGTCGTGTAGCGCACAACTCGGCGCACCGGACCGGGCGCTGGGAGTGGGCCGGCTCAGGCCTCGCCGCGCAAGAAGCGTTCCAGCTCGGCGGCGAGCTCATCGCCGGAGGGGAGGTCCCCGAAGTCGACAGGACCGCTCATCAGCTCCTGGTCGGCCTGCTCTTCGAGTTGGCGCACCAAGGCTGTGTGCTCGTCGCTGCCGGCTAGGAGCTGGCCTATCTGATGGTTGGTGACGCTCGCCGAGGCTTGCAGGGCACTGGAGTCCACCTCGATCTCGGCGATGCGGCCGAGGCCTTCCAACAAAGCTGCGGACGCGGCCGGGTACGGCATAGCGGCGACGTAATGGGGAACCCGAGCCCACAGGCCGACGGCGGGGATCGAAGCCTCGCCGAAAGCCACTTCAAGGGCTCCTTGAACCCCAGACGGCACTTCTATGCTGGCCGGTAGGACACCGACTTTTGCTGCCAGATTCGGGTCGGGCGACGTGCCCACTAGGCGGACGGGGCGGGTGTGGGGGACCGGCGCCGGGAACGCGCCAAGCCCGACGACGAGCTCCACCTCCAAGCGGCTCGCCAAGGCTACGACCTCGGCTGTGAAGCGACGCCACTGCATGTCCGGCTCGGGGCCTGACAGCGTTAGCACGGTGCGACCGGTCCGGTTCACCGATGCGTGGACGGTGATCTCAGGCCAGCGGAGCTGCTCGTCGACTCCGTTGACGATCCGCAGTGTCGGTCGACGGGCCCGGAAGTCGATCAGCTCGTCGGAGTCGAACGTAGCAACCAGAGTGCTCTGCGTCGAAGCCGTGAGGGCGCCGAGGGCACCCGCCGCCGCAGCGCCGGCGTCGATCCACCCGTCCAAGCACATCACCATGACCGGGCGCTCGACCGGTGGCCAAGCGCTTATCGTGGCCAGGGGAGGTCGGGTCTCGCTCATATCAACCATTTTGGTGCACGCGGAGGCTCTCGCGTGGCCACGGGCTGCGCCAAGACCCAGGCGTCGAGCCTGACGGGGCTGTCACGCCGAGGTGGAGCGCCTTTGCTCGCTCAGATCCCCAGTTCGTCCGCGGCTTGCTCCGAGCGCTGAGCGAGCCAGGCGATCGAATCAGGGTAGGAGCTGAAGTCGAAACCGTCGTCGCCCATCGCCCCGCCGACGTAGCGGGCGTAGACGCCTTCGAGGATGCAAGCCAACTTCCAGTAGGCGAAGGCCACGTAGAAGCCGAGCGAGCTCAGGTCGACGCCGGTTCGTTCACCGTAGCGGCGGACGAGCTCGTCTCTTTTGGCGAAACCTGGCATAGCAGTCGCCGCGTGCCCGAGAGATGACCGCTCGCCGGGTTCGGGCCAGTATGACAGGAGCTGGCCTAGATCGGCTAGGGGATCACCCAGTGTGCACAGCTCCCAGTCGAGCACGGCCCGCACCCGCAGGCCGTCAGGAGACACAACACAGTTATCCAAGCGGTAGTCGCCGTGGACTATCCCCGAACGGGCCTGGTCGGGGATGGAAGCCGCCAGCCGGTCATGCAGCGACTCCATCGAGGCCAGCGGCGTGCCCCCGCGGCCGTCGTTAGCGGCCTTGTAGTTGGAGTACCAACGGCTCAGCTGACGCGCAACGTAGCCGTCCCTTCGTCCCAGGTCGCCCAGCCCGACGGCGTCCGGGTCGACCATGTGAATGTCCGCGAGAGTGTCGACCAGCGCGTAGCTGACCTGAGCGCGGGCGTCTTGATCCAACAGGTCCGCTACGTCGTCCTCGTTGCGGGCGATCACCCCGTCGACGAATCCCATCACGTAGAAAGGTGCGCCGTTGACCTCGGGGTCCTCGCACAGCCCCAAGGCCGGGGGGACGGGTATCCCCGCCGGGCCGAGAGCCGATATGATCCGATGCTCCCTGTGCATGTCGTGCGCCTTGGGTAGCAGGTGACCGGTCGGCGGGCGGCGAAGCACGAACCTGTCGCCCCGGCTGTCGGTAGCGACGTAGGTCAGGTTCGAGCGTCCCCCGGCCACCAAAGAGTACGAGAGGGGCGGCAGGGCCGCGGGGACGTTCTGTGCGAACCAGGCGTTGACTCGCTCGGCGTCGATTCCCCTCGGTATTTCGGTACTCTGGCCGGAGTTCATGACCCCAAAACTATTGCGATGAGGCCTGTCCTCGCATCCCCGGGCGTCGACACGTCCGGATAGTCAAGGGGTATGGGAGCTGATCGGATCTAAAGCGCCGCCCGCCGGCGGCCGGTAGGGAGCGAAATGTCAACAGTCACCGACGTAACCGACGCCACCTTCGAAGCCGACGTCCTCGCCCGCTCGACGAGCGTCACGGTAGTCGTCGACCTTTGGGCTTCGTGGTGCGGACCGTGCCGGGTCCTGGGCCCCATCTTGGAAAAGGTAGTCGGAGAAGCAGACGGTGTGGAGCTAGTAAAGATCGACGTCGACGCCAACCCGCGCTCGGCTGCGGCATTCCAGGTGCAGTCCATTCCGGCCGTGTACGCAATCAAGGACCGCAAAGTGCTCGACAGTTTCGTCGGCGCCCTGCCCGAACCGGCTGTTCGGTCCTGGGTGGCCGGCCTGACCCGGGCGCCGAGCGAGGTCGAGCTGCTGATCGAACGGGACGACGAGGCGTCGCTGCGCAACGCCTTGGACCTTGAACCGGCGAACGAGAAGGCTCTGCTGGCGCTCGCAGCTATCCTCGCCGCGGACCACTCCGACAAGGCGCGCCGAGATGAGGCGTTGCACCTTCTCGCCAAGCTGCCGGAGTCCCCCGAATCCAGGCGGATCGCAGCCGAAGCCCGCCTGGGAGGTGAAGCCGACGAAGCGCACGCTACCTCCGGTGACGGTGTCGAAGCCCGCCTCGACGCCCTGCTCGAAAAGGTTCGAGGCGACGATGCCGCCAGGCAGGAGTTCATCGACCTTCTGGAGATCCTCGGGCCGGAAGATCCCCGCACCGCCGCCTACCGCAAGGCCCTCACCGCCAGGCTGTTCTAAGCCAAGGCGGCACCGGCGAGGAAGGTCCCATCTTGCGTGTAGGGTCGCACGCGATGATCTTGCACCTCGGGGCCAAGAGCTTCGACCTGACCAGCCGTGCCTTGGTCATGGGCATTTTGAACAGGACGCCGGACTCGTTCTACGACCGTGGCCGGTACTGGAAGATGGACGACTTCTTCGCTCTGGCTGACAAGCACGTCGCAGAAGGCGCCGACCTGCTCGACGTCGGCGGGGTGAAAGCAGGGCCTGGCCCGGAGGTGAGCGAAGCCGAGGAGATGGAACGGGTAGTTCCCGCAGTCGAAGCCCTCCGACGCCGTTTCGACGTGGCCCTGTCGGTCGACACGTGGCGGGCGTCGGTCGCCCGAGAGGCTTACCGGGCCGGGGCGGTCGTCGGCAACGACATCAGCGGTTTCGCCGACCCCGCATACCTCGCCGAAGCGGCAGCAGCCGGAGCGACCGTCGTGGCCACCCACATACGCCTCGGCCCTCGCATCCCCGACCCGGAACCCGTCTACGAGGATCTCGTCGGCGAGGTCGCCGACTTCTTGGTGAGTCGGGCTCAACTCGCCCGCCAAGCCGGCATCGACGACACCCGGATCGTCTTGGACGCCGGCCTCGACCTGGGCAAGACGGCATCCCAGTCGGCGGAGCTGCTGCTCGCCTCGGACCGCCTGGCCGGGCTTGGATGGCCGCTGCTTCTATCCGCGTCGAACAAGACTTTCCTAGGCGTGCGTTTCGGCCTCGAAGTCGCCGAACGCCTCGAAGCTACGATCGCAGCGCACGCAGTGGGGGTCAGCCTGGGATGCCGGATCTTAAGGGCGCACGACGTGCGCTCAGCTAGGCGCGTGGCGGACACGGTCGCCGCGATCCTCGACGCACGATGAGACCGACTCCGACCGAAGCGACGCTACCGTGACGCCAGTCGTGCTCGTCGAGGGCAACGACCCGACCCTCGTCGGCGAGGCCGTAGACAAGGCGATCGGGGAGCTGCTGGGCGGGGAGGACCGCACGCTCGCCCTGGAAGACTACGAGGGCGACGAAGTCGACCTCGCCGCTGTAGCCGACTCGTGCCTGACACCGCCGCTGCTCGTCTCCAGACGGGTGATAGTCGTCCGCTCAGCCGGCCGTTACAACACCGAGGACGTCGAACCGCTGCTCAGATACCTGGAGGATCCTCTGCCGACGACTTCGCTGGTGCTAGCCGGCGGTGGCGGCCAGACCGCCCCGAAGCTCGTCGCGGTCGCGAAAGCCAAGGGGATCGTCGTGTCCACCACCGTCGACGCCCGACAGGCTGGGGACTGGCTCGCGGACCGGTTGGGCCACGCCAGCGTCCGCTTGGACCGGGACGCCCAAAACCTCGTCAGGAGCCACCTGGGGGAAGACGTGAGCGGCGTCGTCGGGCTGTTGGAGCTCCTCGAAGCCGCCTACGGGCCGGGAGCGAAACTCGGTCCCGGGGAGGTTGAGGTGTACCTGGGCGAGGCGGGGTCGGTCACCCCGTGGGCGTTCACCGACGCCATCGACGCCGGCGACGCAGCGTCGGCTCTGGGCGTGCTGCACCGGATGCTCGGGGCGGGCGGGAGGCATCCCCTGGTGGTCTTGTCCATCCTGGCGCGCCACGTTGCGGGGCTCATGCGGGTGGACAGCCCGGCTATATCTACCGAGGCCGAAGCGGCCGTCGCGATGGGCATAGCACCCGGGCGCAGCACCTTCCCGGCTAAGAAGGCTCTACGAGCCGCCCGCCAGTGGGGTTCGGCGAACATAGCCGAGGCGATCGGGCTGGTAGCCGACGCGGACGCCGACCTCAAAGGCGCCAGCTCCTGGCCGGGAGAGGCCGTCCTGGAGGTTCTGGTAGCCCGCCTGTGCCGCCTGGCGCGGGCGACACCCGCAGCGAGGGGCGGTCACAGGGGTGCGATACCCGCCGTGCGCAGGTAGGCGACGACCTTCTCGGCTGCGGCTGCGGCTGCGGCGTTGGAGTCGGAGGCGAGGGCGGGATCGCGCCGGCTAGGCCTCCGGGCTGGTTAGAGCGTTGATCCTCTTGACCAGACGGGACTTGCGGTTAGAAGCCTGGTTCTTGTGGATGATCCCCCTGGCGGCGGCCTTGTCCAGACGCTTGACGGCCATGCGGAGGTCCTCAGCGGCGCTCTCCGAGGCGGCAGCGGCCGACGACACGGCGGTCTTGATGCGCGTCTTGACCTCGGATCGGGCCGCCTTGTTACGCAAACGCGCCGCCTCGTTGGTGCGGTTACGCTTGATCTGGCTTTTGATGTTGGCCACTTGGTTCAGCTCACCTCGTATGAAAGTCCGGCAGACGAGCCGTGCCGGCGGAGCCAGCATTCTAGCATCAGGAGCCGGACGCCCGGCAGCGGACCACTGCTGGGACGCCGACGGCGGTCGCGCCAGCGGGGACGTCTTGTAATACCACCGCGTTGGCGCCTATCCGGGCGCCGTCACCTACCTTGACGGCGCCTAGGATCTTCGCTCCCGCTCCTATGAACACGTCGTCGCCTATCACGGGCCGTCCCGGGGACCGGTAGTCCCACCCGACGGTAACGCCCTGGTGGACCTGCAGGTTGGCGCCTATCGACTCGGCTGAGAGGATCGTTGACTGTCCGTGGGAGATGAACAGACCCGGGCCTATCGGCGTGTCGCCCAGGTCGACGCCCGCCACGCCCCGCCACAGGTGCCTAGCGACGCGGGCTGCGAGAGCTCCCGTGGGGTTACCCGACGCTAGACGGTGGTAGAACACGCAGCGGAACTCCGGGAACGCGAACAACAGCCGGGGGAGCATCCGCCCCCTGTCATCTTCGGGCAGCCACAGGAGCTCCGCCCAGCGTCGAGTGTCAGCGTCTATGACGTTGCGCTGGTCGCTTATGCGGTAGGCCCAGCAAAGGGGCAGGACCGCCAGGGACTTGACGTTGTCCAAGTGCGACAGGATCCACGCCGCCGGGCGGTCGAAGATCACCCCGAGGCGTCCTGCCCGGTGGGAGCCGGCGGGAACCTGGAGAAAAAAGCGCCTGCTGCGGCGGCGATCACGTCCACGGACGCGTCGACCCCGAGGACGGTGCTGTCAAGGACCATGTGGTACCGCGCCGGGTTGGCCGGGTCGACCCGGTACAGGCGCTTTACGAACAGGGTCCTCGCCCGGTCGGCTTCCTCCTGGCGGCGCCGGACCGTGGCCTCGTCTAAGCCTTCTATCTCGCAGGCCATCTTGATCCGCCTCGCTACGGGGCCGTCGAGGCGAACGTGGAAAGCTCGGGGACGTGCCGCTAGAACGACCGCTGCGGCGCGGCCTAGGACCACGCCCGCGTCGCCTTGCGCTATGCCGGCCAGCGCCGACTCGCAGCGGGCCTTGATAGCCTCGTCGGTGTCGACGAGCGGGTCGGGGGCTACGACGGTGCCGACGGTCGCTACTCTGGCGAAGTAGCTGAGAAAGCGTCCCGCCGGGGTTGCCTCGGCTTCGCCGCCGACGAGGCCCTCTTCTGAGCGCGCCGGGCTCGACGTGCTAGTGGCGTCGTCGACGCTTAAAAGCCGGTCGACGAAGGCGACGCCGAGGCGTTCAGCCAGGGTCGGCGCGATGACGCTACCGGCGGTACCGTAGGTAGCAGATATCGTGATGGCGGGCTGGTAGTCGTTTTCGATGCGCCAACCATATGCCGCCGGGAGGTCTGCCAGCAGCACCTCGCGCCCTTTTTTTCCCGTTGAAACCTTCTACAGCTCCGAAGATGGTCGACTAGTGAACCTCGCGAAAATCAGGAATTTGAGCGTCGTTGCGCACGTCGACCACGGCAAGTCGACCCTGTCGGACCGAATCCTCGAGCTGACAGGCGCGGTGGACGCCAGGGACATGCGCGAGCAGTACCTCGACTCGATGGACATCGAGCGCGAGCGGGGTATCACCATCAAAGCGCAGAACGTCCGGGTCGGCTGGAAAGGCCACACCATCCACCTGATCGACACCCCGGGCCACGTCGACTTCGGCTACGAAGTGAGCCGCAGCCTGGCGGCCTGCGAGGGTGTCGTCCTGCTCGTCGACGCAGCGCAGGGCATCGAAGCTCAGACCCTCGCCAACGCCTACCAGGCCTTGGAGAACGACCTTGAGATCGTCGCCGCGTTGAACAAGATCGACCTTCCTGCTGCTGACCCGGAGCGTTACGCCGCGGAGATCGAAAAGGTTCTGGGAGTGCCTGCGTCGCAGATACTGCGGATCTCCGCCAAGACGGGTTCTGGTGTGCCCGAGCTGTTAGACGCCATCTGCGAGCGGATCCCGCCCCCGTCGGGAGACCCGTCCGCGCCGCTGCAGGCGCTCATCTTCGACTCCTACTACGACCAGTACCGAGGGGTGGTCAGCGCCGTGCGGGTCGTCAACGGGATCCTGAGAAGCGGCGACCGTGTCCGCTTTATGCAGGCCGGGCGTGTCCACGACGTGGAGGAGATCGGGGTGCGCACCCCGACAAACGAGCCGGTCGGCGAGCTCGGACCGGGAGAGGTCGGCTACCTCATCGCCGGCATCAAAGACGTGGGTGAAGCCCGCAGCGGCGAGACGGTGACGTCTGCGGGCGCCCCGGCCAAAGCCGCTCTGGAAGGGTACCGGGACCCCAAACCGATGGTGTTCTGCGGGCTGTACCCGATAGACGGCGACGAGTTCTCCAACCTGCGCGAGGCGCTCGAGAAGCTCCGACTCAACGACGCGTCGGTCACCTACGAGCCGGAGACCTCAGGGGCGCTCGGCTTCGGCTTCCGCTGCGGTTTCCTCGGCTTGTTGCACATGGAGATCGTGAGGGAACGCCTCGAGCGCGAGTTCAACCTGTCTTTGATCGCGACAGCGCCGAGCGTCGAGTACCTGGCTCATCTCACCGACGGCACCACCGTCGTCGTGCACAGCCCCTCAGAGATGCCCGAACCTCAAAAGCTTGAATCGATCGAGGAACCCTACCTGCAAGCTACGATCCTCACCCCGAGCGAGTACACCGGGACTCTGATGGATCTCTGCCAGAGCCGGCGGGGGGAGATGGTCCGCATGGAGTACATCTCGCCGGAGCGCCTTGAGCTCGTCTACCGCATACCCCTAGCCGAGGTGGTCATGGACTTCTTCGACGCCCTCAAGAGCCGCACGAAAGGCTACGCGAGCCTCGACTACGAGCAGTCCGGGACGGACCAAGCAGACCTGGTCAAGATAGACATCCTGCTCAACGGGGTGCCCGTCGACGCGTTCTCGGCGATAGTGCACCGCTCGGAGGCGTCCGCGTACGGCCGGAAAATGACCGAAAGGCTGCGTGAGCTGATACCACGCCAGATGTTCGACGTGCCTATCCAAGCTGCCATCGGGGGCCGGGTGATCGCCCGGGAGACGGTAAAAGCGAAGCGCAAGGACGTTCTCGCCAAGTGCTATGGGGGTGACATCACCCGTAAACGCAAGCTGCTCGAAAAGCAGAAGGAGGGCAAGAAGCGGATGAAGAACATCGGCCGGGTGGAAGTCCCTCAAGAGGCGTTCATCCAGGCTTTGCGCTTGGAGGAATAGGTGCCGCCGATTGGCGCCGCCAGTCGATATCGTTGAGAGCCAACGTGTTGGACGAGAGAAAGGCCGCGATCCTCCGTGCGGTAGTGGAGGAGTACATTCAGACAGCCCAGCCGGTCGGCTCGGCTTCGGTGACACGCGCTCACGGCATGGGCGTGTCCCCAGCGACGGTCCGGCACGAGATGGGCACGTTGGAACGCGACGGTTACCTCGTTCAGCCTCACACCAGCGCCGGGCGGGTGCCTACCGACAAGGGTTACCGCTTCTTCGTCGATCACCTCGTTCCCTCCGCCCACCTCGACGAAGCCCACGCCGAGCAGATCCGGACGTTCTTCGCTTCCGCTCACGGCGAGCTGGAGCGGATGCTCGCGGATACGAGCAAGTTCCTAGCCGGGCTGACCGACTACGCGGCGGTCGTGGTCCGCGACGCCGAGGACCCCGCCCGGGTGCGCTCAGTGCAGCTGGTGTGCCTGTCGTCGACCGTCGCCTTGTTAGTGGTCGTCCTGGCGAGCGGGGCGGTCGAGAAGCGAACCGTCGAAGTGCCCGCCGGCTGCGACGAGGCGATGGCGGCTGCAGTGTCGGAGCGCCTGTCGGCGCTGATGGTCGGGTCCACTTTCGGCACCCGGATGGACCTCTCAGGGACGGGCGGGTCACGCGTTGGCGAAGTCGGCGTGGGGGGAGTCGACAACGACGAGGTCGCGACGATCGTCGAAGCTTCGCTGCGAGCCTTGTACGGCGACGGGGAGGGCGGGTCGCACTCCCCCCAAGTTTTCGTGGGCGGCGCCTCGCACCTCGCAGCGGCTTTCGACGCTGTGGGGACCATCCGTAACATCCTCGACATCCTCGAGCAGCAGTACGTGCTGGTCACCCTCATCAAGGACGTGATAGACAGCGGGCTGAGCGTTGCTATCGGAGCCGAGCATGGTGTCGTGCCGCTGGCGGACTGCTCGATAGTCGTCGCGCCGTACCGCATCGAAGGAGAGCGGGCCGGTACAGTGGGGATACTGGGTCCTACCAGGATGCACTATGAACAGACGCTCGCTGCTGTTGGGGTAGTGAGCAGAAAGCTGAGCCAGGCACTGAGCAAAGGCTCCGAAGAAAGGTAACGACTCTTGCCGGCGGCTTCTTCCGACGACTTCTACGCAATACTCGGCGTCCCGCGAAACGCCAGCGAGGACGACATAAAGAAGGCGTACCTTCGCCTGGCCCGCGAGTTGCACCCCGACGCGAACCAGGGAGACCCCTCCACGGAGGACCGCTTCAAGTTGGTCAACCTCGCCTACGAGACATTACGCGACCCCGAACGGCGACGTCAGTACGACATGTTCGGGTCCGTGCCCAGAGGTGCCGGTGCCGGGGCTGGGGGAGCCGACCCGTTCGGCGGGTTCGGAGGTGGCTTCGGGGATCTCTTCGACGCTTTTTTCGGGGCGGGCGGCATGGGCGGAGGTGGCCGCTCCCGCAGCGGTCCCCGCAAAGGCGAGGACGCCGAGGCGACGGTCACCATCGATTTCGCAGGCGCAGTTTTCGGCGTGCAGCACGAGATCACCGTTCGCCTGCCCCAGACGTGCTCGACCTGTTCGGGCAGCGGCGCCCGGCCGGGTACCACGCCGATCCGCTGCAGCGCGTGCGGCGGTTCAGGCGAGGTGCGCAAGGTCCGCCAGTCGATCCTCGGCCAGATGGTCACGTCAGCGCCCTGCACCCGCTGCGGGGGCACAGGAGAGGAGATACCCTCTCCGTGCCCGGACTGCAAAGGCGAGGGACGCCGGCGGGTGGAGCAGAGCTTCGTGGTGGACGTTCCCGCAGGGGTCGACGACGGGGCGACGCTGCGACTGCCCGGCAGGGGCGCAGGAGGTCTTCGCGGCGGTCCCCCAGGGGACCTTTACGTGCATTTGAGAGTCCGCCCGCACCCGGTGTTCTCCAGGCGCGGCTCGGAGCTCGCTGCGGTCGTGCACGTCGCGATGACCCAGGCGGCCCTGGGAACGACCGTTGCTTTCGACACCCTCGACGGTGTCGAGGAGCTGGAGATACCAGCCGGCTCCCAGAACGGCAAGGAGATCCGCTTGCGCGGGCGCGGCGTTCCGAACCTCGGCGGACGAGGCCGCGGGGACCTGGTCGTCACGGTAGCCGTCGACACTCCCGAAGACTTGAGCAAAGACCAAGAAGAGCTCCTAAGACGTCTTGCGGAGATGCGAGGGGAAACTGTGGCTCACGCCGAGGGAGGCTTGATGTCCAAGCTGCGGGGGGCTTTCAAGTAGCCGGCGCGGTCCCCGGCGGCGGTCACCAGGGCGGTGACACGGCGGTGGCGAAAGCCCACGTGTTGGTCGACGACATTTCCGATCCGGCGCTGGACGCGTCCGACGTCCACCACCTTGAAAGTGTGCTGAGGCTGCGAGCGGGGGAGCCTGTCGGGGTCACCGACGGCCGGGGTGGATACGCCCGCTGCGTGTACGCGGGCCGGGGAGCGCTGCGCGTCGACGGTCCGCTGTCACGCCACCAGGAGCGCTGCCCGAAGCTCACCGTAGGGTTCGCACCGGTCAAAGGCGACCGCCCCGAGTGGGCCGTCCAGAAGCTCACAGAGTTAGGCGTGGACAGGATCGTGGCTTTTGATTCCGCGCGCTGCGTGGTCCGCTGGGACGCCTCCAGGTCCGACAGGCACCTGGAGCGTCTGAAGCGCGTTGCTCGCTCCGCCCTCATGCAGAGCCGCCAGTGCTGGCTTCCCGAAATCGAGATAGCCTCGGGGTGGCGGACGCTGCTCGCCGGGGCGTCACCGTCCGGGGTGGCACTCGCGCAGCCGGGGGCGCCGGGTGTGAGCCGTGAGGTTCGCACCGTGCTGGTCGGACCTGAGGGCGGGTGGAGTGACGACGAGCTTGCCGACGCGCCGGCGACTGTAGGTCTCGGCGCGGCTGTCCTGCGCACGGAGACAGCGGCTGTAGCCGCCGGCGTGCTCCTCTCGGCGCTGCGGGTCGGCCTGGTGGCCCCCGCATCCGGCGGCTAGCACCATGGCCGAGGAAACACCTTTCGGGGTGTACGTGCACATCCCGTTTTGCGCGTCGCGTTGCGACTACTGCGCTTTCGCCACCTGGACCGACAAGGCCCACCTGGTAGGCGGGTACGTCGAGGCGTGCAGGGCAGCCGTCGGGCGTTTTGTTACCGAGGGCCGTCCTGCGACGTCGGTCTTTTTCGGAGGTGGAACCCCCTCGCTCATCGGCGCCGACCTTCTGTGTTCCATCCTGGAGTTGATCCCCACCCAGCCTGGCGCCGAGGTGACCGTCGAATGCAACCCCGAGACGGTCGACACGGCGAAGCTGGCCGCCTACAGGGCGGCTGGTGTCAACAGGTTGTCGTTCGGTGTGCAGTCGATGCTCCCTCACGTCCTGGCATCCCTGGGGCGGCGCCACGACCCGGAGTCAGTGCTTAAAGCTGCTGCGGCGGCGGGCGAGGCCGGCTTCGCCGGAGCGTTCAACGTAGACCTGATCATCGGCGGGAAAGCTGAGACGGTTTCGGATTGGGCGCGTACCGTCGAAGCGGTACTCGCGTTGGACCCGCCGCCAGTACATGTGAGCGCTTACAGCCTCACCGTCGAGGCGGGCACGCCACTGGCTCGGGACCGAAGCCGCCACCCCGACCCGGACGACCAGGCCGACAAGTACCTGCTAGCCGACGACCTTCTCGGCGCCGCCGGCCTTCGATGGTACGAGATCTCCAACTGGGCGGCGCCCGGCTCCGAGTGCGGTCACAACCAGCTTTACTGGGCTGGCGGCGAGTACCGGGGCATCGGGTGCGCGGCCCACTCCCACGCCGTCAACCCTGACACGGGGGTCTCGCGACGATGGTGGAACGTCAGGACCCCGGAGCGCTACGCTGCTCTCGTCGCCTCCGGCGGTGACGGTGAGGCTTGCGGTGAAAGCCTCGACGCGTCGCAGCGCAGAGCTGAGCGTTTGCTGCTCGCACTTCGCACCTCTAACGGTGTTCCCGAATCCAGCCTGCCCGGCTGGCGGGAGGACCCCGTGCTGGCCCGCCTGGTGGAGCCCGCCTCGCCCGGGCGGGTCTCCCTCACCCGCGAAGGCCGCCTTCTGGCGAACGAGGTCGCTCTGCGCTTGGTCGATCCCGGCTTCTAACAGCGTCTCGGACCGTGCGGCGACGGCTGAGCGCAGCGCCGCTCGCGTCTTCGGCATCGGACGCCAGCTGGGGGTCAGCTGGAGGTCAGCCGGCGGAGGTGACCGCAGGGGCAGCCGCGGGGTCAGCCGCGGGTAGGATCACTACGTCCCCGGCGTAAAGCAGGCTCGGGTCATCAGGGTGCGGCAGGGTGGCCCTGTTGGCGGCGATCACCGCCAACCAGTATGTCGCTACCTCCTGGCGGTCGGGTTGCATGCCCAGACGAAGTCGCAGGGTGTCAGCGGCGATAGACCATAAGTCATCGCCGGGGCGAACTACCCACAGTCCGCTGGCCGGCGCCGGTCGCGCCGAAGTGGCGGCTTGCGCCGAAGCGACGGTTGGTTTCGCCGGGGTCGTCGCTTGTGTCGGCGACGGTGCCTGTGTTCGGGTTCGCTCGGTCGTGCCAGCCTGTCGTAGCCGCTCTACCTCATTATTGGATGTAGGAGCGAGCGGTGCGGTGGCATGGGCAGCCACGTGCGAAGGGTTCATCAGCAGTGGAGTTTGAGGAGAAGTCGAACTCGGCCCGGTGGTGGCGCCGCATGCGCCGAGCGCAGCCGCCGACACGGAAAGCCCGACGGCGAGGGAGATCATGGTGGCGGAGCCGGGTAGGCGAACGAAGCGTAATATTCTGGCAGTCGTTATAGCGAGACGGTGGCCGGGACGCCCCAAGCTGGCTGCAGCCAGGCCGAAAGCTCCGAGCGCCCAGAGGGCTAAGACGCCGAGAATGACTAGGCGGAACAATGAGAAAACCCCGACGACCGGCCCCGACTTTTCATACCAGCCCACCCAGGTGGCGGGGTCGCCGATTGACGGCGGTGCGAGAGACGTTCGCCCTTCGACGAAAACGATGACCCAGGCAAGGGATGCGGCGCATCCCAAGCCTGCGAGCTCTAAGCGAGGCTTCGCGTTCGGGGACCTCACGGGGAGTCTCCAACCTTCAGCGTCACCAACGACCCGCTCCTAGTAGTGGCTGCAAGAATGTCACAATCGTGTCGACTGGGAATGCTCCTCAATGCCACGGCGCCCGGGACATGAGCGATCATTCTTCCCCGGGCAACTCCGCCGGGACCCGGCCAGGCCGGGAAGGCCCAGATGTTACCGCTGCCCTGGTCGAGCAGGGCTGGCATCACCTTCGAGCACGTCCAGCGTCCCGACGTGAGCGATAGGGGCCCCGCCGAGCTGGTTGACAGCTCCAAAGGTCCGGAAGGTCCGACAACGGTCACTGTCCGGGCGCTGTTCGCAGTCCGGCTTTGCGGGTCGGTCCTGCCCCAGACGGTGACACGGACGACTAGCCCCATCACCACGGCCGCTACTAGGGCCAAGCCAACGAACTTTCCTTGAGGCTTAGCCCGCACGCGGGCCCGAAGCGCCCCGGGCGCACTGGGTAACCGGGTTTCTACTTGACCGCCTCCGGACCTGGCGCTGCTTGGACCTTCCTCGACGCTGTCCCCGGAGGGCATGCGGCCTGGCGGTCCGGCGGCGCCAACCGTGTCAGCCTGCGAACTTCGGGAGTACTTCGATAGGCGCCTTGCCAGTTCCCGCAGCCAGCTTTCGTCTCGCCCCCCGCTCGCGTCTTCTAGCATTCGGCTAAGTGCCCTGTCGACGCTGCGGTTGGTGGCTTTACGGACCCTTGTGATACGCACACAGCCACGGCCTTTTATCGAGGATCTTCTTGGCAGGTAGTCGACGAGACGGTCCTCAATGAGAGATGCCACAGCCCTACGGTCAAGGCGGGCCAGCCGGTGACGCTCGGTTGGGTCCCTGGGCCAGCGTGCACTTCCGAAACCGCATAGCACCGGGTGGCCGTCGGCGTCCAAGATCACATGCTCGGCGGTGATTGCCGCGTGAACGCATCCGATTCCGTGCAGGTCCCCTACGGTGGTGCACAAGGCTGCGCCCCACGCGGCAGTCACGTGCGGGGCTTGAGTTGGCACGGCGCGGAGGTCTCTGCCATGGACGCGTCGCAAAGATATACGCCCGTCTGTCGCAGATACCAGGCTTACAACACCGGGGTGAGCGACAGCCCGAAGTGTCGCTGCCTCTTCGCGCAGCCGTTGCCTCTCTTCGTCGTTGGAGGATACCTTCTCTACAAGTACATCTCCAAGAACTACCTTCATACAATGAAAATATAAGAAACATCTTGAAAAAGCAAGTAGATTTGTTGTTGGGTTGCGTAAAGCCAGAACCAGATCCTCCGGGCTGCGTACGATCCGCATCCCGGCGCGTAGGAGAATAGGGACATGGCAGACCAACGCCCCGGCGTGCTCGTGTTCGGTTCGCTCAACGTCGACCATGTACTTCGGGTGCAGCGCCTGCCAAGGTCAGGGGAGACTGTTCTGTCACGGGACTATCAGTGCTACCCCGGAGGTAAAGGAAGAAACCAGGCTGTCGCGGTCGCCGCGGCGGGTGGAAGGGTGTCGATCGCCGGGACGGTCGGCGACGACGGGGCTGGGAAGCTGCTCTTAGCGGACGTAGACCGAGCCGGCGTAGAGCGCTCGATGGTGCAAATCGTGCCCGAGACACCCACCGGTGTGGCCCTCATCACGGTGGACGATGACGGCGAGAACACGATCGTCGTTCACCCGGGGGCGAACTCTTGCGCAAAGCCCGTCGAGGCGGAGGCTTTGGACCAGGGCGCATATCGGGTTGTGCTGTGCTGTTTGGAAGTGCCCCTTGCTAGCGTCGAGGCCACCTTGGGCGCGGCACGGTCTGAGGGCTTGATTACCGTGGTCAACGCGTCACCTTTGGACGCCGCTGCCGACGAGACTTTGGAGGTTGTGCTTTTGAGAGCCGACGTTGTCGTCGTAAACCGCTCCGAGGCTGTCGCCCTGGCTGGACGCCTTTCCCGTAGGCGTTTCGCCCAAACCAATACCGCCAAGAAGTGGTCCGGCGGGTCGAACCCCACAGAGGAACCTGAGATTCCGGTTGAGCGCCTTGCGCAGGATATAGGCTCGTGGCTTGTTGGGGATGGACCTGCATCTCGACGGCTCCCGAAGCTGATAGTCACGCTGGGTGCTGAGGGGGTGGTATATGTGGACGCTGAGGGCGTCCACAGCGTGCCCGCCTACGAGGTGAAAGTGGAAAGTACCGTTGGTGCGGGAGACGCTTTCGCCGGCGTGCTGTGCCACGCGCTTGCCTGCGAACATCAGATCGAAGCGGCAGTGAAGCTGGCTGTGGCAGCTGGCGCAGCGCAAGTTTCAGTGGGTTTGTCGCCCACCTCGCTTGCTGAGATCGTCCGTCGGCCGGTCTCATGAACGGCCCGGTTGTTGTCGCGGGGGACGTACCAACTCCCGGTAGAGCTCACTATGCGATGAGCCAGATGCTATGAGTCAAGGCAGTTCGCGCCGGCCGGACCGTAGAAATGACCGCTTCGGGTACTGGCCGGTCACGGCTCCTTTCGTCGGGAGCTTGTTCGTGCTGATGCTGATCGCGCTGATCTTGATCAACGTCGCGGGATACGCATACGAGCGGGTCGGCCTTTCGGTCGGCTGGTTCCAGTTGATCATAATCGCCAGCATCCTGGGCAGTCGTGTCAACATCCCAGTGGCGCACTTTCCAGACGAGGAGCGGGTGGAAACAGCCCACGTGGTTGCTTTCGGAGTCCGCTACCGGGTGCCTACGATCCGCCATACGGGCAAGACGGTTTTGGCGGTCAACGTGGGAGGAGCCCTGATACCCACGGCCGTCTCTGCCTACCTAATCTACCACGACCATCTTTGGCTCCACGCCCTCGTCGCAGTCGCGTGCGTAGCGTTTGTCATGCGTCTGGTTGCACGACCCGTCGCTGGGATAGGGATCGTCACTCCCGCTCTCATACCCCCGGTAACCGCTGCGATCGTAGCAACCCTCGTTGGAGCGCCCGCTACAGCAGCCCTGGCTTACGTGTGCGGCACGCTCGGCACGCTCATAGGTGCTGACATCATGAACCTGCCCAGGATCAGGAATCTGGGCGCGCCCATAGCCTCCGTGGGCGGAGCTGGCACTTTCGACGGTGTGTTCCTCGCGGGCATCTTGGCCGTCGTCATAGCAACCCTGTGATCGGAGCGTCATGCCTGCTATCAAGTTGATCCTCGACGGCGACTACGGAATCGACGACGCCCTGGCCGGGCTGTACTTGTGCCACCAACCGGAGGTGGAGATCCTCGCGGTCGGCACGGTGCACGGAAATGCCACAGCGGACGCGGCGGCGAAGAACGCATTGTCCGTCATGGACCTGGGAGGGCGTCCCGGTGTGCCCGTCGCTGTCGGAGCGCGCAGGCCGCTAGCTCAACCAGTTGACATCTCTGCAATAGTGCACGGAGAAGACGGCCTAGGCGGGAGGGCGCCACGGCTGCGCTCAGGGAGGGAACCTTCGGACATCCCAGCGGCGCTGCAGATAGTCCAGACGGTGCTCGACCACCCCGGAGAATGCACGATCGTCGCGACGGGTCCGCTCACCAATCTCGCTCTGGCCTTGATGCTCGAACCCGACGTGGCTTTGATGGTCGAAAAGGTAGTGCTCATGGGTGGGACAGTCGACCATCCCGGCAACATCAGCCCATACGCAGAAGCGAACATCGCCCACGATCCCGAGGCTGCCAAGCTAGTCTTCGAATCGCCGTGGCCTGTCACTCAAGTTGGCTTGGACGTCACGATGTCGGCTTGGCTCGGCCCGCAAGAACTGGAGAGGATCGAACGCAGCCAAACCTCCGCCGGCAGGTTCTGCTGGGACATTCTCCAGCATTATCTACAGTTCTACTCGAGTCGCCACAGACGCCCCGGCTGCCCCCTGCACGACCCGAGCGCAGCGCTCGTCGCTTTGGACCCGAGCCTCGTGTCGGGGTATTTCTCAGCTCCGGTCGATGTGGAGCTGCGCTCGGAGATCAACAGGGGGATGTTGATAGTCGACAGGCGCGAGTTCGCAGCCGAGGGTCGCGAGCCACGAATGCCTCACGTGGATATCGTGACCGAGCTAGAAAACGAAAGGCTCATCTCAACCTTCTTAGACGGCCTACTGGCAGGTCCGCGCACGGCTCAACAGCGCTGACCATCTACTCACCGAAGAGTCCGGCATCTCGCCAGCCTGCCGACGGCCTTTCGACATCGTCGATCCTGAGGCCGCTGTTGAGAAAGCTCTCCGGAACCTCGTAGGGTACGGGCCGTTGGAGCCTCTGCTGGCCGAGGCCGACGTGTGGGAGATTATGGTTAACGGGCCGTCGTCGATCTTCGTGAAGCGGCGTTCGGGTCGGGGTGGGTTCCACGACCATATCGGCAGGGACCGCCAAATAGTAGAAAGTGAGCTTGCAATGACCACTGCACAAGACGACGACCCCGAAGTGGGCGGTTGGATCGATGCCGCCGGTATAAAAACGAACTACCATGACGTCGGGGCGGGAAAGCCGGTCATTTTGTTGCACGGGTCAGGACCGGGGGTGACAGCCTGGGCTAACTGGCGTCTCAACATCGGTCCGATCTCGGAGCACTTCAGGGTGATCGCTCCGGACCTGGTCGGCTTCGGGCTCACCGAGCGGCCATCGGACATCCGCTACAGCCTGGACACTTGGGTTGCCCATCTCAACGGTTTGATGGACTCGCTGGGGTTGGAGAAAGCTTCTTTGGTGGGTAACAGTTTCGGAGGTGCCCTGGCGCTCGCCACCGCCGTGCGCAGCCCGGAGAGGGTAGACCGTCTCGTTTTAATGGGAAGCGCGGGCGTGTCCTTCGAGTTGACTGCAGGCCTAGACGCCGTGTGGGGTTTCGAGCCGAGCTTGGAGAACATGCGCCGCTTGCTTGACCTGTTCGCTTACGACCGTTCGCTTGTCAGCGACGAACTGGCCGAGATGCGCCTCCGTGCAGCGACGCTGCCCGGAGTTCAAGAGGCTTTCGCCTCCATGTTCCCCGCTCCCCGCCAGCGCTGGGTGGACGCGCTGGCCTCCGACGAGTCGAAGATCTCCAAGCTCGGGCACAAGACCCTGATCGTGCACGGCAGGGAGGATCGCGTGGTGCCACTCGCATCTTCTCTGCGGCTTTTCGAACTGATCGACGACTCCGAGTTGCACGTTTTCGGCAGGTGCGGCCACTGGACTCAAATCGAACACCGTGACCGTTTCAACACTCTCGTCGCCGACTTTCTAGCGTGAACAGTTTGCGGTGACGGCAGTCGCCAAGATAGGAGCCGGCACACCGGCCGGGAAGCACCCTCAACCTCCCTCATGGCCGGGCTGTGCAGGCAGCTGCTCCTCAAGCCGCTCGGACCGAACAGACCGGCCTTGTAACCGGCCAGGTGGTGAGTGTTAATGGCGGGTCGAGGATGGGATGAGCGTCCCCGGTGGGGGGAGGGGGATGGCTTGTCCGGGTGGGTGGCTGGTTTAGGTGGGCGGGTTGGTTCCGAGTGTTCGTTCTATTCCTAGGGCTGCGGTGCGGATGGCGGATCCGATTCGTTCTTCTTGGATGGTGTTTGCGGGTCCGGTTACTGATATTGCGGCTACTGCTTGGTTGTTGGCGAGGATTGGTGTGGCTACGCAGTGTATTCCGAGGGCGTTCTCGTCTCGGTCGAACGCGAGAAGTGTTTTGCGGGTGGCGGCTAGCTCTTCGAGGAGGAGTTTCGGGTTTGTGATGGTGTAGGGGGTGCGGGCTTGGAGGCGGCCTGTTTTGATGATCTGGGCTGCGGTTTGGGGGTTGAAGGCTAGTAGTGCTTTTCCTACGCCTGTGCTGTAGGCGGGTAGCCGGCCGCCGACACGCGACGCGAGTTGGCGTTGTTTTTGGTGTCCTTGGATGCGTTCGATGTAGAGGACTTCGGTTCCGTCGAGGACGGCTAGGTGGACGGTTTGGTGGGTGACTTCGTATAGGTCTTCCATGAATGGTAGGGCTGCTTCGCGTAGGTCGCGTTTGCGGGTGACGTGCTCGCCGATCTCGAACATGCGCAGTCCGAGTTGGTAGGCCGGGCCGGTTCGTTCTAGGGCTCCGAGGGACACTAGGGAGGCTAGGAGCCGGTGGGCGGTGCTTTTGGGCAGGCTGGTGCGTCGGGTGATGTCGGCGAGGGTTAGTTTCTCGGCGGGTCCTCGGCAGAAGGCGTCGAGTATGTCGAAGCAGCGGCTGAGCAGTTCTGCCGGCTCGGGGTTCGTTTCGTCTACCTGCCCCACACCTTCGATACTAGTGTTCCACGTGGCGGGACGTTCGGGTTGGAGTGGGGGGTGGAGGACTGTACGGTCATGGTTGTGAGCCAGCGATGTTCGATTATCTCCCGGAGCACGGGTTCCGCCGGCCGGTTTGGGAGGGCACGACGGTGACTGCGAGCGGGCAGGCCGTCGCGGAAGCGGCGGAACGGTTGTGGCGGGTGTATGAGACGGGAGTGGCGTGCGACCCGGTCCGGGATCTTGTTGGGGGAGGGGGCTTGGTTGACGCCTATTCGGTGCAGGAGTACAACACTCGCCGTTGGTTGGACGCCGGCCGGCGGCTTGCGGGGCGCAAGATCGGTTTGACGTCGGTGGCGGTGCAGGCCCAGTTGGGTGTCGACCAGCCCGACTATGGGATGTTGTTCGCGGATATGGCGGTGGATGAGGGCGCGGAGGTGGCTTTGGGTCGCCTTTTGCAGCCGAAGGTGGAGGCGGAGATAGCTTTCGTGTTGGGTCGGGACCTGCCCGAGCCCGACACTACGGCGGCGGAGGTGATGCGGGCGGTGGAGTTCGCGCTGCCGGCGATCGAGATCGTCGATTCGCGTGTGCGGGATTGGAAGATCAGTATCGTCGATACCGTGGCGGATAACGCCTCGTCGGGGTTGTACGTGCTCGGGTCACGCCCGGTGAGCTTGTCGGGGTTCGACCCGGTTATGTGCGGGATGGTCTTGGAACGCCGCGGTGAGCCGGTTTCTACGGGCGCCGGGCGGGCGTGTCTTGGCAGCCCGGTCTCCGCGGCGGCTTGGCTGGCTCGTACTATGGCTTCGGCTGGTTGGCCGCTGTCGGCGGGTGACGTGGTGCTTACCGGGGCTTTAGGCCCGATGGTCGCTGTCGAGCCTGGTGACGTGGTGGAGGCTCGCATTTCGGGGGTGGGGACGGTCACGGCGGCGTTCGCGTCGGCTCCGTCGGAGGGCGGGTCGCTGTGATGGGCGAGATCCGCTCGCTTGTGGAGCTGGCAGCATGTGCTGATGACGCGGCCCGACAGGCTAGGGCGATCGCCCAGTTCTCTCACACCCAGGGTTTGAGCGTCGGGGACGCTTACCGGGTGCAGGCGTTGTCGGTCGAGCGGCGCCTGGCTCGGGGTGAGCGGCGTGTGGGCATGAAGATGGGTTTGACGTCCAAGGCGAAGATGGTCCAAGTCGGCGTCGACCAGGTTATCTGGGGGCGTCTCACCGATGGGATGGCAGTGGCCGACGGGTCCGAGGTGTCACTGTCAGGTTATGTTCACCCGAGGGTCGAGCCGGAGATCGCCTATCTGATCGGCGAGCCGCTCGCTGGTAGCGTGTCGGCCGTCCAGGCTTTGGACGCTGTCGCTGGTGTCGCCCCGGCGGCGGAGATCATCGACTCGCGTTTCGAGAATTTCCGTTTCTCGCTGGCGGATGTCGTGGCGGACAACTCGTCGTGTTCTGGTTTCGTCGTTGGCGGCTGGTCCGACCCGTCGACACCGGTCGACAATCTCGGGATCGTCTTGGAGGCCGACGGCCGTGCCGTGGAGATCGGGTCGAGCGCTGCGATCCTCGGTGACCCGGCGCGGTCTTTGGTCGCTGCGGCTCGAATGGCAGAGCAAGCAGGCGAAAGGTTGGAGCCGGGCTGGGTTGTTTTAGCAGGAGCCGCGACCGCGGCGATGCCGTTGCGGGCCGGCGTGTCGGTCCGGGTGATAGTCGAGCGGCTGGGCACAGTCGCTTTTACCGTCACCCCTTGAGCGTTAAGCGTTGAAAGGAGCTTTCATGGCCACAGCGGCTATTGTCGGGTCGGGGAATATCGGCACCGACCTGCTTTACAAACTGTTGCGTTCGCCTCACATCGAGCCCCGGTGGATGATCGGCGTGGACCCCGCCTCGGAGGGTTTACGCAGGGCCCGCGAGCTCGGGTTGGAAGCCTCCCCGGACGGGGTGGACTGGCTTTTAGCCCAGGCGGAGCTTCCTGATATCGTCTTTGAGGCCACCTCGGCGTACGTGCACGTGCGTAACGCGCCGCGATACCGCGAGGCGGGGATCCGCTGTGTGGATCTGACTCCCGCAGCTCGCGGTCCGTTCGTGGTTCCCCCGGCTAACTTGGGGGAGCATCTGGGGGAGATGAACGTGAACATGGTTACCTGCGGCGGCCAGGCGACGATCCCTATCGTGGCGGCCGTGTCGAGGGTGGCGCCTGTCGACTACGCGGAGATCGTCGCGACTGTGGCGTCGCGTTCCGCGGGGCCGGGCACCCGCCAGAACATCGACGAGTTCACCCGCACCACCGCTAAAGCGGTGGAGGCTATAGGCGGAGCTGCGCGGGGTAAGGCGATTATCATCTTGAACCCGGCCGAGCCGCCGCTGATGATGCGCGACACGATCTACTGCTCGCTGCCCCTAGACGCCGACTTGGACAAGGTGGACCGGTCTATTCGTGATATGGCCGGCGAAGTGCGAAGTTACGTGCCTGGCTACCGGCTGGTCGCCGACCCCCAGTTCGACGTGCCGTTCGCCGATCACGACTTCGGTCGGGTCGCGGTGTTCGTCGAGGTAGAAGGAGCCGGCGATTTCCTGCCTCCTTACGCTGGGAACCTTGACATCATGACCGCGGCGGCTACCAAAGTCGGCGAGGAGATCGCCAAAGCCCACTTTCGGGCTGCTACGAAGGAGACCGTGTGATGGCTTTTTCGGACACTCTCGACGTGCGGGTCACCGACACGTCCCTGCGCGACGGCTCGCACGCGAAGCGGCACCGTTTCAGCGAGACCGACGTGCGGGCTGTCGTCGCCGCTCTCGACGACGCTGGTATGCCGGTTATCGAGGTAGCCCACGGGGACGGTCTGGGCGGCTCGTCGTTCAACTTCGGTTTCTCCGCGGTCGACGAGCGAACCCTGATCGCCGCCGCGGTCGACCAGGCCAGCCGGGCGAAGATCGCAGCGTTGATGCTCCCAGGGGTAGGAACCAAAGACGACATCAAAGCGGCGTGTGACCTTGGCGTGGCTATCGTGCGTGTCGCTACGCACTGCACCGAGGCGGACATCTCCGAGCAGCACTTCAAGCTGGCACGCGACATGGGCATGGAGACAGTCGGGTTCTTGATGATGAGCCACAGCGCCGATCCCGCCACTCTCGCCGCCCAAGCTCGTATCATGGCTGACGCTGGCGCTCAATGCGTGTACGTCGTCGACTCCGCGGGAGCTTTGATCCTAGACGACGTTACCGCACGGGTCGCCGCCCTAGTCGAAGAGCTCGGCTCCGACGCGCAAGTCGGGTTCCACGGACACGAGAACCTTTCACTGTCCCTCGCTAACACTGTCCTCGCCGTGCGCGCCGGGGCCGTGCAGGTTGACGGCTCCACGCGGCGCCTCGGCGCCGGGTCGGGTAACACCAGCTGCGAAGCGCTAGCCGCAGTGGCCGACCGGATAGGAATACGAACCGGCCTGGACGTGATCAAAATGGCCGACGCCGCCGAAGACGTCGTACGCCCCGTAATGGACGGCGAGTGCGTCCTGGACCGCCTGTCGCTAATGATGGGCTACGCCGGGGTGTACTCCAGTTTCTTGAAACACGCCTGGCGGGCGGCGCAACGCTACAACGTGCCCGGAGCCGAAATCCTCCTCGAATGCGGCCGGCGCAAACTCGTCGGCGGCCAAGAAGACCAGATAATCCAAATCGCCGCCCACCTAGCCGCCACACGAGCCGCCTGACAGCGCAAACGGCACAGCCGTTTGTCCCCGAGGGCGGAACGAAGGCATTGACTGTATTGCCTTTGAACCTGAGAATAGTCGGCGAGAGGACTTCCTGGATTGGAGGCCCTGCACGTTGCTTACACAGTTCTCGATTGAACAAAGCGAAGGAGGGGGAATGCCCAAACTGGCTCGCGACCAATGGTACGACACTACCAGGGACATGAACTGGCGGCCGCGGTACGTGACACAAGACGAGATCTGGCCCGAGGAGCTTTCCAACAGCTTCGGGATCGCTCCAGAGGCGTGGTGGGCGTGGGATGAACCCTACAAGATCGCCTACCGAGAGTACGTCCACAACCAGGTTGACAAGGACACCAGCG
>JAJZAM010000081.1 GCA_021799445.1 Actinomycetes bacterium
GACGACCTCGGAGTCTTGACGCGATGAGCGACCCCAACTCGCACGGCGATTTCGCTGTTAGTCCAAGCGTGGACATCGAAGTACCCGAGAGCGCGCTGGCTATTGGAGCGCACCCAGACGATATCGAGTTCGGCTGTGGAGGAACCCTCGCCAAGTGGGCTAGAGCGGGTTGCCGCGTTCACCATTTCGTATGCACTGACGGCTCGAAGGGAACCTGGGACCCCGATCGCGACCGAGAAGAGCTTATCGCTGAGCGCCGCAACGAGCAGATAGAGGCGTCCCGGATTCTCGGAGGCGAGGGACGGGTTTCCTTCGGAGGGTGGGTAGACGGCGAACTTCAATGTTCCCTCGTCGAGCGCAGCACCGTCGCCTGGCAGATCCGTACCGTCAAACCCCAGGTGGTCCTAGCCCACGATCCGTGGAAGCGTTACCGACTCCACCCTGACCACCGCAACGCAGGATTCCTTGCAACCGACGGGATCGTCGCAGCGCGAGACCCGCTCTTTTTCCCGGAGCACGGCCTGTCGCCTCACAGGCCGACAAAGCTGCTCCTATGGGAAGCGGACGCACCAGATCATCTTGAGACGATCAGCGAGGTCGAGTCAGTGAAGCTCCAAGCCTTACTAGCGCACCGAAGCCAGTTCCGCTCGACCATGGCCATAGACGACGCCGACGACGCCACCGTAGGCCAGTTCGAAGAGCGGATGCGCAGCCGCCACGCTGAGATCGGGGCTCGCTTCGGCCTTGCGGCTGCTGAGGCTTTCAAGTTGATCGACCGGCTGTGAAGCGCTCCGACCGATCCCCCGGTCGCCGGACCCGGGGGATCGGGAAGCAAACCTAGCCCGGTGAACAAAAACCAGGCTTTGTAACAAAACGGCAGTCGGGTGGCTTTACGCTCAAGCGGTCCAAACCCCCTTTGCCCTCCTGAGCGCGTGCCCGCACGGGAGTAGCGTCGAGGCTCAGCGCTTCTTGGCAGTCTTAGCAGGTTTCCCAGGCGCGGCTGGCTTGGCGGCAGCTTTCGCGGGGCGGGCAGCTTTCGCCGGGGACGGCGCCTTGGCAGCGGCCGCCTTGGAGGAAGACGCAGCCTTCGACGCAGCCGACCTGGCGCTCGCAGCGGACGCAGGCACCGAAGCTTTCTTCGCCGCAGAGGACCTAGCCTTGGTGTTAAGGGCCAGCTTGAAAGCTGATGCAGGCTTGAAGGCCACGGACTTCGACGCCGGGACCTTCACAGTCGCCTGTGTCTGAGGGTTGCGGGCGAGGCGAGGGCCGCGCGCCCTTGGATCGAAAGAGCCGAATCCGAAGATCGACACACGGTTTCCTGCTTTAACTTCGGCGATGATGGCAGCGGTGACAGCCTCGACGGCCGCCTCCGACTGCTTCTTGTCCAGCCCTGTCGAGGCCTGAACCGCCTGGGCCAGCTCTGTTCTGTTCACTGCTACCTCCAGATAGGTGGGGAAGTTTCTCAGATATACAAGAGGTTTTCTGGCCCCAGGTCAAGTATTTCCCTGTCTATGCAAGGAAAAACTGCCTACATTGTCACGATGGAGAGTGAACACGAGCGCTTGCGGCAGGCCAATCGGGGGGAATTGCCCTGGAGACGCTGGGGCCCGTACCTGTCCGAACGAGCTTGGGGAACGGTCAGGGAGGACTATTCCGCTGACGGAGATGCCTGGTCCTACCTGCCTTTCGAGCAGGCGCCGTCGAAAGCATTCCGCTGGAACGAGGACGGAATGGCCGGCATCTGCGACGATGAACAGAACCTTTGCCTGGCTTTGTCACTGTGGAACGGCAAGGATCCGATCTTGAAGGAGCGGCCGTTCGGCTTGACCAGCGAACAAGGAAACCACGGCGAGGACGTGAAGGATTACTGGTGGTATCTCGACGCGACACCCACATCGTCGTGGCTGCGCTGGCGCTACCACTATCCCCAAGGCGAGTTCCCCTACTCCCAACTGCTCGACGTCAACCGGTCGCGCACCCGCCACGACCCCGAGTACGAGCTGTTGGACACGGGGATCTTCGACGAGGACCGCTACTGGATAGTCGAGTGCACCTGGGCTAAAGCAGGGCCGGAGGACATGCTTTGTAAGATCACGGCCCGCAACGCTGGACCCGACCCTGCGACAATCCACGTTTTGCCAACTGTCTGGTTCCGCAACACCTGGTCTTGGACCTCCGAGTCAGACAAACCGGAACTGTCCCTCAAAGGTTCACGTATCGTAGCGACCCATCCGACCCTCGGGGAGTGGCAACTCGCCTGGGACCACAACTCCCCTGCGCTGTTTTGTGACAACGAGACGAACACGGCGAAGCTCTACAACGCGCCAGGCCCGGCCTGGCCCAAAGACGGGATAGCAGATCACGTGCTCAAAGGCGCGCCGACGGTGAACCCCGAGGGTCGAGGCACGAAGGCTTGCGTTCACCACCGCTTTGACGTTCCGGCGGGGGGGACTGTCGAAACCCGGCTGCGTTTCTGGAGGACCGGCGAAGGGGCCCGCCCAGCCCCGAGCGCCCAAGAAGGCGACCTCAAGTTGTACTTCGACTCGGTGATGGCAGCGAGAAAGTCCGAAGCTGACGCGTTTTACGCGGATCTGCTCGCTCCCGATTCAACCGACGACGAGACCCTCGTAGCCCGTCAGGCTGCTGCGGGGATGCTGTGGTCCAAACAGTTCTTCCACTTCGACGTCGAAAAGTGGCTGAAGGGAGACCCTTCGGAGCCGCCGCCACCTCCGGGGCGGGGCGAGATCCGCAACGGCGACTGGACTCACCTCAACAATCGTGACGTCATATCCATGCCCGACCCTTGGGAGTACCCTTGGTACGCGTCGTGGGATCTCGCGTTCCACTGTGTTGCGCTCGCGCACCTTGACGCCGAGTTTGCGAAACGTCAGTTGATACTGCTGTGCCGGGAATGGTACATGCACCCTAACGGTCAGCTTCCAGCGTACGAATGGAACTTCGGCGACGTGAACCCACCGGTGCAGGCTTGGGCGGCGCTGCGCGTTGCGGAGATAGACGCTCAGGCCCGGGCGGCTCGAAACGAGGATTCCGCTATAGACCACCAGTTCCTCGAACGGGTATTCCACAAGCTGCTCCTCAACTTCACCTGGTGGGTTAACCGCAAAGACTCAGCCGGAAACAACGTCTTTGAGGGCGGCTTTCTCGGCCTCGACAACATCGGCCTGTTCGACAGGTCAAAGCCCCTTCCAGTGCCAGGACGCACGGAGCAGTCGGACGGAACTGCCTGGATGGCCATGTTCTGTTTGAACATGCTGGAGATCGCCATGGCCTTGGCCGTCACGGACCCGGTTTACGAGGACATGGCCACCAAGTTCTTCGAGCATTTCACCTACATAGCCCATGCCATGGAAACCCAAGGCCTCTGGGACGACCAGGACGGCTTCTTCTACGACGTTCTCAGCCTCGACAGTGGGGACAAGATACCCGTGAGGGTACGCTCCATGGTGGGGGTTGTCGCTCTGTTCGCCGTCACCGTCCTGGAGCCTTCGCACCTCGAAGCTCTGCCCTCATTTGCGAGGCGCATGGAATGGTTCATCGCAAACAAGCCGGACTACGCAGAGCACGTCTCTCACATATGCCTGAAGGGTTCGCAGGACCGGCTGCTGCTGTCGGTGGTAGACCGTCCGAGCCTGGTCAAAGTTCTTTCTCGGGTGCTCGACCGCGCCGAACTGCTCTCCGACCACGGAGTCCGCTCGGTTTCTAGGTTCCACCTGGAGCACCCGTTCCAGATCAGGATCGGAGGCACCGAGGCCACGGTCGACTACGAACCCGGAGAGTCCACGACCGGTCTCTTCGGCGGCAACTCGAACTGGCGAGGACCGGTGTGGTTTCCTCTCAACTACCTGCTGATCGAATCCCTAGATCGTTACGACACCTACTTCGGCGAGCTACTAAGAGTTGAGCATCCGGCGGGATCCGGATCGCAGGCATCCCTGCACGAGGTCGCCAACGACTTGTCGCGTAGGCTGGTGTCGCTTTTCCTTCGAGGTTCCGACGGGCGACGACCGGTGTTCGGCCCGTACGAAAAGCTCCAGAGCGACCCCGAATGGAACGACAAGATCCTCTTCCACGAGTACTTCCACGGCGACACCGGTGAAGGCCTCGGCGCTTCGCACCAGACCGGCTGGACCGGACTGGTCTTGGACCTTCTCGCCGATCGCAGGCTCGGCGGTCGAGGTTAGAAGACGAGACGTCCGGGGGCGTCGTACCCCCAGCAGCGAGCACAGCCGCTAGCCTATGGGCCCGTGCGCAGGATAAAACGGCCTACGTCGCTCGCCGGCGCCCCTACTCCCATACCCAACCGAGACGCTCGGGTCCTGATCATATCTGCGAGCATGGGCGCCGGTCACGACGGAGCGGCGCGTAACCTCGCCAGGCAACTTCGACTGGAAGGTCACGATGCGGTCGTCGAGGACTTCCTGACGAGCGCCCCACTTCGCATTGGTGCGGCGCTGAGGTCGGGATACGAGTTCGAGTTGAGGCACGTCCCGTCGGCCTACGAGGCCTCGTACCGAATGTGGTACAAAGTTCCCTGGCTGAGAGGGCTCGTAGGTCTCCTGGTCACCGTCCTCACCCGCAGGAGGGTGCTCGGTTGGATCTCCCGCTTCGAAGCGACGACAGTCGTGTCCACCTATCCGCTGGCGACGCTATGCCTGGGCCGGCTGCGTAAAAAGGGGGCCATAGACGTCCCCGTCGTGAACTTCATCACCGACTTCGGGGTGCACCCGCTGTGGGTCCATCCCGGCGTTGACGTCAACCTTGCGATGCACGACGACTGCGCCGCAGAGGCAACCCGGCTCTCGGGCCGCCCGAGCGTAGCGTGCGGTCCGGCAACACCCGAGCGCTTCGACCCGTCGCGCTTGCCTTCGCGCGCCGACGCTAGACGGCTCCTAGGTTTGGACGACTCCAAGAACGTCGTCCTCGTGGTAGCAGGATCGTGGGGTGTTGGAAGCATCATCGACACCTGGGCGGAGATCACCTCCGACAGCCGCTTCTCGACGGTGGTCGTCTGCGGGCGCGACGAGAAGCTCAGACAGCGCGTCGGCCGCCTGGTAAGAGAAAAAGACACCGGGTGCAAAGTCCTCGGTTGGACAGACGACATGCCAACACTGATGGCGGCGTGCGACGTCCTGGTGGAAAACGCCGGCGGCCTAACGTCCTTCGAAGCTTTGCGCGCCGGCCTCCCCGTGGTCAGCTACAAGCCGATCGCTGGGCACGGCCGCCACAACACCCAGCGCATGCACGACGCCGGGGTCGCCACGCTCGCCGGGAACGTCGAGTCACTTCACCGGGCTCTGGAGAACCTGAGCGTCGAAAGCCCGGCGCGGCGCAAGCAGATAGCTGCCGGGCTGGAGATCTTCAAAGTCAGGCCGGTCGACGCCATCCTTTGCGCCGACAAGGCGCCCGCCTACAGGCCGGTGCAGGTCCGCAAGGCGAAGCGGGCCGTACGGGTAGCCATGGCAGGGCTGCTCGCCGCAACGCTCGGATGGGCGGGGCTGACCTCCGGTGTCGCGATGGCCACCGAGGAGGGAGCCGGCGTGCTCCAGCCCCCACCCGGACCTCTCAGCGTCGACTACCTGGGAGTTAGGCTTAACACCGCCGAAGCGGCTGACCCTCAGGTCACCGCTGACCTTTTCTCCTTGGACGCTACGGCTGTCGTCGACGAGGCGACGGCGCTTCAAGCGGCCAGACAGCTCAGGCGGATCGTGGCCGAAGGGCTGAGCGTGGACGACGGTGGCGCTAGCAGCGCAGGCTCCTACGGACCGGTGAACCCTGCAACGCTCAATCAGGGAGCTCCCTGGCAGGAGGCCGCCGCGGACGCCCGAGCGGCAGCGGCTATCTCGCGTGCGGTCGGCGAGACTGTCACCCAGAGCGTCCCGGACCGGGGGCTCAACGCCTGGGATCTCACCCAGTCAGACGCCAACCACCTCAAGCTGATCGTAGCGAACCGAGTTCTCCACCCCGGTGCTACGAACCCGCCCATAAAGCTGGAGCCCAGGCAGGTCTACCTGGTCGACGGTCTCGACTCGACACCCGAGCAGCTCGACGCGTACCTCCGCCAGTTGCTAGCCCAGATGAGAGCACAGGCGATCCTTCCAGCGCCGCTCACCAGCCTCGGATGACCCCCGGTGGTGTTGCTCGCGGCGCCGCGCTGGCGCTAGGAGCCGCTACGGCGGTCCATCTGGCACCTGTCGCCGCCGGGTGGAGGACGGGGCGCTGTGTCGTGCTGCCTCGAATTGCGGGCATCGGCCGTCTCGATCACGTTGCGTTGACTTTCGACGACGGGCCTCATCCTGTCTCCACCCCGCTGGTGCTCGACGCCTTGGACCGCCTGGGATGGCAGGCCACATTTTTCTGTCTCGGCTCCGAGGCGCGCCGCCATCCTGAGACCCTTCGAGAAATAGCGCTACGCGGTCACGAGCTGGCGGTCCACGGCGAGACCCACAAGAACCATCTGCTGCGCAGCGCTTTAGACGTCTCGCGCGACGTGATCACGGCTCGCGACACGATCAGGGACCTCTCAGGTCAGCCTCTCAGATGGTTCCGTCCTCCGTACGGGGCGGTGGCAGCCTCTACTTTGGTGGGTGTGCGTCGAAGCGGCTTGGACCTCATCTTGTGGACCGCGTGGGGACGGGATTGGAGGTCAGGCCAGACCGGTCTGAGCGTCGCCGACGAAGTGGACCGCACGTCGACGGGGGGGGACACAGTGTTACTTCACGACTCCGATGTCACCTCGTCGGAGCGCAGTTGGGAAGCGACGCTGGCCAGCCTTGACATCTTGGCGGAGCGATGGGAAGCGCGCGGGTTGGTGGTCGGGCCTTTGCGCGACCACTTCTAGGTTCGGTCGAGACGTTGGCACGCCGGTCGGTCAGCCGAGTCGCAAGGTCGTGGCGCGCCGCGCTGGCGGGCGCGTTAGCGGTGAGTACGGCCTCGACGCTCCTCTGTTCGTGCACCACGAGCCTCGGCCCTTCGGTCACCGCAGCCCCGGTCCTAAAAGTCGTCACGGGGGCCTATCCGATCGCTGAGGCGGTGAGCCTTATAGGAGGGTCGAAGGTGTCCGTGGACGACGTCGTGCCCGCCGGCGACGACCCATTGACCTACAAGCCGGGCCCGTCGCAACGTGACGCCATCGAAGCTGCCGGTCTTTTGATCGCCGTCGGCGGGGGGTTCATCCCGGCGACGGACACGTCACCGGCCGGGCAGGGCCCGTCTTTGACGATGCTGTCCGCGCTCGGGACGTCCGACCCGTACTTCTGGCTGGACCCGGCGTTGATGAACAAGGCGGTGACGGCGATCGCCAAAGCGATGGACGGCGCCGACCCCCGTGCCGCCCCGCTTTTCAACGAGAACTCGGTCTCGCTGAGCGCCGAGGTATCTTCCCTCGACGGTGACTTCACTCGGGTCCTGTCTGCCTGCCCGGGGAAACTCCTAATCGGGCCGGATCAGGCCTTCTCGTCCATGGCAACCGAGTTCGGGCTTAAAGCAAAAGTCGTATCCCCCGACCCTGACCAAGCCCAGATTGAAGCTTTGGTGAGCGCTGTCCACCAGTCCGGGCCCGCAGCCATCTACAGCGAACCGTGGGTGACCGACGCTGGGGTTGTCGCGGTAGCCACAGTCGCCCACGTGAGGCTGCATTCGTTGGACACCATCGTGGATCCCCCCCCGGGGGGCTGGCCGGCCGGGGCTACGTATTTCGCCCTGATGGAGCAGGATCTGGGGACGCTGAGCTCCGCTCTTGGTTGCAACAACAACGAGCAATGAGCGATCCTCTCGAAGTCGTCTCGTCGTGGCCGGGCAGCTCAGCTGCGGCTTGGCGGGACGCCACCCGCGAATCCAGAGTCGGGGTCGCCGGGCGGACTTTCCGCTGGGCGTCGGTGACCAAGGTGATCTCAGCCATGGCCCTCTGGGTCGCCGTCGAAGAGGGCACCGTCAGCTTCGACGACGAGGTAGGGCCGCCGGGGGCCACACTACGCCACCTTCTGTCGCACGCCTCGGGCGTCGCCCCCGACGACGACCGGATCCTCGCCCCTCCAGCGACGCGGAGGATCTACTCCAACCGTGGGATAGAGCTAGCAGCCGACCATCTCGCTCGTCGAGCGGCTGTTCCGTTCGCTGACTACCTCCGCGAGGCCGTCATCGAGCCCCTCGGGATGGCGCACACACGCTTGGCAGGATCCCCGGCGCACGGCGCCGAGGGCACCCTAGACGACCTGATGGCCCTAGGATCCGAGCTGCTCGAACCTAGGTTGGTGTCGGCCGGCACCCACCTCGACGCCACAAAGGTCAGCTTCGAAGGCCTCCCCGGCGTCCTGCCGGGCTTCGGGTTCCAACCTCGCAACGACTGGGGGCTTGGGGTGGAGGTCCGAGGGGACAAAGCACCACACTGGACGGGGAGAACTAACTCGGCCTCCACCTTCGGGCATTTCGGCCGCAGCGGTGCGTTCATCTGGGTGGATCCAGTAGCCGGCGTGACCTTGGGAGGCTTGTCAGATCAACAGTTCGGCCCCTGGGCCGTCAGCGCCTGGCCCGACCTCTCCGACAGGGTGCTAGAAGCGCTCCGCTAAGCGTCTTCGGCGCCTTTGAGCTCGCGAAACGCTGCCAGGGCTCTAGGCCCCCACACCGTCGCAGGACCGCCGCTCAGGACGACCGCCACCCCTATAGCCTCGGCTACTTCCTCCTCGGTGGCGCCGCGGCGCGCCGCCCCGCGAACGTGGGAGGCTATGCAACCGTCGCACTGCCGGCTGATCGCCACGGCGATCCCTATCAGCTCCTTGGTCTTCGCGGGCAGCACCCCGTCGGAAAAGGCGGCTCTCTGCATTTCTGCGTAAGCGCCGATCACGTCGGGAATGTGCTCGCGAAGGTCGCGGGCTGGCTGGCGAAGCTCTCCGAGAACTTCATTCGGGTGGATCATTCCGGCTCCTAGCGATCTGGTGCAGTACGGTCGGCAACTTCAGCCTGTATTGTGCCTCCTCGAGCGGCCTCCGCGCGGGATCATCCCGCCGGCACCGCCGGATCCCGACCCCGCTGCCACCGAACCGAACAAGGACCCGAAGCTGTGAAACCCAAAACCCATGTGCTCCTGGCGGCGACGGCCGCTGCGGCGGTGGCGCTCGGCGCATGCGGTTCGACGTCCACTCCGAAACTGTCGGCCGGCGAGCTGCTCGCCAAAGCGGAGCAGACCGTGAACGCCACGCAAAGCTTCCACTTCGTCCTGACAAGCTCCAACGTGTCGTCGAACGGAACGAACCTCGTCGGCGGGAGCGGCAACTTGGAACGCCCCGACAGCCTGCAAGGGTCATTCAAGGTGACGATAAGCGGGTTAACCGCCACCGTTAAAGTCGCAGCCGTCGGATCGGTCTTCGAGGCCAAGCTGCCGCTGTCGAACAAGTTCACCAAGACCAACCCCGCCGACTTCGGCCTCGAAGACCCGGCTTCTCTCCTCAGCCCCTCTGCCGGTTTGATACGACTTTTGAACTTGGGATCGGGAGCTACGGC
>JAJZAM010000082.1 GCA_021799445.1 Actinomycetes bacterium
CGAGGTCGGCGAGGAGGTGAGCTGACGGCGTGGGCGATCATCCCGCCGGGCACGTGACGCCTCGATGATGTCGATGATCACGTACAGGTCCAACCAGGTCCACTTAGCCGGGCCGAGCCGGCCCGACGAGCGGGCCAGCTCGGCCAGCGCCCCCCGGTCACGCTGGGTGCGCCACTCAGAAATCAGCGACGACTACAAGCCCTCCCGGACCAACAGCGCACCCTTGCCGTCCCTGCCGGCCCGCTCATCGCCGGCCAGGATCTCAGCTTTGTACTTCGCCCGGAACTGACGAGGCGGGCGGACCCGTTCCAACACCTCCCGCACGGGATCAGACGAACCCTCCTCTGCGCTCACACCTCCGGCGTGAGCCAACTCCGCTACACGCTCACGGATAGCCATAACAATCGGGAACTCCTTCCCCGCCCTATACAACACAACAAATCAGCTACAAGACTGCCTCAGCCACTGTTGACACAGAGGGGAGGCAGGCAGCGACGGAGACCAAGTTGAACGTGTGAACTTTCCCGCTAGCCTGAATACGCCAAAGCATCCTTGTAGGGTTGCCTTGTCGGGATGTACGCTGAACGGGTGGCTATTTCAGAGTTCAGGGTTTCCGAGCGTGGACAGATGGCCCTCCCAGCTGAGGTACGACGCCGTTGGAAACTCGACCGGGGCGGAGCAGTCGAGATAGCCGACCTCGGCGATTCCCTGCTCATCGTCCCGGCCGGCCGAGGCGGCCTGCGGGCACTGCTCAGCGCAGCCATCGACGACGCCGGAGGTTACTCCGCCCTGGCCAAGCGGGCGACCACGGATGAACCTGATTTGCAATGACGCAAAGGCGGTTCGTCGTCGACGATCACCTCCTGCTGCGGATCCTTCTCGACGAAGAACCAGGTGAGCTCAGGCCCGGTGGTGGCAGCGTGTTCACCACCGGGCTTTGGTACCACCGCATGTGCCGGGCGGTGGGCGACCACGGTGTGGTCGGCTTCTTCTCGCGTGCCATCGGTCGCGCGAATCCCCCGGTCGCAGCAGCCGCGATCCAAGCCATCACCCGACTGCCCGACTCGATCGAGCTCATCTCGCTGCGGGAACTGGCATGGCCGATGGCCCGCCTTGTCGACGATGGCGTCCGGCTCAACCTCATGTCCCTCGAAGCTCTCGCCGCCGCCGAACATCTCGACGCGGAGCTGTGCCTGGCCGTTGCTGACGAGAACCCGCCGCTCCTAGCCGCCGCCCAGGCTCGCCTCACGGCCATCCGTCTCATTGACTGACGCCCCATTGGCGCCAGGCCATTTGAGCTCCGCACCCCGCCCGGCCGTTGCCAGCGGGCCCGTACCCCGGTCGCATGAAACTGCTTCGCGTGCCGACCTGCCGAACCCGGGCCATCCAAGAGGGCTTCGACGAAATCGTCGGTCAACTTGTCGCGAAAGCCGAGCAGCGGCGGGCTCACACCGAAGCTGGGGTGAAACGGGTTCCTCACCCCATCTTTAGAGTCTTTAGATGTAGCTAGAGTTCGGCTCGCCCTGCCTGTCTTGGAACGACTTCGACCAATCGCACCCATCCCGACGCCAAGCGAGTATGCATACGCGTAGGGGACTCGCCCAACTCGAGCAGGCTGAGCTGGTTCGGGTCTATGGTGCGGGTGATCCCGAGCAGCTTGTCGAGCTTCGCCACCAGAGGCAGTCCCGCTGGAGGAGTGATCAGACTGTCAGGGGCGCCCAACACCACCTCGCGCTTCTCCTTCGCTGGTCTCGTCATCAACAGCCACCATCCTCCCAGGTGAGAGGCACCTTGTCGCGTATCGCACCGGGTCCTAGACGGAGGACGCGCCCAGCCAGAAGAACCCGGCGGTCGAAGCGAGTATTGCCACGAGCGTCGTCGAGGCGGCGTCGGAGACGAGCCGACAGCACACCGCAAGAGTCCACGATCCCCGGCGAAGCTCCACGCCAGCAGGTCCGGCCCCGCAGGTCAAGCCACACTTGCGGCTACTGGGAGGACCACTGTGGCGTGGGTGCCGACCCCGACGACGCTTTCTAACAGCAGCGAGCCGCCCATCGCTTCGCTGAGGCGCCGGGCGAGTACCAAGCCCAGCCCGGCGCCGCCTTCCCGACCGGCGTCAGCGCCGAGCCTGTCGAAGGGTACGAACAGCCTCGCCATCAGCTCCGCCGGGATACCAGGGCCTTCGTCTACGACGTGGATTCGCACCGAGCGCTCCGCGACCTCAGTGAAGACGCGGACCTGGGTGCCCGGCGCCGAGAAGCGGATCGCGTTCGAGACGAGGTTGAGGATGACCTGGCGAAGCCGTCGCTGATCGGCACGTACAGCTACCGACGGTCCCGAGCACACGACGTCGATGCCGGGCTTGGCCGCGAGAGGTTCGATCAGGTCGACCGCCGCGGCGATCTCGTCGCCGACGAGCAGGTCGTCGAGGTTGATCGGCATCGCCCCCGCCTCGACCCGGGCCAGGTCGAGGACGTCGTCGACGATCGACAGGATGTGTCCGGCGGCGTTTTTGATCCTTTCCAGCGCGACCCGGCGTTGCTCGGGGGACAGGTCGAGGGTTTGCAGGTTCTCCGTGAAAGTCGTGATCGATTGCAGGGGGGTGCGCAGTTCGTGGCTTAACGCCGTCACGAACTGCGACTTGGCGAGGTTGGCTCGCTCGGCGCTCTGGCGCGCTAGGTCTGCCTTGAGGCGCGCGTCGTGCTCTTTGGACGCCCGGTCGTGCTCGACTGCCAGGGACGCCAGGTGGGTGAAGCGGCGTACCAGCTGCTGGTCGCGTGCGTCGGGCTCGTAAGGCGTCGAGTGGTAGACGGCGAAGCTGCCCAGGACTTGCGCCCCTGACCGGATGGGAGTCGACCAGCAGGATCGAAGCTCGTAGCGGGCGGCAAGCTGGCGGAAGCGTGCCCAGCGGGGATCCCTCGACACGTCGACGGCTATGACCGGCCGGTCGAGGAACACGGCTGTGCCACACGACCCCGCTCGCGGACCGGGGAGCAACCCGTCGATACCAGACGAGTACTCGACAGGTAGCGACGGCGCGGAGCCGTGCCGTAACGCTGCGGCGTCGTCGAGTAGAAGGACGGAGCAGCGGCTGGCGGGCATCAGGTCTTCGAGCGCCAAGACGATCGAGTCGAGCACTTCCGCCAGCGACGCCCCGGATGTCAACGCTTCCATGACAGCCGTCTGACGGTCTAAGACGGCCGTGACGTCGTCGCCTGCGAGCACGATCAACCTTCCCAGCGGTATCCGACGGCGCGGACGGTACGCAGGCGGCGTGGGCGGCGTGGGTCCTGCTCGACCTTCTGCCTGAGCCGGTACACGTGCTCGGTGACCGTCGCTTCGGTCTGCCACCCGGCGTGGCTCGACCAGACGGCGGTCAAAAGCTCGGAGCGGGTGCACGCACGGCGCGGATGGTCGACGAAGTACCGGAGCAGGTCGAACTCCTTCGCTGCGAGGTCGACCGGCTTGCCGTCGACCCAGACATATCGAGACGCTCGGTCGATCTCCACGCCCGAGCCTTTGGCTTGGAATGTCCCGGCTGAGGCGCCTACGGTGGTGCTTCGCCGCAGCAGGGACCGTATGCGCGCTGACAGCTCTAGCGGCGAGAAGGGTTTCACCAGGTAGTCGTCGGCGCCCAAGTCCAAGCCGACTATACGGTCTGTCTCCCCGTCCCGCCCGGACAGGACGATCACCGCCAGGCGCTGGCGCGCGGCGGACTCTTCGCTGGCCCGAAGGCGCCGCAGGACGTCGAGCCCGCCGATGCCGGGCAGGGACAGGTCCAACACGACCACTGACGGGGGTGAGGTGTCGATCGAGTCGAGGGCGGCGATGCCGTTGTCTACGGAGGTGACCGTGAAGCCGTCAGCCTCGAGTGCCCAGGTGACTCCAGTTCGGACTCCCTCGTCGTCGTCGACGACCAGCACGTGGTGCTTGGCGCTCATAGCCGCGAAGATAGCCGCTTGCGTCGAATTGAGAGATGGCCGTTTATGGGGAATTGAGAGTCCGTTGATCTTAGGCCGAAGTACGACTCTTACTCTTCCCAGTGGGGGGTGTCGCTCAGGGGGTGCCACCCGGGGGGTGAGCAACCCGACGCTGAGCATCCAAGGCAAACCATGACAAGGAGACATCCATGAAGCTGGCGCTTTACCTACCGAACTTCCGTGACAGAGTGACGATCCAAGAGTTGAGCGACCTGACAGCCCTCGCTGAGGATCTGGACTTCGATTCCATCTGGACTCTCGACAGGATCGTCGTCCCCGAAGCTTCCGACCGGGGCGAGCTGCAGTACTCGTTCGGGATGATGGACGAGTTCCCAAAGTCGTTGCCTGTCAGCGCCCGCGGCGAGTGGTTCCAGGGATGGCCGCTCATCCCGTGGCTCGCCGCTAAGACATCCAAGTGCCGGATCGGCATGAGCATCACCGACACCCCCTATCGCGCGCCGGCGGTGTTCGCCGCTGAGATCGCAACGGTCGACCATCTCTCCAACGGCCGCGTCAACGTCGGTGTCGGCGCCGGTTGGATGCCCGAAGAGTTCGCTGCTGCGAGCGCGGCGCACATCTTCCCCAAACGCCACAAGCACGTGCGTGAGACGATCGAGATCATGCAGGGCATCTGGACGAACGACCTATTCGAGTACCACGGCGAGTTCGCCGACTTCGACCGCTGCGGTTTCGGCGTGAAGCCTTTGCAGCAGCCGTACCCGCCGATATTCTTCAGCGGGCTCAAGGATCCGAAGCGTTCCGCGAACCGTATCGCCAAGGCCGGCCTTTCGGGCTGGATCGGTATCCAAGACACCGCCGAGGCGCTCACCAAATGGCGTGTGGAGATCCAGCGGGAGCTCGACGAGCTAGGACACCCAGAAGCCCTCGAAGCCTTGGAGATTTGCTCCATGTACTGGTTCGTGATCACAGACACCGAGTCTGACCAAACCCCCGCCGGCAAGGCGGGCAACATCCTCATAGGCACCGCCGGTCAGATAACAGACAACCTGAAGCGCCTCAACGACGCTGGGCTCACCATGCCGCTTCTATGGCCGCCCTTCCAGGACGTCGCAGTGTCCAAAACCCTCGACGACTTGAAGGTTCTCAACGAGGAGATCCTCCCCAAGGTAAACGCCGGGTGACCGCAGTACCTAACGGCGACGGAGTCGGCGCGGGAGGGCGAACGTGGTGAACGACTGCACGTCAGCTCGCCGACCAGCCTGTCACGGCGACCAGGCGAAGCACCAGTATCTTCGTGAAAGGCTGCCCGCGGTACTGGGGGAAAGCGTCGGCGAGTCGGGAGGCCAGTGCCGCCGAGCGCCCGGCGGGGTCGCCCTCCTGCCAGCGCAGCTCGGCGCGAACCCACCACAGCCGGGACCAGTCGTCGCGGTCCCAGTGCTCGACGAGCAACGCGGCTCTCGGGTCGGCGGCGAGGTTACGTTCGCGCTGCAGACGCGGGGACGTTTTCTCCTTGACCGTGTCAACTGGGATGCCGACGTGGCCGTCGTCGAGCGCGTACAGGACCGGCACGGCGTCGACGCCGCGCTCGGCGTGGACGGTGCAAAACACGGCGTGATCGCGAGAGGCGAGGCGTGCGTAAGCCTCCTCGGCGCCGAGCCTCACGGCGCTGCCGGCTCGGGTAGGGTCACGCCAAGACGTTATTGCACGGCGGGGGCTGTGCGGACCATCACGCAGCGGGTGGCCCCGGGCGGGTTCCGGCTCGAATCGCCGGGCGATCCTCGAGCAGAACTTCGAGCCGAGGGTCGTAGGTCAAAGCGATGAACCCCGCCGTGTGGGTCCAACGTCACGGCAAACGCCGTCCGGACGAGGCGGCGCTAGCCGACGGGGACAGGGTGCACGCCACGTGGGGTGTCTTCGCCGGTCGTGTCTCGGCGGTCGCCGCAGGCCTGCGCAACGAGCTCGGACTTGTGCCCGGTGACCGTGTGGCGATAGTGATGCGAAACCGGCCGGAGTACCTTGAGGCTCTGTACGCCATCTGGCACGCAGGTCTCGTCGCGGTGCCCGTGAACGCCCGCCTGCACCCCGACGAAATTCGTTACATCCTCACCAACTGCGGGGCGCGCCTGGTCGTAGCGGACGACCAGCACGCCGGCGACGTCGGATCCCTGATCGGCTCCGTCGAGTCGCTGGAAGCATTGTTGGTAGCCCCCGGCGAGCGCTGGCAGCGCCTGGCCGGGTCGTCGCCGATGGACCTAGCCGAGCGCCGCCCCGAAGATCCCGCCTGGCTGTTCTATACGAGCGGCACCACCGGCCGGCCGAAAGGAGCGACGCTAACCAACCGCAACCTGCTCGTCATGTCTCTCAGCTACTTCGCTGACATCGACTGGATATCGCCACGTGACAGCATCCTCCACGCAGGTCCCCTGTCGCACGGGGCTGGCCTCTACGGCCTGCCGCACGTGGCCCGCGGCGCCCTGAGCGTCATCCCTGCCTCCGGGGGGGCGGACCCCGACGAGGTCTCCGCGGCGTTGGCCCGCTGGCAGGGGGTGTCCTTCTTCGCCGCGCCGACGATGATCAAACGGCTGGTCGAGTCCCGGTCCGTCGTCGACGGAGACCTGTCTGGACTCAAGACGATCATCTACGGGGGTGCACCGATGTACCTGGCGGACCTCGAAGACGCCCTAGAGGTCTTCGGGCCTCGTCTCGCCCAGATCTACGGCCAAGGCGAGACTCCGATGACGATCACCGCGCTGTCCAAGGAGGATCACGCCGAGCGGGGAGACGCCAGATGGACGCAGCGCATGCAAAGCGTCGGCACGGCGCGAACCGACGTGTCGGTGCGAGTCACAGGCGAACAAGGGGAGGAACTGCCGGTCGGAGAGGTCGGCGAGGTGACAGTCCGAGGCGATGTGGTCATGGCCGGGTACTGGAACGACCCTGAAGCGACGGCGGACGCTCTGCGCGGCGGGTGGCTGTACACCGGCGACCTGGGAAGCTTCGACGCCGACGGGTACCTCACCTTGCGGGACCGCTCCAAGGACCTGATCATCAGCGGCGGGATGAACATCTATCCCCGCGAGGTTGAAGAGACGCTCCTGCGCCACGGCGGGGTCCGCTCGGCCTGCGTCGTCGGCAGGCCCGACGCGAAGTGGGGGGAGGCGGTCGTCGCTTTCATAGTCCCAGCCGACACCGACGCCCCACTCTCCACCGACGAACTCGAACGGGTGTGCCTTGAGCACGTCGCGCGCTACAAGCGTCCCAAGGAGTACCGCTTCGTGGAGAGCCTGCCGACCAACAACTACGGCAAGGTCGTCAAACGAGAGCTGCGAGATCGGCTGCTACGCGACCAGGGGCGGGCCGGACCCGACCGCGACCCGCCGGCGGCCGGGGCGGGCTGAGCGGCTCCTCGTCTCGGGCCGCAAGAACTGACGGTCCCGGCCGGACCTCGTGGTCGCTGCAGCATCGGAGCGCTCCGCCGGCTCATCGACGGAGAAGCGCCTGGCGTTCGACCTTGGCGCGGCGCGTGTGTCCGTCCTCCAAGTCGGGCGCACAGAACGACCGTGGCTCGTCTTCCCCGCCGGTCGCCTCCTACGTCAGGCGGTCCTGGCGGTTCAGTTCGGTGAGAGTATCGATGTGCTCGTCGGGTGCCTCCTCGAAGGCGATCAGCTGGTTGTCGGCTTGAGGGATCGCGCGTAGGATCTCGTCGAGCTTTCGCTGGATCACGGTCTGATCGCGATGCTGCATGTGCTGGATGGCGAACAGCATGACGACGGTCACGATCGACGTGACCGACTCCAAGACGACCGGCCAGTAGGAGGGGAACGCCGAAGCTACCCCCCAGGCGACCCAGGCGAGTGCTAGGGAGAGCACCGTCGTTCCGGCCCAGGCGTGCGTTCCGAGCACGCCGATCCGGTGAAGCTGGCGGCTGCTCCAACGCTTGTGAGGGCTGCCCGGCGATACGCCCGAACCCTGATCGGTGTCGCGGGGCTGGCCTCGCCGGCGGAAACGAACGAAACCTTCAGACGAGGAACCCACCTACCAACCGTACGCCCGATAGGCGCTACACCTCGCGGGTTAGGTCGATGAGCCGGCCGAGACCCTCGAGCTGGGCGTCGAGGTCGTCGCCGATCGGGTTGACCCGCAGCGTGGCGATCCCGCAGTCTCGGTACTGGAGGAGCCGATCGCGGATCTGCGCCTCCGTGCCGATCAGGTTGGTCCGCAGCCCGATCTCGGCGGGCACGGCCCGCTTCGCGGCTTCGCGCTCGCCGGCGAGCCAGAGGCGTTGCACCTCGGCGACAGCCGGGCCGAAACCTTGGCGTTCGAACGCCCGGTTGTAGAAGTTGGTGGAAGACGATCCCATAGCCCCGAAGGTGAAGGCGTACCCTTCGGCGTGGCGACGCCCGGCGCCCTCGGGGTCGTCGGTGAACTCGCAGCTGACGGAAACCGTCAGCTCGACGTCGTCGAGCGACCGGCCAGCCTGGGTCGCTCCGGCGGCGATCTCGTCGAGGAAGATTCCGGCCGTCTCGCAGAAGAACGAGTTGCCGATCCAGCCGTCGGCGAGCGCTCCGGTGAGGCGAAGGTTGGCGGGGCCGAGAGCAGCGACGTAGATCGGTACGTGCGTGGGGGCGGCCGCCGAGCGCAGAGCCTTACCTTCGCCGCCTGGAAGAGGGATCTTGTAGACGTCTCCGTAGTAGGAGAGGCGCTCCCCGGAGGTGACTGCCCGGATTATCTCGATCGTCTCGGCCGTGCGGGTGACCGGCTTGGCGAAGGGCACGCCGTGCCAGCCTTCCATCACCTGGGGGCCGCTCGTGCCGACACCAAGTATGAAACGTCCGCCGGAAAGTCGTTGAAGGGTCATTGCGGACATCGCCAGCATCGCCGGGGTGCGCGTGCCGAGCTGCACGATCGCGGTGCCGAGGCGGATCTCGCTGGTGGCGTGCGCGAGCAAGCCGAGCGGGGTGAGAGCGTCGTAGCCCCAGAACTCGGGCATCCACACCGACGTCGCACCCAGGCGCTCGGCTTCGACTACGTAGTCGACGAGGTGCGGCATCGCGGGAGATACCGAGATGCCGATCCCGAGCGTCACAGCCCGACCGCGACGTTCACGAGCGGCTCTCTGCGAGAGCTTTGATGCCCTTAACGGTGCGGAGCATGTTGGCGTGGTGCTCTCCGACTCGTCGCCGGAGGATCCGAGCCTCCTTGTCTGGCATCGCCGCGATAGCAGCCGAGATCCCCGAAGGTCCCGGCCCCATTGACATCGAGTAGCGCAGGGTCGTGGACGACCCCTCGGCCTCCAGGTCGAAACGCCACCGAGCGCCCGGGTTCGCAGGATCGGAGGTCGCCCAGCCAAAGGAGCGGCCTTCCTCGTAGGCCTCGACGAAGGACTCCGCCTCCCACTCCCCGATCGAAGGATGACGGCTGTGCCCGACGAAGCAGGCTCCGGGCCCGACATCG
>JAJZAM010000083.1 GCA_021799445.1 Actinomycetes bacterium
CGCTGCGAACCAGGCCAGCCGCGGCCTGGGACAAGAGCCACTCCTGCACCCACCGTGGCGACGTGGCGGTGGCTTGCGCGAGCTGCGACGCGTCGAGAGGTCCGGCTCCTGCCATAGCCCTGTACAGTCCCAAGCGGTCGCCGAGGTGCACCATCAGCGATACCATCTCACCCTGCTTGTAGCGCCATACTTCAAGGGCGAAGCGCCTAACCTTGTCCTCGTCTAGCGGCGCCCCGCCGGTTGCAGACCCGTCAGGTGGCGGGTCCACGCTGGCAGCCGGCGCCTGAGAGCTCACGAGGCGACTCCGGATGACACCCGAGAGGCGATCCAACTCCCGGCCGCGGCGACCGCCTGGTCGGCTTCGGGTATCACCCCGACGAGGATCTGGAACACGTGGAAGGCTTCGGGCCACACCGACAGTTCCACGTCTACTCCCGAGTTTCTCGCTGACTCAGCGAGCCGGGTGGAGTCGTCGAGGAGTATCTCGTGGTCTCCGACTTGGATCAGCAGCGGGGCCACGCCGGCCAGGTTCGCGTAGAGGGGACTGACAAGCGGGTTGTCCAAAGGCTGGCCCGCTGCGTACAACTGAGCGGACCGGCTTTCTCCTTTTACTTCCAGCATCGGCTCTACTTCGGCCCGGCTTCGCCGCGACTCCCCGGTCGCGGCCAGGTCTGTCCACGGCGAAAGCAGATAGGCGCCTGCCGGCTGTGGGTCTCCAGCATCTCGCAGCGCTACGAGCAGCGCCGCCGCCAAACCGCCGCCTGCTGAGTCTCCGGCGACGACGACCTTGGAAGGGTCAACCCCAGCGGTGCCGGTCAGCCACCTGTAAGCGCTCAGCGCGTCGTCGACAGCAGCCGGGAAGGGGTGCTCGGGGGCGAGTCTGTAATCGACGCTCAACCCGTCGACACCAGCCGCAAGGCACAGTGAGGTCACTAGCCGGCGGTGAGTGGCTGGCGAGCCGACCGTGTAGCCCCCGCCGTGGAAGTAAAGCAAGGTCGGCGACGACCCCGGGGGCGCTGAGGGATCTATGAGTGTCCACTCGCCGGGGACGCCTCCGGCCTCGACGGCCCGGTTGGTTGCTCCTTCAACGCCGGGAAAAGCGGCGAGCATCTCCTCCATGTTCGCCCGGGCCTGCTCGATCGTCGGCTCCGGCTTGTCTGCCGCTTCGTCGCGTCTTTGGCGCAACAACGCTTTGATGTCCTGCATCTGCTGACTCGCCATGAGCTCGCCCTCGCACTTTCCCCTGGGTAGCTGTTGATGCCTTTTCCTGTCACAGACTACCGTGCCGCTGCGACGGGCTCTACGTGTGGGGACCTTCGGCTGTGGCTACGATCTTGACATGGGCCATTCTGATCCAGGCAGCCCGGGTCACCAACCGACGGCGAGAGCCCACACCACGGAGCAAAGCCGGGACATGTCGGAGGCGATCTGCGAGTTGAACGTCACAGCCGACGACGCTGACTGGCTTGCGGCGCTGGCCCGGACGTTGGTCGAGGAGCGCCTCGTTGCGTGCGCCAACATCCTCCCCGTGCGCTCCGTGTACCGGTGGGATTCGGCGACTCAGGATCACCCCGAGTCGAGAGCGGCTTTCCACACTCGGCTTGCACTCTTCGACCAGGTCGCCGCCAGGGTCAGCGAAGCTCACCCCTACGACGTGCCGGCGCTTTTCGCCGTGCCTCTCGCAGCTGTCAGCGACTCGTACCGTTTGTGGGTGCTCGACCAGACCCAGCGCCCCAACCGGGCCGAGCGTACCGGGGCATGAGAGCACGCACGAGCATTGTCGCTTTGGGCCTGGCCGTTTCGGCTGCGGCCGCCGGCGCTGTAGGGCTGAGCAAGTCCGTCGAGACTCTCAAAACCCGCACCAAGCCTCTCGTGGACCCCTTGTTGGAGCTACCCGACGACGTGGAGAGCTCAGAGCTGACCACCCCCGACGGAGCCCGCATCCATCTGATCGAGCGTGGCGATGGACGTCCGATCCTGCTCGTGCACGGAATAACTATCAGTTCAGAGGTGTGGGCGCCGCAGATGCACCTGCTCGCCGACCACTACAGGGTCGTAGCGATGGACTTGAGAGGCCACGGCCGCTCCACCGTTGGCGAGGAAGGCGTAGGCAGGCGGGTAGCTGCCAGTGACATTGCCAATGTCATCAAGTCTTTGAACCTCGAAGGGCTGGTGATAGTAGGGCACTCGATGGGCGGAATGATCTTGATGGAGTTTGCCGGTAGGTACTCGAAGCTTCTCTCGGAGCGTGTGGCGGGTCTGGTGTTCATGGATACCGCTGCAAGCGGTGTCGTGCCGGCACCGTTCGTACCCGTGGCGCGCGCTGCGGGGAAGGTGCTCGCCGGGCGGGTCGAGGCGGGCCATCCCCCGCTGCGCTTCCTCAACGGCGACAGCGACTTTGCGTGGCTTGTTGCGCGCCTCGGTTTCGGTTCGGCTCCGTCGGGCCGGGCGGTCGCCCAGCTTCGTGAGCTGCAGGCCGGGGCAGCTCCGTCCGCTGTGGTCGGATCGGGCGTTGACCTGATCGACCACGACGGGCGTTGGGCGCTGGCGGCGACGACCACCCCGTCGCTGGTGCTCGTCGGGTCGCGCGACGTTCTCACCCCGGTCCGCCAGGCTCGCAAGATCGCGCGGCTACTGGCGAACTCGCGTCTCGAAGTGCTGGCCGGCGCCGGGCACCAACTCATGCAGGAGCGACCCCGCGAGGTGTCACGGCTTATCGACGAGTTCGCCAGCAGCCTTGCAGAGACCAACGCCGCCGGCAGCTGACGGTCACGTGGCGGGCGGCACGACTTGTAGGTGGACGTCGCGCAGCTGGGCTTCGCTTACAGTGCTTGGGGCTCCCATGAGCAAGTCCCGGGCGGACTGGTTGAGAGGAAAGGCGATCACCTCTCTTATGTTGGCCTGCTCTTCGAGGACCATGAGGATCCGGTCGAAACCGGGGGCGATGCCGGCGTGCGGCGGCGGACCGAAGTGGAATGCGTTCCAAAGCGCTGGGAACGACTTTCGGATACGCTCCGGCCCGTAACCGGCGATGGCGAACGCCGCCTCCATGATGTCGGGGCGGTGGTTCCTAACCGCTCCCGACGACAGCTCGATACCGTTGCAGACCAGGTCGTATTGGTAGGCGAGGATGTCGCCAGGGTCGAGATCGCGAAGGGCTTCGAGGCCGCCCTGGGGCATTGAGAAAGGGTTGTGAGCGAAATCCCAGGAGCCGGTCGCCTCGTCTTGTTCGAACATCGGAAAGTCCACCACCCAGACGAACTCGAGCCGGGAAGGGTCGGCCAGGCCCAGTTCCCGCCCGACCCGGACTCGGTAGTCGCCTAGCAGGGCTGACACCTTCGAGCGGGGTCCGACCGCCACGAGGACAGCGTCAGCCGCCTCAGCTGCCGCCGCCTCGACCACCGAAGCAACTTCAGCCTCGTCGAGGCGACGGGCGAGAGGTCCTTTGGTGCCGGCAGGGTCGAGCTGCAACCAGCTGCCGGTCACACCCGCCTTCTTTGCGTCCTCGCCGTACCCGTCGAACCACTTCCGGGTCCTGTCCCAGCCTCCTGGGACGCGCAGCGCCCGGATGACGTGACCGGCGCCGGGAGCGTCGGCGAACATCGGCAGTTCGGTCCGGCCGCCCAGCTCGCCTGACAGCTCCGCTAGTTCAAGGCCGAAACGCAGGTCGGGTTTGTCGGTGCCGTATCGGTCGACGGCCTCGGCGAAAGTCAGCCGGGGGAACGGAGTCGACGTCGTCTTGTCGGACAGGCCAGCGACGATGGCCTCCATGAGGTACTCGACTTCGACGAACACGTCTTCTTGGGTCGCGAAGGCCATTTCCAGGTCGATCTGGTAGAACTCGCCGGGGCTGCGGTCCGCCCGGGACGCCTCGTCTCTAAAGCACGGCGCTATCTGGAAGTAGCGGTCTATTCCGCCGACCATCAGCAGCTGCTTGAACTGTTGGGGGGCTTGCGGCAGGGCGTAGAACTCGCCCGGGTACAGGCTCGACGGGACGAGGAAGTCCCTTGCCCCTTCCGGCGAGGACGCCGTCAGGATCGGCGTCTGGACTTCTAGGAAGCCCCGGCCCGACATGTGGGAGCGCACAAGGTTGGCCAGGCGGGCCCTCTTGGCTATCCGCTCCGCGAGCGGCCCGCGACGCAGATCCAGGTAGCGGTACCGCAGGCGGTTCTCCTCGCCGACTTCAGTGTCGCGCTCTACGGGGAAGGGCAGCACCTCAGCCGACGAGAGCACCTCGGCGCTGGTCACTCCCACCTCCACCTCGCCTGTCGCCAGCTTTGGGTTGACGGTCTCGGCGGTTCTGGCGATAACAGTCCCGGTGACGGTGACGACGCTTTCGACTCGGAGGGACTCAAGCAGCGCGAACGCTTCCTCCCCCGGGTGGGCGACGAGTTGGACCATCCCGGCGGGGGCCATCCCACCCGAGTCTCTTAAGTCCACGAACAGCAGCCCGCCGTGGTCTCTCTTCGCAGCTATCCAGCCGGCGAGGCGGACGGTCGCTCCGATGTCGCTGCTGCGAAGATCCCCGCAGCGGTGATCACGGTAACGGTTGACGGCGAGAGGGGGGTTTGGCTCCATATCGGCGTCGAGGCTACCGGCCCTGGCGCGTCGCGTACTACCATCGCTCGCCGTGCCTCGTGTCGCCGTCGTAGGAGCCGGAGCGGCAGGACTCGCCGCCGCAAGGCGGATATCCGACTCGGGGGTGCCAGTCAGCGTGTTCGACAAGGCCAGGGGGGTGGGCGGCCGTTTGGCGACCAGGCGGGTGGGTAAAGCCCGGATCGACCACGGCGCCCAGTTCTTCACTACCAGAAGCCCGTCCTTCGACGCTCTGACCCGCTTGTGGGTGTCCCGAGGGGTTGCATACGAATGGTGCCGGGGTTTCGCTGGCGCACCTGACGGCCACCCGCGCTACGCCGGACGCGAAGGCATGACAGCCTTGGCTAAAGACTTGGCGGCCGGGCTGGACGTTGTCACCTCGTCGCGGGTGTCGAAAATAGTCGAGCACCCCGACGGCTGGCTGGTGGAATCCGAACCGGGTACGTTCGGCCCGTTCGACGCCGTCATATTGAACCCGCCGGGACCTCAAAGCGCGGACCTCCTGTCGGGAGCGGGAGTCGACCGTGACGCCCTGGACGAGTTGACAGCTCTGCGTTACGAGCCCGCGATGGCCGCCTTGGTAGCGCTTCCCGGACCGGCCAGCGTGCCGTCACCCGGGGGGCTGAAGATCGAGGACGGCCCCGTGTCGTGGGTGGCCGACAATCAAGCCAAGGGCGTCTCGGCGGTCCCGGCGCTCACCGTCCACGGGCGGGGGGACTGGTCCGCTTCGATGTGGGACCGTCCCGACACCGAGATCCTCGCCGTCATGCTCGACTCGGTCGAACCCTACCTAGGCGGGATGACCAGTGGGGAGCTTCTCGGCCCTGGCGCCTCGGAGGCGGCGACCGTCGAGTTGCACCGATGGCGTTACGCGACCCCGGTGCTGTCCCACGAGCGGCGCTGCTTGGTCTTAGCCGACACATCCCGGCCGGTCGTAGCCGCCGGCGACGCTTTCGGGGAGGCGAAAGTCGAAGGCGCCGTGCTGTCGGGGTGGGCGGCGGCCGACGAGGTCCTCCGTAGGCTCGTCTAGCTCCTTCGGGACGGCTATCTGCTGGTGGATAGGCTCGGTGTGTTTCCGCGGAATCGAGCTTCCCGTGGGATCGTGGAGGCTTCCGTTATGCTGGCGCCTGATAGGGCATTGTGTTGCCGGATTGATAAGAAAAATTCGACAGCTGCATTGTCGAAACAAGAGCCGACACGGCCCATCGACTTTGCTACACCAAGATTCCTGCAGGCCTTGGTGAAGTCCCCGGCAGTGTAAGTCCAAACCTTCCCAGAGTGGAATAGTGCGCCTCGCACGACTGCGGCCATGTGGAACTATGGCCACCGGGACATCGTGGTCTCTAACGAAGCTTTCGACCGCTTCCCGGCCGAGCTAGACAAGCCGCGGATCCCGGTTCCCGAGCTGGTTGAGCTGTTTCGCGGCCACCCGAAGCTGCCTGAGGGGTGACCAGTCGCCGTTTTGAGCGGCTCAGTCCTCACCATAACCTCGGCGACTTCCACTCCGGCAACGACTCCCTGGACCGTTGGTTGCGCACCCACGCCCTCGCCTCGCAGCGGATAGATGCTACCCGCACCTTTGTGCTCGTCGACGCCCAACGTGTCGCCGGGCACTTCAGCCTCACGATGGGCTCCGTGCAGCTCGCCGAGGCGCTGCGCAAGGCGGTCACTGCTAGCGACGCAGCCGCCGGCCGACTCGTCGTGGTGGACGCTATCGACGAGGCCGCCGCTCATCTCTACACCCGTCACGGCTTCGTCACCGTCCCCGACCATCCCCCCAGGCCCGACCGGCGCCGTCCGGCGTCCCACAAGCCGAACCTCCCCGCATTGAGTATCCCAATTCCGTATACAGGGGAGTATTTCTGTGACTACGATCAAAGTTGATTCTGCGGTGCGTGACCGGCTGGTTGGGATCGCCCGAGCACGGGGAATCACGACGGGCGCCCTCTTGGATCAAGAATCGCGTCGCTTGGAGGTCGAGCAGCATTGGTCGGAGATTGAGGCCGCCCACCGGCGCCTACAGTACGACGACCCGCCAAGATGGGGCGACTACATCACCGAGCTCGCCGAGGTCACCGCCTGCGAGCCGGACACTTCTGCCGCGGAGGAGTGGCCGGAATACGACGGGTGCCGGTTGCACCAGGGCCAGATCTGGTTGGCCACGCTGGACCACACCGTGGCCGATGAGCAACGCGGCTTGCGGCCCTGTCTTGTGATCTCCGCCGATCGTTTCAGCGCGCTGGCGATCCGGCAGGCCATCGTGGTGCCCCTGACCAATCGCGAACGCGGGCTCCCACACCACGTCCGAGTGGTAGACGACGGCAGGCTCAACGCCGCCAGCTCGGCAATCCGCGAGGCCTTGCGAGCTGTATTCAACGCAACGCTTCGAACGTCAGATCAGCACGCCCACCGACGCCACCGTAGGCAAAGTCATCGGGCAGTTGACCCTATGGCACACCCCTTACAACAGAAGTACCGGCTAGGGATCCGCCGATCCCCAACCGAGACGAACCCGGCACCCATAGCGAGGGAAAGGGGTGGTGGTGCACCCGTCGCACGCCCGGGCGGTCGACGCTATCGCCGCCCAGGTCGCCCGCTGTGCGGGCGGGGAGGGCGCTTTGGCGGTGACGGTGGCGACTAACAGCGACGCCCGCAGGATCAACCGGGCTGTAATGGACCTGCGTGTCGCGGCGGGCGTGGTGGATGACAGTCGGGTAGCGGCTGGTGTGGGCGGGGAGCGTGTCGGGGTGGGGGACCGTATCGTCACCCGGCGTAACAGCACGGCTATCGGCGTCGCTAACCGGGAGGCTTGGACCGTCGAAGCCGTCGGCGTGGAGGGGGATATTGTGGCTAGGTGGCTGGTGTCTTTCGCGTGACCACGCACCGATGATGCTCTGAGGTTCGATTCGCGATCCGAGCCCGGATCTGGGAGAATTGCAACGCTGTAGTTCTAGCTAGACCCGGAGGGCCGCATGACGCTCGGCAAGGCCGACCAACAGGGCGATCTGCTCGACGATGTGACGAGGTTCTGCGACGAGACCCTCGACGAGCATTCGATCTATTCGTTCTTGCACCGTGAGCGGGATCGACTCTTCCCCGACGAAGCTTTTGCCGATCTCTTCGATAAGTCGGGACGGCGCTCGGTTCCCCCATCGGTCGTGGCCGTGGTGATGGTGCTCCAACGCCTCGAAGGGCTCTCTGACCGTGAGGCAACACAGCGTTACTGCTTCGATAATCGTTGGCGCTATGCGGCCGGGGTGGGTGGCTATGACACAACCGGCTGGACGAGTTTCGTTCACACCGTGCTGGTCGACATGCGTGAGCGCCTCCGGCGCTCAGAATCGCCCAATCGCATCTTCGATGTGGCGCGTGACGCGGCCAAACAAGCAGGGCTCATCGGCCGCCGCCGGGTACTCGATTCCACCCCCCTCTACGACGCGGTGGCAACTATGGACACCATCACCCTCATCCGCTCGGCCGTCCGGGGCCTGCTCAAAGCGGCCGACGCCGAACTCGAAGCAACGCTGCGCGGTGTGTTCACGAGCGGCGATGATTACGCCACTTCGGCCAAACCGATGGTCGATTGGGACGATGGCGCGGCCCGTGAGGCACTCATCGATTCCCGGGCCAAGGACGCCTACGGTGCCTTGTTGGTACTCGATGGAACCGAGCTGGGCCCAGTCGTGAACCAGGCGGCCACCCTGCTTGCCACCGTGGTCGGCCAGGATCTCGAAGTCGGCGATGACGGCATCTTCCGCATCGCCCGCAAGGTGGCCAAGGACCGGATCATCTCGACCGTCGATCCCGAGGCACGCCATGGCCACAACAGTTCGGCCCACGGATTCGATGGTTTCAAGGGCCATATCGCCCTCGACCCCGACTCAGAGATCATCACCGCAACCACGGTGAGCGCGGGCAATGTCGGCGACGCCAGCGTGGCCGAAGAACTCATCGCCGACCTGCTCGCCGACGAGGGACCCCAAGGCGAAGAGGCCTCAGTGGTCCCAGGCGCCGCCGTCGAGGACGGCGGCCGCGCCGAGCAGCCAGCGGCCCACGACGCCGAGCCAGGCGATGACAAGCGACCCTGCGTCTACGGCGACGCCGCCTATGGGACCGGTGAGATCCAGTCGGACCTCCATGACGCCAACATCGAGTCGAAGTGCAAGACCCAGCCACCGTCGGCCAAAGACGGCATGTTCACCAAGGACCGTTTTGTCATCGACCTCGGCGATGACAGGGTCACCTGTCCCGCCGGAGTAACGGTGACGATCGGGCGAGGCAAAGACGGTGGAGGTGTGGCCAAGTTCGCGGCGCACTGTAAGACATGTCCGCTCGCCGAGCAGTGCACCAAATCGCACCTCGGACGCAAGGTCCGCGTCGGGGTCAACGAAGTCGCCCTGGCCCGCGCCCGGGCCGAACAGGCCGACCCGGCCTGGCGAGCCGACTACCGGGCGACGCGCCCGAAGGTCGAACGCAAGCTCGGCCACCTCATGAGACGCCGACACGGCGGGCGCCGCGCCAGAGTACGTGGACGGCTACGAGTCGACGCCGATTTCGCTCTCCTTGGCGCGGCAACGAACTTGGCGCGCCTGGCCACGCTCAAGGTTCGCTCGATCCCCGGAAAAGGGTGGGCGTGGGGTTCCCCTGGTTTTGTTGTCGTTTGGTTATGCCGCTTCCGCGGGCTCCTTGTATGAATAATGGTACTCTTGCGGGGTCATGTAGTCAAGTGTGGAATGCAGGCGTTTCCGGTTGT
>JAJZAM010000084.1 GCA_021799445.1 Actinomycetes bacterium
CCTCGTGGCTCTGTCCAGCGGAAGTCGGGCCATCATCTCCCCCGCTTCCGCTGCGTCGTGGGTTGTCGGCCCGCCGTAAAGGTCCGGCGCCAAAGCGACGAAGCCCTCACCGGCGAGCCGGTCGGTTACGTCGGCGATGTGGGATGTGAGGCCCCACCACTCTTGGATCACCACCACGCCCGGTCCGCCTCCGGTCGTGGGGGTGGCGAGATACCCGTGGGCGCTGCCACCGTTGCTGGCGAAGGTCACGTTCTGGCGTGGATTTACCGTTGCGTCTGGCAAAGTTCAGTTCTTTCCGGCTAGGACTGTCGAAAGGCGGGTGTCGATGTCGGCCACCGAATAAAGGTTCCTGCCCAGGGTTTCTGTCAGCCAGCTTTCGACCTGGCTTCTGGCTGAACCCTCCGGCAGAGCTCCCCATATCTCAAGGAGGCCGTCTTGGACGACAGAGGCTGACACAGATACCTGGCCGTCAAGCTGTCGACGGAACGCCGACAGCGCCGCTTCTATGGGATCAGTTCCAGCTGGTTGGGCAGGTGAGGAGATGTCAGCTGCGGGTGCTTCGGTCACGCTCTCAGCCTAGATCAGGATCGACGAATACCGGCTGGCGCCCTTCGAGGCGGGCCCTGACGGCCTCTGCCTGGTTGGGACTCCCGATGAGCCGCGCCATCTCCGCTGATTCTGCTGCGAGCATGTCAGCGACGGTCGAGCGGTCCGCCGGGGAGAACAGCCGCTTGGCAGCTCTGATCGCGTCAGGGTTTCGGCTCGCAATGTCCGCCGCTAGGCGCAGAGCCTCACCGCGAGGGTCCTCGCAGCAGCGAGTGGCGAGGCCGATGCGCGACGCTTCTTCGCCCGCCACCATCCTGGCCGTCCACGCCAGCTCCTTCGCCACGTCGGCGCCTACAAGCCTGGGGAGGGTGACCGTGGCGCTCATGTCGGGCACCAGACCCCACGAGATCTCGAAGATCGAGATCTTGGCGTCCGGAGCAACTATGCGTATGTCGGCTCCCAACGCGATCTGAGCTCCGCCACCCAGAGCAACACCGTGGACGGCCGCTATGACCGGGACCGCCAGCAGCGACCAGCCGTAAGCGACTAGCTGAGCGCGGTTGGCCAACTCTCCCGACCGCCTTTCGACTAGCGCCGCCCCGCTTGAGCGGTCCGCTCCGGCCATCGCGGCGAGCGAAGCCATGTCGAGCCCCGCGCAGAAGGCACGCCCTTCCCCCGACAGCACGACCGCCCTGACGCTTGCGTCCTTGCCCAGCGCTTCTAGAGTCTCGGCTATCGCATCGAACATCGCTGCGTCTAGGGCATTTAGCTTTTCAGGGCGGTTCAGTCTGACGTCAGCAACGCCGTCTGAGACTTCCACGAGCACGCGCTGCTCGGACGCCATGTCGACCTCCTCGGGGTGAGCGTCGCACCGCATGTGCCGGCGCGGCTAGAACAGTGTCGGATGAATTCTAGCGACCACAACCACGGCGGTCCCACCTCGCCGCTCCGGCCCGCCGCACGCCACGCCAGCCCGGGGGCAACGCTGCCCTTAGCCGTGCGGGTGGAGGCCCTTGAGGAGGACCTTGTAGGGATAGTCGGCCGCCCTAACGTGCTGAGCGACGCCGAGCTTCGAGCCCCTTACGAGGTGGACTGGACGCGCCGCTTCGCCGGCCGCTGCGCCATGGTGGCGCGGCCGGGGTCCACCGCCGAGGTGGCGGCCGTCCTTGCGGCGTGTTGCGCTCGCGGCGTCTCGGTTGTGCCTCAAGGCGGAAACACAGGGCTGGTGGGAGCCTCAGTACCACCAGACGACAGCGGCACCTGCGTCGTGGTGAGCACCAGGCGCCTGTCGAAGATAGACCCGATCGACAAGGCAGCGTCCCAGGTGACCGTTGGCGCCGGCGTGACCCTGGCTGCGTTGCAGAACGCCGCCGCCGCTGAAGGTTTCGCATTCCCGGTGGATCTCGCAGCTCGTGACTCAGCCACGGTCGGCGGGATGGTAGCGACGAACGCCGGGGGTCTTCACGTGATCCGCTACGGGGCCATGCGTCAAAGGGTTTTAGGGGTCGAAGCTGTCCTTGCCGACGGAACCGTCATCTCCCATCTCGGTGGCCTCCTCAAGGACAACACCGGCTACGACCTGTCGCAGCTTTTAGTAGGTTCCGAAGGCACGTTAGCGATCATTACTGCTATACGTGTAAGTCTCGTGCCTGAGACACCCCATCGAGCGGTCGCTCTCCTCGGCCTCGAATCGACCTCTCGCGCCCTGGACGTCATCGACAAGCTGCGCGCGAACCTGCCAGGCCTGCAGGCTGCCGAGCTATTCTTCGAGGACGGCTTAGCACTCGTCCGATCTCATGCGAGGCTCGGACCGCCACTCGCCCGAGCCTACCCCGTCTACCTCCTGGTCGAGGTCGCCGGCCGCGTGGACTGCACCGATGACCTCTTGAACGCCCTCACGGTGCTGGACCTACCCGAGGATGCAGCGGCCATCGGGGTCGACACGTCGACGGTCACCAAGCTGTGGGAGTACCGGGAGCGTCACACCGAAGCGGTGTCAGCCATCGGCATACCCCACAAGCTAGACGTCACCCTGCCCCAATCCCACCTACCAAGGTTCGAAAAAGACCTCCGCAGTCTCTTGGCGGGCAGGTTTCCCGAGGCCACCCTTGTCCTTTTCGGACACGCCGGCGACGGCAACCTTCACGTTAACGTCGTCGGTCCGGATCCTAACGACGACGCCGTCGACGAGGCTGTACTCACGCTGGTCGCCTCCTTCGGCGGCTCGATTAGCGCAGAGCACGGCATAGGGCGGGCAAAGGCGCGCTGGCTCGGCTTGTCGCGCTCTGCCTCAGAGATAACCGCCATGAAGGCCATCAAAGCCGCCCTTGACCCCTACGGCATTCTCAACCCCGCCGCACTGTTCGCCGGCGCCTAGCGTAGTGTCATGAAGGCTCGGCCGCCTTCGCAACACGACGACGTCTGCCTACGTCCTGCGGGGGAACTGACTCGCATGATCAGGGACGGAGCGATCTCAAGCCGGGAGCTCTTGGCGGCTTTCGAAAATAGGTACGAGCGTCTCAATCCGATTATCAACGCCGTAGCAACCGCCGACTTCGAATCAGCACATGCCGCTGCTGCAGCAGCAGACAATTGCCGTGCAAGTTCGCGGGCGCCCCTTGGCGTGCTGCACGGCTTACCCGTCACCATTAAAGACGCACTCGCCGTAGCTGGCATGCGCTCAACTTCCGGAGCCCCCGAACTTGGCGACTACGTACCAGCTAACGATGCCGCAGCGGTGAGCGCCTTGCGTAGAGCCGGAGCAATCATCTTCGCAAAGACGAACACGCCTGCATGGGCCGGCGATATCCAGACCCACAACACGCTTTTTGGCACTACGAACAACCCATGGAATACAGGGCGGACTGCTGGCGGTTCCTCGGGGGGATCCGCCGCCGCGGTGTCGGCAGGTCTCACTGCGCTCGACATCGGCACAGACCTGGGTGGGTCGATACGGATTCCATCTGGCTTCTGCGGTATCTTCGGCTTGAAACCGACCTTCGGAGCCGTAGCCCAAGATGGTTATCTGGACTGCAGCGAACGTCGGAGTGGCTATGCGGTCGAAGTTGACATGAACTCGGTTGGGCCGCTTGCCCGCAGCGCCAGCGATCTGCACTTGGTGATGACGGTTCTGGCGACGACGTTCGCGAAACTCTCGCCAGTGCAAGTGGAGAGTGTCCGCATCGGCGTCTGCGTGGACGATGCCTACTGTCAAGTGGCCGACGGAGTCGCATCTACAATCTTGGCGGCTGCTCGATCGCTGGACTCGAATCGAATAGCGGTCCAAGAGTGCTCGCTCCCCGTGAGCATGGCTGACGTAGGACGCCTCTGCAATGCTCTTACCCTGTCGGCGGTGTCTGCGAGCGTTCCTTATCCTGTCGGCAGCCGCATCGGCGGGACCCATCGAGACTGGCTTCAGAATAACGACGAGCGCTCTCGGCTGCGTACGACGTGGAGCCATTGGTTCACCAGTTTTGACGCTCTCGTCTGCCCGATCATGTCCGGCGTCGCATTCTCCCATTCTGTAGATACGTCTTTGGGCGAATTGACACTTATGGTCGATGATCACGAGATTCCTGCGACAAGGGGACTAGCCTGGTGTCAGTTGGCGTCGCTCTCCTATCTTCCCTCAGTGGCCGTGCCCGTTGGCCTGCTGGACGGGATGCCAGTTGGTGCCCAGATCATCTGCCCATACGGCGGCGATTCCATGTGTCTGTGGATAGCGCGCAAGTTCGAAGAGGCTGGATTCGTCTTCATTAACCCGCCAGTGGACGTCTAACGGCGTCTTGTCGCGGAGGCTGAACTGGTCTCCAAGCTGGAATTTGTCTCACTAATTACTCAGTGTGACATATGTCACAGACATCTAGGTTGACAATACTTTTGCGAGTGGATAGGTTGTCGTTCCGAGAAAAGACAAGGCTCGTCGGTGACTGTCCCAGAGACCGCCGGTAGTGCCATAACGACAACCTGCACTAGAGCGTTTTGCGGTGCGGGAAAGCGCTGGTTCGTATCTCGTTACCCTGTCTGTCGCCTCCTCAAGGTCGACGCGAATCCCAGCGCGCTGAGCGAAGGGTATTCCACGCGTGCGTACACCAAGAACGATTCGCATTTACAAGGCTGCAACGAGTTCTAAAGAGTCCTGTCTGTGTAAGTACACAGATGTTCCCCACAGCAATCGCCGTATACGAGACGAGACCACGCGGCACAAGCGTAGGCTTGGATCCCTCGTCATCGTGCCTGTTGCAGTGTTGGTGACAGCATCCTTTCAAAACCCAATGCCGGCATCACCGCAAAAAGAGCAAACGCCGCATCCAAGCAGTTCTACGAAATTGCTTCAAGCAATTCGCGAAGCAGGCTCACAAGAGCGCTTTGAGGCCCGGCCGATGCTGTTGTCGCTACGGCAGGCCGTATCCACCTCTAGGGCGCCAGTCGGTCCGGTAGATGGTTTTGGATGGGCGGCCAGCAACCAGGTCGCATCGGTTCCGACCGGCTTACGGGCCCCGATCGTCGGCATTGCGGCCACACCCGACGGCAACGGCTACTGGCTCGTGGGTGCCGACGGAGGCGTGTTTAGCTTCGGCGACGCCAACTTTTACGGCTCGGCCGCGAACACCCACCTCAAGGCCCCGATCGTCGGCATCGCGGCCACACCCGACGGCAACGGCTACTGGCTCGTGGGCGCCGACGGAGGCGTGTTTAGCTTCGGCGACGCCAACTTTTACGGCTCGGCCGCGAACACCCACCTCAAGGCCCCGATCGTCGGCATTGCGGCCACACCCGACGGCAACGGCTACTGGCTCGTGGGTGCCGACGGAGGCGTGTTTAGCTTCGGCGACGCCAACTTTTACGGCTCGGCCGCGAACACCCACCTCAAGGCCCCGATCGTCGGCATTGCGGCCACACCCGACGGCAACGGCTACTGGCTTGGGGATGCGATCAGCGTCGCCCCAGCGAGCACGAGTGCGCCGGGCCCAGTAGCTGTAGCTACCCCGGCGTCGTCATCAGCGGGTTCACTTTTGGGGAGCTTCGTCGTCACGTGCTACGACCTTCACGGAGACACCGCCAGCGGAGCCCCGACGTCGATGGCCACTGTGGCAGTTGACCCTTCAGTGATCCCTCTGGGTACTCGACTGTACATATCTGGCGTCGGTGTTCGATATGCGCAGGACACGGGCGGGGCGATAGTCGGGAACCGTCTTGACATATGGGAACCCTCCTACGGCCAGTGCATGAGTTGGGGCGTCAGAACCGAAACGGTCTGGAGCCAAAGATGACCCGGCCACATTAAGCGGTGTCAGCAGTTGTAGTGTTGCATGTTGTAGCATGAAACCTGACGCAATCCTTCTCCACTCCTTCGGTGGCCCGGAGGGTCCGACCGACTTAGACGGTTTCCTCGCGAACGTCGTTCGTGGCAGGCGGGTGCCGCCGCAACGTCTGGTGAAGGTTAAACAGCAGTACATGCTCTTCGGGGGTCGCAGCCCGATCAACGCGCTGAACCGTCAGCTAGGGGCGGCTATCGAAGCCGTTTACGCTTCGCGTGGCGGTCCGATCCCCGTTTATGTGGGAAACCGAAACTGGCATCCCTATCTCGCCGACACGCTGCGACGGATGGCAGCAGACGGCATAAGGCGCGCTGCGGTAGTCACCACCTCGGCCTATTCGTCCTACAGCGGGTGCCGCCAGTACTTGGAGGAGCTCGACGAAGCAGTGAAGCAGGTGGGCAGCACAAGCCCTCAGCTGTTCCGAGTCGGCCCCTACTTCGACAAAGTAGGGTTCATCCGACCCTTTGCCGACGAGCTAGCTAAGTTGTACCGAAAAGTCCCGAACGCAACGCACGTGGTCATGTCAGCACACAGCATCCCCGAGTCGATGGCGGCCGGCTGTGAGTACGAGAGCCAGCTTCGCCACGTGGCAAGCGCCGTAGCTGCCGCAGCGGGGGTAGACCCCTCCATTGTCCACATCGCCTTTCAGAGCCGCTCGGGCTCGCCGACGCAACCTTGGCTAGGCCCGGACCTCCTCGACGTCTTGGACCAACTTGCGAGCGTCAGCGAAACGGTAATCGTCGTGCCGATCGGCTTCGTCTCTGATCACATGGAAGTCATCTACGACATCGATATCGCAGCGTCCCAGCATGCCGAGACCGTCGGCATCAAGCTGCTGCGTTGCGCGACCCCCGGGTCTGATCCTCGCTTCGCTGAGATGCTTGTCGACATGGTGGATGCCCTCGACCCCGACGTCCCCACAGGCGACTGGTGTTTCCGAGGTTGCTGTCCCGCCCAATCCACAAGGTCGCAGCAGCGCGGCTAGATTCTCCGGCGTGCACGACAAAGGGGACCTTGCAAGCCTGGAGCACAGGCTCGAAGCCGAGCTCGACGGCCTGCTGGAGCGAAGGAACCCCGACTCGCCGCTGGCGGTGCTCGGAGCCGGCTTGGACGACCTGGGGGCGGGCCGCAAATACCTAGCGACGCTCGCGCCCGGCGGGTACATCACCCCGAACTGGCCAGCCCTCTACGGCGGCATGGGCCTCGATGAGGAGCCGGCCGGCGTCGTAAAGGCCGTGCTGGCGCGCTATGAAGCTCCGGATCTCTACCCGTGGATGGTCGGCATCGACCTCGTCGGCCCTACGATACTCGCCCACGGCAACGACGAGCAGAAAGCCCGCTGGCTGCCAGCGATACGCAGCGGCGAGGAGATCTGGTGCCAGCTCTTTTCGGAGCCCGACGCCGGTTCGGACCTCGCCGGCCTATCGGCTCGGGCCGCCCGGGACGGACAGGGATGGAGGATCACCGGCTCGAAGGTGTGGACCTCGCGCGCCCACTACTCCAAGTGGGGTCTGCTTCTAGCCCGGTTCGACACGTCTCTACCCAAGCACCAAGGAATAGTGGCCTTTGGCTTGGACATGGCTTCGCCGGGTGTCACCGTCAAGCCCCTCGTGCAGATGAACAAGGACGCGCACTTCAACGAGGTCTTCCTCGACGACGTTTGGGTGCCCGACTCTGACCGCATCGACGAGCCCGGGCGCGGTTGGTCGGTGGCTCTTACGTGCTTGAGTTTCGAGAGGGGCTCGCTCGGCGGCGGTCTCGGTGTTCGCCGAGAGCAGCTGCTCAGGCTCGCCGAGATGCTCTACGGCAAGACAGATGTACACCGGGATGCATTAATAAAGAACTTAATAAGCTATGACGTCATAAGATTTAACGAGGAGCGCTCGAAGGCAGCCGCGCTGGCTGGTCGAACGCCGGGTCCGGAAGGATCGGGATCCAAGTTGAGAGGAACGGCCCTGGTGAAATCCCTCGCCAGCTTGGCGATGGCGGTGGAGGGCGGAGCGGCTACGGCCCGCTCCGGCGGTCCAGACGAGTGGGTCAACATGTTCCTCGTGAGCCCTTCGTTGTCTATCAGGGGTGGCACCGACGAGATCCAGCGCAACATCCTCGCAGAGCGGGTTCTGGGTTTGCCCGCCGAGCCTCGGGTCGACAAGTCCAGACCGTTCACGGACAGCCACTGAACGCGAGCAGCGCCTACGCCGTGCCCACTCGACGGAAACCCTCAACGAGCGTCGCGTCGTCCCTCCCAGCAGCCCGAGCCTGCTCGGCCGCCCAGGCCCTGATCCTTTCCTCAAGGCGCCCGTCTTCGTCGGTGCGCTGACTTACGTGCTCCCTAAGAGCGGCAACTTTCGCCTCAAGCGTCGCCGAGATGTCGACGAAGGTGTCAGGATTTTCCGATCCCATCAGCCACACCTCCTCGACGGTGTGGGCGTCGAGCCCCTCGGCTGCGAGCTCGGGGTGGGCGAACTGGTTGCGGGCGTCGGGGTATACGGCGCATAGAGCCGCCTCACCGGCAGCGAGATGGTCCGGGTGGCTGGCGTAGATCCGGCGGTAGTTCCGTTCCGGCGACTGGCAGAGAACTCTCGCCGGCTTCACCTGTCGTATCACCCGCGAGATGTCACGGCGCAGCTCTATCGAAGGGGTGAGTCTGCCATCTGGATATCCGAGAAATATGACTTTTTTCACCCCTAAGATCTTTGCGGCGGCCGTCTGCTCTGCACGACGGATCGGTCCTATCTTCGTGCGGGGGACTTCGGGGTCAAAGCCGCCAGCGTCACCGTCAGTGACCACGCAGTAACTAACTTCGACACCCGAGGCGGACCACGCAGCAACCGTTCCTCCCGCCCCGAAGTCAACGTCATCTGGATGGGCCGTGATCACCAGTACAGTGTTGTTGTCCACGCTCGTGGAACCTACCTCAAGCCGAAGCTGGAGGTGTAACAACAAAAGCTGCGTAGCATGGCGGCTGCCAATACGAGACCTCACAGGAGACATCAAGTGCCGGACCCCTCCACAGCGTTCCCCCCCTACCGAGTAGCCGATATCTCCCTTGCCGATTTCGGGCGCCGCGAGATAAACCTGGCGGAGGTCGAGATGCCGGGGTTGATGTCCTTACGCAAAGAGTACGCCGGACAGCAACCGCTACGCGGGGCTCGTATAACTGGCTCGTTGCACATGACGATCCAAACCGCAGTGCTGATAGAAACGCTCGTGGAGCTTGGAGCCCAGGTCCGGTGGGCGTCGTGCAACATTTTCTCCACCCAAGATCACGCAGCTGCGGCTATCGCCGCAGGAGGTATCCCTGTCTTTGCCTGGAAGGGTGAGACCCTCGAAGAGTACTGGTGGTGCACCCAGGCGGCGCTGCGCTGGCCAGGCGGGGACGGTCCGAACATGATCCTCGACGATGGGGGGGACGCGACG
>JAJZAM010000085.1 GCA_021799445.1 Actinomycetes bacterium
AGCCGGACGGAGGGTTTGGCGCCAGCCCATCCTTGGAGGGCGCCGCGTTGGCGGCGAGCTCGTCGGCGGAGGCGGTGAAGTCGGGGGGAGGTTCTCTTTCCGCTCGGGACGGTTCCAGCACGACGCTGGCGGCGACAAAACCAGCCCGTTCCCGAGCAGGGAGAAGGACTGTGGTACGACGCTACGTCGCTATCGACGTGCGTTTGAGTCCATCGGTGGTGGTAGCGGAGAACGAGGCCGGCGAGAAGGCCGGCGAGAAGGTCGGCGTGGCTTGTATCGACAACGACCTTTTCGCTTTGGCGGAGGCTTTACGCGACGCCGGCGAGGCCCCAGAGGTGGCCATTGAAGCCACCTGCGGGTGGTATTGGGCCGTCGATGTCCTCCAGGAACTGGGAGCCAACGTGTTCCTGGTGAACCCCTCAGGCTTGGCGTGGGAGAACCGGCGGGTCAAGGGCGACTACCGGGACTGCTGCGACTTGTTGGACCGGATGCGTTTGGGCAAACTACCCGAGGCGTGGATAGCCCCGCACGCGGTGAGAGAGCTGAGAGAGCCGGTCCGGGCCCGGCTGGTCATGCTACGCACCGGGCTGAAAGCCCAGCTCAAGGCGGTGCTGGCCAAGCACGGGCTGCGCCCGCCGGTGAAAGACCTGTGGGGGGTGGCCGGCCCGGTCTGGCTGGACCAGCTCGATCTTCCCCGGGCGTGTACCACTCGCATCGAGTCCATCCGCGATCTGGTGGAGGTCTACGACCGCGAGATCGACATGCTCGGCCGGGAGATCCACCGTGAGCTGAAAGACGACGCCGGCTATCGGGCCATCCAGGCCATTCCCGGTGTCGGCCCGACTATCGCGGCGATCATGGTGGCCGAGATCGGCGACGTCGGTCGCTTCAAATCACCGGAGGCCCTGTGCTCTTGGGCCGGGTTGACCCCCAAGCACCACCACTGCGACACCTTGGTCCGCCGAGGGCGTATCAGCACCGCCGGCTCGACGCCGCCAGCGCGGCGGCCGGCTTGGGGGTTGACCTGGTCACCATGACCGGCAACCTCGCCCAGGTGTTCGTCACCGACGACGCCTGGTGCTCCACGCTTCGGGGAATCCGAGCAGCGCTTCGCCGGGACGGCCGCCTGATCTTCGAGACCCGGGACCCGGCTCGACGGGCCTGGGAGGCCTGGAACCGCACCGCGACATGCAAGCGGCTGCACATCCCCGGGTTCGGCGAGGTCGAGAGCTGGATCGACCTGACCGAAGTCACCTTGCCGTTGGTGTCGTTCCAGACGAGCTTCGTGTTCCACGCCGACGGGACGGTGCTGACCTCGAACTCCACGCTGAGATTTCGGGACCAAGCCGAGATGGCAGCGGCCCTGACCGCCGGCGGGTTCATCATCGACGCCACCCGGGACGCGCCAGACCGGCCTGGCAGGGAGATGGTCTTCGTCGCCACCGCCCTCCTTGTGCCGCCCTGACCCCACCCAGCGCACGGCCACGTTCCGTGACCACCTCGGCGCACGCCTACCCGTCGTTCCGGGCGACTGTTGGATCTCTCCGAAGGCTCGGCTGAGCAGCGCAGATTGGCCGATCTGTCCTCCGCGACCCGTCTCAGGTGTCTGCCGAGAATGAGTGCTCCGTGAACTGAGCTCCCAAGTGGGCGTCATGCCGGCCGGGCCACTCGGCGCCGCATCACGCAGCGCTCAAGTGCGGCCACGCCGGAGGAGATGCAACTCCTGAAACGGCCCCTGACAGCGCCGCACCGGTGAGGCTTCATGGGTGGGCAGCCCCGGAAGGCGGCGTGGGCCGACACCGAGTCCGAGGATCGATAGCCGCCTCGCCGGGCCGTCGGTGCGAGAATGGGAAGAAGGCGAGCAGCGGGGAGCGGCGAGTGTCAGTCGATAGCAACATTGGGATGATCGAGAAGCTCTTCGATGCGTTCAGCCGCGGTGACATCGAGAGCATCCTGGCTGCGCTGACCGACGATGTCGACTGGCAGGGACCAGTGAGCGAGCACGCTGATTCTCTGCCCTGGGCCGGCCGCCGCCGGGGCCGGGAGCAGGTCGCCGATTACTTCCGTGAGTTCGCCGCCGCCTCGCAGTGGCATCCCATGGAGGACGTGGCGTTCACCGCAGCCGGTGACCGGGTGGTGGTCGAGGGACGCAACCGGAACAAGGTCCGTGCAACGGGGCGAACCTACGAGCACCAATGGGTGATGCTGTTCACGTTCCGCAACGGACAGATCGCTCGATTCCGCCACTACTACGACTCAGCCGACATCGCGCACGCCCTGGACTGAGGATGGGAGCGGCCGACTACCTTGTGGACGCGTAACGCTCCGTCTTGCGCTCCTCATCCCCACGGACCCCGCCGGTTGGCTGCGCCCGAGTCGGCGTTGTGTGCGTGAGGGCCGGGCGTCGTACATGGGTCGCGGCGGTACAGATCGTCAGCGGGCGGCCGGGTCGTCCGGGGAGCCGTGCTACGGTTGCGGTGGGCGAAGGATCGGTCGGAGCCAGCTGGCGGCTGCGTGCTCGTCCCAGTCGCCCGTAGCGATGGCGAGGACGGCGGCTTCGGCCTCTTCGACAGAGGGGTAGGGCTCGATCATCCAGCCGTTGAGCGCGACGAACACCCGCAGCGACGCCCAGGCGGCGCGCGTTGCCGTCGGGGAGCGGGTGGTTCTTGGCCAGCCGCACGATGAGCACGGCCGCCTTGTCAACGAAGTCGGGATCCAACTCGCGCCCGGAGAAGCCGGCCATCGGCGCGTGCAGCGCCGAGTCGGCAAGGGCGAGATCCGCCGCGCCGACGATGGTCGCGACCTGCTGGCCGGTCACCTCGACGGCGATCGCCAGGTAGTCGTCCAGCGCCAGGTACCTGACGCTCACCGAGCGAGGCGCTCGAGCAACTCCCTGTCCTGCTCGATGATCCTGGCGAGCGTTTTCTTGAACTCCGGGTCGCCGCGCCGACGCTCGACGGCCTCGATGAGGGCGGTTTTGACCGTCTCGTTGAGGCTCTTGCCCTCGGCCCGCGCCAAGGCCTCGGCGTCAGCGGCAACCTCGTCAGGAAGGCGGACGGTGAAGTCCTTCGCCATGGTGGCATGCTACCAGCGCACCATCACCAACGACGGCCGCGCCTTCACGCTCGCCCCGCACAGATCGCTCGGGCAGCCGGACCTCGGCACGCGAGGTCCACTGCGACGGATTCGGTGATCGGGTTGCTGGACACGGTTGGCGCGCTGAGTGCCGCCTACGGTGGGTGCCATGAGCGAGGAGAGTGCTATCGCCCGTGGCGGTCCGTTCGCCCGTCGGAGCATCGCCGGCGACCTCCGGCGCCTCGGACTGAGGGAGGGGGCGACGGTGCTGGTGCACTCGTCGCTGTCCCAGCCCGGTTACGTCGCCGGCGGACCCCAGGCTATCGTCCTCGCCCTGTTGGATGCTGTCGGCCCGGCCGGCACGGTGGTCATGCCCGCACACTCGTCGGACCGGTCCGATCCCTCCGAGTGGGCGAACCCGCCGGTGCCGCCCGAGTGGCAGCAGATCATCCGTGAGGAGATGCCCGCCTATGACACTCGGCTCACCCTGGGTAGGCTTTTGTGTCCGCTGGCGGGGGAGATCCAGCATTGCATGTCCATGGCTGTGTCCACGGCCCTGTGTTGCGCGCGGGAAGAGCGGTGGCGAATGGGATCGCTTATTGGCGAGGCCGGCATATCCTTTTAGAATCATTGGGCTATCTCCCCCGGCGCGTCGAGCAGGTCGGCTCCACCGGGGTGCCCGGTCTCCCCGCCAAGCCGATCGTCGACATCTTGGTCGGAGTCGACGATCCCGATAATGAGGGCGACTACCTCGGCGCGATGGAGACGACGGGCTACGAGTTGCGGGTCGGGGAGGCCGGGCATCGAATGTTCCGCACGCCCGAGCGCGACGTCCACGTCCAGGTGTGGAAAGCGGGATCCGACGAGGAACGCCGGCACCTGCTGTTGCGGGATTGGCTGCGCCAGGCGCCTGACGACCGGGTGCTCTATGAGAGCGTCAAACGTCGTTTCGTCGGTGAGAGATCGATACCCGGACCAGGAAAAGCGTATCGAAATGGGACCAGGAGAGTACCGCCTGTGCCCACGGTGTTTCTGGCTCCGCAGGTCGAAGGAACCCCAAGTGTCGCTTTCCCAGGGCGGGGAGCGGCAGTTCGTTTGAGGTACCACCACGATCGGCCGCGATCGGCCCGGCCACCTTTGAGGAGGCGTCAACTGGTTGCAACCGCGATATTCGGAGGACGTCCAAAACCGGCGCGCTTGAGTCGGAGACAGAATAGGGCTCATCAAAGATCGCTTCGAGCTGTTGAGGCAGCGATTACTAGGGTCGACACATGGCTCGCAAAAGCGTTGCCCGCCGGCTGGCTGACGAGGTCCGGGGATCGAAGTCGAAGTGGTGTCCCGCTATCTTGGTTGTCAACTCTGCCGGCGCCCTACCCATCTGCTACTTGCTTCGGGAGTGAAGCTCTTCAGGCCGCTAGTAGCTGGTCAAACCGCCGATTGGGTCTGATCAGCCATCTGACTTTTGAGGATGCCTGTACTAGCGTTGGGGATGGTGATTTTTGTTCTGACACCTGACGGTGTCAGACGTGTCCTGACCGCACGGCCAGAAACATCCAAAGGGTGTGACCGGGAGGAGCAGAAGTGGTGCGGTTAAGGTAACCGTCGCTACCGTTCGACCAAGTCGAATGATCCGACAACTACCAAGGCTTGAGGAAGGCTCTCCGGCGATAGCTGCACTGGAAGATGCTGCGTTGAGTACTCTCTCACCTGGCCCCCGGGCGAAGTGGTCTAGGCGGATGATGTCCTTTACCGTCAAGTTCGTTCCTGGGCCCTTATCCAGCTTTCAGCGTTGGAAGCCGGCTAGGACTTCAGCGAGGGTGCGGCGCCATTGCGCTATCGCGTTCGAATCGGGAGGAGTCTTGCCGAAGCGGACAACGACTAGGTCCAACCCCGGACTGACCGTGACAGTTTGGCCTTCGTAGCCGTCCGCCCAGAATGTGCCAGTCGGATCATAAGGGTCGCACCACCAATGACGGCCGTAGAATATGCGGTCGTCCTCGCCAGACTCCGACACCGCCGCGCGACCTAGGTCCACCCACCCTGGCGGCAGGATACGAACACCGTCCCAGACCCCGTCGCGCAAGTACAGCTCGCCGAAACGCAGCCAGTCGAGAGCCGTCGCGCGAAGATACGACGACGCAACCCACGTGCCTGCACCGTCGAATTCCGCTTGCGCGCTGGTCATGCCGATTGGTCCGAAAAGGTGTTGTGCAAGCCAGTCGCGATAGACGTCACCTCTTCCGACGGTAGCCGCAACAGCTGCAGAAATGATGTTGGACGTCCCGCTCGAATAGCTGTACCTGTCCCCCGGACGGGCGATTAGAGGCTTAGACGCCGCGTAGGCTGCCATATCAGCGACGCCGCCGAAGAGCATTTCGATCACGTCGGAGCGTGACGCCTCGACGTCGTAGTCCTCCACGAAGTCGAGCCCGTCCCGCATGGCTAGAAGGTCGGCCAGGCTGATCTGCGCCCTCGGGTCACCGTCGTTGCTCCAGTCGGGGTGCATACACGTGTCGGAGAGGGCCATCCTCGCGTCTTTGACGAGGATCCCGACTGCGGCGTGCAGCACCGACTTCGCCACCGACCACGACAACAAAACAGTGTCAGGGCCTACCGTCTCGCCGGGGCCGCTCCACGAATCGAGCTGGCCCGAGTAACGCTCGTAGATCAGCTCTCCACGGTGCGCCACAGCGACAGCCCACGTCCGTCCGTAGGTATCCTGGTCGTCGAAGAGGGGCTCTATGAGCTCCTTGAGAGGCCACGTCGGCGGAGGGCTCGACCGCGGCCACGATAGCGTCGGGCTCGGTGAGCTGGTCGGAGCAGGCGGAAGCGGAACCAGATCCTGTGTGTCAGCCATCTTGAGAGCACCTCCTCGCTGGTCGGCGGCGAGTAGTCGTAACCTGTCCAGGTGAAGATACACCGCCGCCGGTACGCGTGTCGCGGTGATCCGGGCGAGAAGCCGGCGGGCAGCTGAGGCAGCAATGGGCCGGTAGTGTCTGCTCCGTGGATGACGAACCCCTCCGACATCTTCCCAAGGTAGAGCTGCACGTCCACTTGGAGGGAAGTTTTGACTCAGATAGGATCGCCGAGCTTGCAGAAGAAGCGGGGGAGCAGCTTCCTGGTGACCCGCAGTCGATCCTCCGCCCGAGGAATCTCAGCGAGCTTCTAGAGAGGCTCGACTGGTGGTGCGGCCTTGTCCGTGCCCCTGAGCAAGCTTTCCGTCAAGCCTACGATTTCGCAGCCCGCCTCGGGGCTGACGGCGTCGCATACGCCGAGGTGATCGTGAACCCGTCCCACTGGCGGGGCCTGCGACGAGAAGCACTACTGGAGGCAGTCTCGGCCGGTTTCGACCAGGCGGCACGCGACGGTCACTGCGACGCATGGCTGCTCGTGTCGCTTCTTAGGAGCCAGAGCGCCGGCGAAGCCCTGGAGGTCGTGGAGGCTTTGGCCGCTCAGCCCCCGTCGCGCCTGGTTGGACTTTCCATAGACGGCAACGAAGCTGAAACCGGTCCGACCGGAAAGCGTTTCGCGCCGGCCTTCGCCCTTGCCGGCGCGCTCGGTCTTGGTCGCACAGCGCACGCAGGCGAGTCGTCAGGGCCGGAAGGGATAATCTCGGCGCTCGACGACCTCGGGGTGAGGCGAATAGACCACGGTGTGCGCTGCGTTGAGGATCCCGAGCTTATGGGCCGCCTCGCGACGGAGGGAGTCGCATTGAACGTGTGTCTCACGTCGAACGTGGAACTGCTATACGGTTCGATAGACCGCCACCCGCTGGCGGCTCTGGTGGATGGCGGGCTCGCTGTCACTATCAACACTGACGACCCGGTGACATTAGGAGTTACCCTTACCTCAGAGTTTGCGCTGGCGCAACAAGTCTGCCGGTGGGGTATGCGAGGAGCTATCGCCGCCACTGACACGGCTATTAGGGCCAGCTTCGCCCCTGCGTCGAGAGTTTCCGAGCTGCGTAAGCGTCTGAGCGAGTTCGCCGCCGAGGCGCGCTCAGAGCGAACGTGAGCTTCGAAGGTCCACGGCACGGTCGTTGACAACAGCGCGCCGCTGTCCCTAACATTCGCTGTCCAGTACGGATCCCGAAACCTGGGATCTCGGTGCATGAGAGAGAGGTGGGGTTTTGACTACGAGCAAAGCCACGTCCGGCGACGAGGATTACGCAGCCTTCAAGCTGGAGCAGCGCGGCATCGACCTGGTCCCCGACGACGAGCGAGTGATGAAGCCGTCCGGACTTTTCTGGCTGTGGGCGGGAGCCATATGGAACGTCGAGTTCCTCGTCTACGGCGCTTTGATCATGAGCTTCGGCCTGTCTTTCCCTCAAGCGGTGTTCGCCATCCTGGTCGGCAACGTGTTTTACGTCGTGCTCGGCGTGGCCAGCTTGCAGGGCCCGGAGACCGGGACGACAGCGTTCATGGTCAGCCGAGCACCGTTCGGCAAGAACGGCAACCGGAGCGTCTCGTTCTTCAACTGGCTGACCCAGGTTGGCTTCGAGGTGGAAGGCCTGGTCCTGATCGTCCTCGTAGTGGAGGCAATGTTCTCCAAGGGCGGTATCACCGCCGGAACCGGCCTCAAGATCGTGATCATCCTCGTCGCAGTCGCTTTGCAGTTCATCATCCCCTTCCTCGGCCACGCGACCATCACCAAAGTCCTCCGCTACCTTTCCTTTGTCTTCATAGTCGTATTTGCAATAATGGCTATTCTGGTTATACCCCATGTTAATCTGAATGATCTGGCGGCGTCGCGGATCAAGGCGAAGCAGCCAGTCTCAGCCAGCTGGCAGGTCATCACCACCGCTATAGTGCTGCTCGTCTCGGCGGGGGGTCTTGGCTGGACGGAGAACGCCAACGACTACTCCCGCTACCTTCCCCGCGAGACCCCAGCCGCCCAGACCTTCTGGGCGGCGACCCTCGGCGGGGCGATACCGTCGATCCTGCTCGAGCTCCTCGGGGCGGCCGCCTTCGTGATCAGCCCCAACGCAGCGGCGGTGACGGGCGTTCCGTCCTCCTTCGCCAGCTGGTTCTTCTGGCCTTTCTTGATCCTCGCGCTGCCGCAGCTGTTCGCCATCAACAGCTTGGACATGTACTCCTCCGGTGTCACCCTCCAAGCCCTGGGCGTGCCGGTCAAGCGCTGGGGTGCCGTTATCATCGACACGATCGTCGCTGGTGCGGTGACTTTCCTCGTGATCTTCAAAGGCAGCTTCTACAACGACCTGTCCGGCTTCTTGGACTACATCGTCGTCTGGCTGGCACCCTGGTTCGGTATCCTCACCGTCGACTGGCTCCTCCGGCGGGGCCGCTACAACCGGGCCGGACTGGTCGACGAAAGCGGCGGCGTCTACTGGCGCAACGGTGGGATCAACTGGAAGGCGATAATCGCCATGGCGGCCGGCATGGGCGCCGCCCTGCTTTGGATAAACGCCCAGTTCTACCAGCCGTCCTACCTGAGCCCACTTTCATCAGCCACCAACGGCAGCGACTTCTCCTGGGTGGTCGGCATCATCGTCGGTGGGGCCATCTACTGGGCGCTGTCGTTCAAGTCGGTGCCTGCCGAAGCCCAGCTGTCGGACTAGCCGGCCGGCCTTGTCAGACACCACCCCAGGGCTGGTATGCGCCCACCACCACCTGTACTCTGCGCTTGCGCGTGGCATGCCCGCCCCGCCAGTGACCCCCAAGTCGTTCATGGATATTCTTGAGCAGATCTGGTGGCGTCTCGACGTCGCTTTGGACCTGGAGATGATCCGATGGTCGGCGATGCTCGGCGCGCTCGAAGCGCTAGAGTCCGGCACTACGGCAATCATCGACCACCACGAGAGCCCTATGTGCATAGAGGGCACGCTGGAGGTGATATCCGACGCGTGCGCGCAGGTCGGGGTGCGGTCTGTGTGCTGCTACGGGGTGACGGATCGCCACGGGCCCGACGGCGCCCGGCGGGGCCTCGCGGAAAACGAACGCTTCCTCGCGACCGGCAAGCCTGGGATGGTAGGACTCCACGCTTCGTTCACCTGCAGCGACGAGACGATCGAAGCCGCTGCAGACCTCGCGAAACGCTTCGGCGTCGGGGTACACGTCCACGTGGCCGAAGGACACGTGGACGCTGAC
>JAJZAM010000086.1 GCA_021799445.1 Actinomycetes bacterium
CTGTCATCTAGCGGAGATCGCAGCGAAGGCTGAGCCCGAATCGCCCGGCGTGCACGCAGCACGCGCCGAGGTGTACAGGCGCCGCCGGGACGGTGAGCTGTCGCTCATGGCCAAGGCCATTTACGGCGAAGCCGCCGACGTTTCCGCTTCGATAGCCGGCAAGTCCGACGACGCCGAGCGTTGAACGAACCGGAATTGTCGAACAACGCTGCCGTCGCAGGCGTGTCGACGCTTGACAGGCTGATGTTCCCCCGGCGGGTGGCCATAGCCGGCCTGTCAGCCCGGCCCAGGGCGTGGGGGCAGATGGCCTACCGCTTCTTGCGGGCCGGCGGCTTCGACGGGGACGTCTTGGCGTACCGGCCGAACCACGAGGAGCCCGGCGTCGAAGCTTTCGACGACTTCAGCTCAGCCGGGCCTGTGGATCTCCTGGTAGTCGCAGTCCCAGCGTCTGGCGCGGTCGGCATCGTCGCCGAAGCCGCCGCTGCGGGCGTCGGTTCTGCGGTCGTGTTCTCGTCGGGTTTCGCCGAGGACGGCGCCGAAGGTGCCGAGCTGCAGCGGCGCCTGGTGGAAGCGGCAGGGACGATGCCCATGCTCGGCCCCAACTGTCTCGGCCTGGTGAGCGCACCAGCGAACGTGGTCGTGTCGGTCTCAGCCTTCCTCAACCGACCGCGTCGTAACGGGCCGGTAGCGCTCGTCAGCCAGTCGGGAGCTATGGGATTCGTACTGGCCGAGCAGCTCCGCCGGCGGGGCGTCGGGTTCTCCTTCTACGCGAGCACCGGAAACGAGGCGGCGCTGGGCGCCGCCGACCTCGTCGCGTACGTATCGGCGAGGCCGGAAGTCAAGGTGGTCGGCTGCTACTTGGAAGGCGTCCGAGACGTGCAAGCCTGGCGCGGTGCGTGCCGAGGCGCCCGGGAGGCGGGCTGCGAGGTCGTGGCTCTCAAGGTCGGACGTTCCCAGGCGGCGCAGCGGGCGGCTCTGTCCCACACGGCTTCGGCGGCGGGTGAAGCCGAGATGTTCGAGGCCGCCGCGAGAGACGACGGCGTCACACTGGTCGGAGACGAGGAGTCCTTCGCGGAGGCTGTCACCGCCCTTGCCAAACCCGTCCTACTGCCGTCACGCCCCGGCCTGGCGGTGATCACGATGTCGGGGGGTGGCGGGGCGATGATCTCCGACCAGCTCGCAGCTCAGGCTAGCGTCCCGCCGCTTTGCGACAACAGCCGTGGAGCGTTGCGCTCCCTTGGTATCCCGCTGGCCGGTGACTCCAACCCGGTCGACTTGACCGGCATGTTCTTCGCCAACCTGCACCGCTTGGACGAGGTCATGTCCGTGGTCGCCGCCGACGAGGGTGTAGACGCAACGGTGCTGTACTTCACCTTCGGAGACCAGATGGTCGACGACTACCGGGCCCTGGCAGCGACCCTGGCGGACCGTCCCCACCCTGCCTGGCTGGTCTGGGCGGGAGCTCCAGAAGGCGAAGTGGAAGGCCTGGCTGGCACCGGCCGTGTGGTGGGCAGCATCCCCGCTCTGGCAAGGTCCCTCGCAGCCCAACCTCGCCTCGCGGCGATACCGGAAGGCCTTCTCGACTCGATGCGACAGGGCAGCCCGGGCGCTGCCACCGCACTGGCCGCCGACACCGCTACGGGATTGGCGCAGGGCGGTCCGGTCCTAAGCGAAGCCGTCTTAGCGTCCTGGCTCGCCGAGGCCGGCATGCCCTACGTCGACATGGCCGCCGGCGACGAACCCGAGCGACTGGTCGAAGCCGTCTCCGAGCATGGCCTGCCCGCACCGTGGATAGCGAAAGTAGACCATCCCGCAGCGCCCCACCGGGCCCGCCTGGGTCTCCTCGCGGCGGGCCTTACGAGCCTGACGGCTCTCAGAGAGGCGCTGAGGGAGCTTTTGGACCGGGCGGCGAAGCTGGGGTTACGCGAGCCACGCCTGGTCGTCGAGCCGATGGTAAGCCACGCCGGGATGTTCTCGCTGGGAGCGCTACGCCACAGCTCGTGGGGTCCTTTGGTAATCGCCGGCCCGGGAGGTGACCGGGTCGAGGACACCGCAGCGCTACGAGTAGCCGGACTGCTCCCCCTGTCAGCTCGCAGCCTCGAAGCGATCGCCGAGCGGGTGGCAGCACTCGCCGGCACTCCGGTCCGGGCCGAAACCCTCGCCGCTGCGATACTAGCGCTGGAAGCTCTGCTCGACGCCGACCCGGCCATAACCGAAGTGGACGTGAACCCGGTCCTTGTGACCTCTGCCGGGGGACTCGTCGCAGTCGACGCTCTCGCAGTGCGATCCGAACCTAACCAGACACAAGACACAACCACGATCCAGGGATAAAGTTCCCTAAAGGGAGGAAGAACATGACCGACATGACCGCCGCCGACAACGCTGCGATCTCCGATCACGCCGACAGCCCGGCCGAGCTCACCCCAGGAGTCGGACGACCGCGGAGGCGGCGGCCGTCCGGCCCCCGCAGACGCCTCGCAGGTGGTCTCGGAGCTTTAGCGTTGATGGCAGTCGGCCTGTCCGCTTGCAGCAGCTCGACCCACAGCTCCACGTCGAGCGCCACCACCGTCGCGCCGAGCGCTTCGACGGCCGCTCCCGCAGCCTCGGGGTCTTCGTCTGGGACGGCGGTGCCGATGAACCTGGAGATATACCTCGGGTCGTTCTACACGTGGCTGCCCTACATCGCCTCCGCCGAGGGCTTCTTCGCCAAGAACGGGATCGACGCCCACGTCGTCGGAATTACCAGTGGCGGGCCGGTCGCCTTCGCTGCTCTCGCCAACGGCAGCGCGGACGTTGCCATGGGCGACCTGTCCCTCGCTGGTCCGCTTCTCGAGAAAGGCGTGGGCCTCACGCTCATCTCCGGTGCCATCAAAGGCGGCTGGCAGCTCATCGCCCCGAAAGGGTCCGCAGCGCCGACCGCCTTCCCGGCGAGCGTGCAGTACCTGAAAGGCAAGCCTGTCGGGGTGGTGTCTCTCGGCTCTTCGTCCTACTACTTCTTGCAGCAAACGGCGGTCTCGGCCGGTATCGGCGCCAGCGGCGTGTCCTACACCGCCTTGGGCGGCCTTCCCGCTGACGCGATCAGCGCCTTGGACGCCAACCGGGTGGCCGCGGCCATGGTGTCACCCGACCTGGGCTACTACCTCGTCAACTACCTTGGGGGCAAACTTCTGTTCAACACGAGCTCCACTTCGCAGCTGCGAGCGGCCGGCGGTCTCCTCGGAACTCTCGCAGGTAACGCCGGGTCGGGCATGTGGGCCCGCAACGGGTGGCTCAGCGCCCACCCCGGCGTCGCAGCGAAGTTCCAGCTCGCCATGGACGAAGCCGACGTTTGGATGCACAACCCGGCGAACCTCACCAAGCTGATCGGCGCGCTGCAAGCCGAGAAGGACCTGGCGTCCTTCGAGGAGGGAGCCGGCGCCGCCAAGTTCTTCTCGTACGCCCTTCCTCTCATCGTTGCCAGCGAACCGGGAGGCGAGAACGGCGCGGCGACAGTCATGAACTTCTGGGTGAAAGTAGGGCTGCTCTCCCACACGATCCCCGTCGGCCAGTGGTACTCGACGAGCATCCCCACGACCGAGGCGCAGGTGACTTCGGCGGCTTCGGCGGCCGGTGTGTCATGAAACGCAGCGGGGCGACCGGCGAGATCGTACAAGAGCCGAACCCGGCGCTTTCGAGCCACGGCTCTCCGGGCGGAACCGTCGTTCGGATAGCGGGCGTCTCGCACTCCTTCGCGACGCCCGACGGGGCGCGCCGAGCGGTGCTCGACGGCATCGACTTGGAGATCCGCCGGGGCGAGTTCCTGGCGATCGTCGGACCGTCGGGGTGCGGCAAGACGACGCTGCTCAACCTGGTCGCCGGCCTGGTGAGAGCGGAGGTAGGAATAGTCGAAGTTCACGGCGGGCGCCCCAAAGTCGGTGACCCGGAGGTTGGCTACCTCTTCGCCCGTGACGCCCTGCTGCCGTGGAGAACGGTGCTAGGCAACGCCGAGCTGGCGTTGGAGATCGCCGGCGTCGCCAAGTCGGAGCGCCGCCGCAGAGCCGAGGAGCTTCTAGGCTCGGTCGGCCTGGCGGACAGCGCGAACGCCTACCCAGCGCAGCTGTCCCAGGGGATGCGCCAGCGGGTGGCTATTGCCCGCACGCTAGCCACCCGACCGGACCTGCTGATGCTCGACGAGCCGTTCTCCGCGCTCGACGCGCAGACCAAGCTGCTGCTCCAGGACACGTTCAGCAAGCTGTGGGCCGGGCTCGGCGCCACAGTCGTGCTGATCACCCACGACCTGTCGGAGGCGATCAGCCTCGCAGACAGGGTCGTGCTGATGACGGCCAGGCCCGGGCGCATCAAAAGGGTATTCGAAGTGGACCTCCCCCGGCCCCGGTCGGTGGTGACGCTGCAGTCCGAGGAGGCCTACCACCGGATGTACCAGCAGTTGTGGAGTGAGCTAAGCGAGGAGGTGGTACGTCAGTGACACAGCTAGAAGCCAGCGTGGAAGCGGACGCGGAGGTGCTCAACGGCGTCGCAGTCACAAAAAAGCGTCCGCACGCCCAGCCTGGGGGTAGAAAACCAAGAGGAGCCCAGACGTCGCCGACCGTGCGAGTGATCCAGTTCGCCCTGCTCGTAGCGCTGTTCGGGTCGTGGCAGCTGCTCGCTTCCACCAAGGTGCTCAACCCGGCTTTCGTCAGCGAGCCGTCCCAGTACTTCCCGTCGTTCTGGCACGGGGTGGACGGCGGTGGCCTTTTAGGCCTGATCGGCACGACCCTCTACGAAACCTTCGTGGGGTTCGCCCTGTCCGCGATCCTCGGGCTCGCCGGCGGGTACCTGCTGGCCGAGTTTAAAGCGTTCGACGTGATAATCCGGCCTTTCATGACCGGATTCAACTCGATACCCCGGATCGCCCTCGCCCCGCTGTTCGTGCTCTGGTTCGGCCTCGGCTCGCTGAGCCGGATCGTCCTCATCGTCAGCCTCAGCTTCTTCATCGTCGCTTTCAACACCTACGCAGGGTTGCAGGGCGTCAACCGCGACCACCTGCTCCTGTCCAGGGTGCTGGGAGCGTCGAGGAGGGAAAGGTTCTTCAAGTTCGTGCTGCCGTCCGCAGCGCCGTCGATATTCGCAGGACTGCAACTCGCTCTCACGTACGCGTTTCTCGGGGCTGTGGTCGGCGAGATGCTCACCGGCAGCGACGGCCTCGGCGGCTACCTGGCGCTCAAGATGGGCAGCTTCGACACCACCGGCTTCTTCGGAGGTCTGATACTCCTCGTGATCGTCGCCTTGGCGGTGTCGGCGATCGTGCGCGCACTGGAGAACAGGCTGCTGCGCTGGCGGGCTATAGAGCTCGCCGGAACCCAGGGAGGTGGCCAGTGACCACCCCCTCGGGCAGCTGGCCCCAGCCTCCTGCTTGGAACGGTGTCATCGGGCGGACCGTCGCCGAGTCGACACCCGACTGGCCGTCCAGGGCGAAACCTTCGCCGGGCGCCCCGAACGTGGTGATCGTCGTTCTCGACGACACCGGTTTCTGTCATCTCGGTTGCTACGGGTCGAGCATCGAAACCCCGAACATCGACGCTCTCGCCGCCGGCGGCCTGCGCTACAACAGTTTCCACACTACGGCTCTGTGCTCGCCGACGCGTGCGGCTCTTCTAACAGGGCGCAACCACCACGCCGTCGGCATGCGCGGCCTGTCGAACTGGACGAGCGGGTTCCCCAACTGCACCGGGAGGATACCGCCCAGCGCTGCGACGCTCGCCGAGCTTTTGAGCACGGCCGGCTACTCGACTTTCGCCGTCGGGAAGTGGCACCTCACCCCGATGGAGGAGACGTCCGCTGCCGGACCGTTCGACGACTGGCCTCTGCGGCGGGGCTTCGACCGCTTCTACGGGTTCATGCAAGGCGAGACCAGCCAGTTCTACCCCGAGCTGTACTGCGACAACCACCCGATACCCACCCCGTATAGGCCCGAGGACGGCTACCACGTCTCCGAGGATCTCGTCGACCAGGCGCTGGCGATGCTGAGGGATCAGCGCTCGAACTCGCCGACGAGACCTTTCTTCATGTACTTCTGCTTCGGGGCGACGCACGCTCCCCACCAGGCGCCACCCGAGTACATCGCCAAGTACCGGGGTCGTTTCGACGCGGGCTGGGACGCCGTGCGCGAGGAGTGGTTCGCCCGCCAGGTCGAGTTGGGCATAGTCCCGCCCGGGACCGACCTGGCGCCTCCGAACCCGGGGGTCCGGCCGTGGGCGACGCTAAGCGACGACGAGCGGCGCTTGGCGCTGCGCCTGCAGGAGGCTTTCGCAGGGTTCCTCGACCACACCGACGCGCAGGTAGGACGCCTCGTCGACGGCCTTAAGTCCCTCGGGGTAGCGGACAACACCCTCTTGGTGTTGATGTCCGACAACGGCGCCAGCCAGGAGGGCGGCCCGAACGGGATGGTCGACTCCATCCACTTCTTCAACGGGGCGGCAGAAACTCTCCCCGAAAGCCTGGAGCGCATCGACGACATCGGAGGTCCCAGAGCCAACAACAACTACCCGTGGGGGTGGGCTCAGGCCGGGAACACCCCCCTCAAGCGTTACAAGCAGAACACCCACGGCGGCGGTGTCCGCGACCCGCTGATAGTGTCTTGGCCCGCCGGGATAGCAGATCGCGGCTCGATCCGAACCCAGTTCTGCCACGTGAGCGACATCGCGCCCACGGTGCTCGAAGTGGCAGGCATATCCCCGCCCGAGATGTACCGGGGCGTCGCCCAGCAGCCGATCACCGGGACGAGCATCGCCTACACGTTCCGCGAAGGCGCTGGCGCCGAAGCGACCCGCAAGAAAGTGCAGCATTTCGAGATGCTCGGCCACCGCGGCATCTACCACGACGGGTGGAAGGCCGTGGCCTTCCACCAGCGCGGGACAGACTTCGACGACGACACCTGGGAGCTTTACCACCTCGACGAGGACTTCTCCGAATGCCACGACCTGGCGGAGTCGCACCCCGACAAGCTCAAGGAGATGGTCGAGCGCTGGTGGAGCGAAGCCGGCCGTCACGGGGTGCTGCCTCTCGACGAGCGCAGCGGGGAGCTTTTCGGGATGGCCGGAAGACGGCGGCTGGTCGAGATCGGCCGGCGTTTCGTGTTCCACCCGCCGGTCTCCCACGTGAACTCCGACGCGGCCCCGCCGTTAGGGGCCCGGTCGTTCACGATCAGCGTTCAGGTCGACAGGCCGTCGGGAGAAGAAGACGGGGTGCTCGTGTCATACGGTTCGGTCACGAGCGGAATGTGCCTCTACGTTCTCGGCGGCCGCGCCGTGTTCGACTACAACCTCTACGGCCGCCACTACCAGGCTGTGTCCCCCGGACCGCTGCCTCCCGGCGAGAGCACCGTCGACGTGCGGTTCGAAAGGGACGCAAACCAGGCGTCCGCGTCGGTGTCCGTCGACGGCGCTGCAGGCGACGCCGTGCACATCCCCGGCGTGCTGAGGATGCTCTCGACGCTCGGAATGGACATAGGTTCCGATCCGGGGTCGCCTTCATGCGACGACTACAAGGCGCCTTTCGCCTTCGAGGGGACCATCGCAAAAGTGGTGTTCGACATACCCGACCGCTCCCCGAGCGCTGAGAGCGAGGCCCTGGCGGCCGGCGCCCGAGCGCAGATGTCCCGCCAGTAGGAGCCGGAACGAAAGGTGGTTGGGTGGAACTGGGATATAGCGTAGAGCCCCCAGCCGGGTCTGGCCCACCGAAGGGAGCGGCGCTGTACCTCGCGTCCCTCGGCCGTCCCGTTAGGGATCTCGACCCTTTGAGCGACACGGCGAGGAACCTCGGCTGGAGCTCCGTCAAGGTGGAGTTGCCGGGGGTTCCGCCCAGCCCTCCCCCGCCGCCCGGATCCGATCTGCACTCGATAGCGGCCGCCGTCGCGAAGATCATCGAGACCGTCGCCGGCAGGGACACGGGCGCAGTGGTCGTAGGGCACGCCTTCGGGAACCGTGTGGCCCGCTGCGTCGCCGCGGACCGCCCCGACCTGGTCCGCGGGCTCGTGCTTCTCGGCTGCGGAGGGCGCTTCCCGGGTGACGACGAAGCCAGGGCGGCTCTCAGACGGTGCTTCGACGCCACCGCAACCGCCGAAGAGCACCTCCACGCCGTAGCCACGGCGTTCTTCGCTCCCGGCAACGACCCCGCCGTGTGGAGCGACGGCTGGCACCCCGAAGCTGCCGACGCCCAGGTGGCCGCCCTGGCGGCCACGTCCACCGACGACTGGTGGCTTCCGCCGGAGCCGATCAAGGTCCTCGCGCTCGTCGGGTCCGAGGATCGGATCGCACCGCCGGCCAACGCGGCTGCTCTCGTCGACGCTGTCGGGGACAGAGGCCGGCTCGTGGTAATCCACGGAGCCGGGCACGCGCTCATACCAGAGCAGGGTTCGAAGGTCTCAGCGGAGTTCGCTGAGTTCCTCTCGCAGCGCCGGTAGGCTGAAGTGATGCTTCTAGACGAAGTCGACCATGTAGCGATCGCAGTCCGGGACCTTGACGAGGCGGTCCGCTGGTACTCAGAAACGTTCGGTACCGTCGCGACCCACAGGGAACGCATCGACAGCGACGGCGTCGAGGAGGCGCTCATCCCCGTAGCCGACTCCTACGTGCAGCTGCTCAGCCCGACGCGACCGGACTCCACTGTCGCCAGGTTCCTCGAAACCAAAGGCGAGGGCATACACCACGTCGGCTACAGGGTGAAGGACTGCGCGGCCGCCCTCGAAGCCGCAGTAGCTTCCGGGGCGAGAGCGATAGATCACCACCCCAGGCCCGGGTCTCGGGGTACGACCGTCGCTTTCCTGCACCCCAAGACGGCCTTCGGGACGCTGATAGAACTGGTGCAAGAGTGAGATCCGTCCACGCCGGCGGCGCATCCGGGGCGGCGCTCAAATCCAACGACCTTTGCTGGTGCGGCAGCGGACGGAAGTACAAGCGCTGCCACAAAGGCAACGAAGGCAAAGTCCTTCCCGGTCGTGTCAGCCCGATGCTGACCGTCCCCGACTCGATCAAACCGACCGACTACTACCTGACCGGCAAGCCCCGCAGATGGGACGAGCCGATGGTCAAATCGCCCGAGATCATCGAGGCGATGCGCACCGCCTGCAAAGTAGCCGCGGAAGTTCTCGCG
>JAJZAM010000087.1 GCA_021799445.1 Actinomycetes bacterium
CCGGGCCTTCGTAGTCCAGCCAGGCTTCGACGACCGCCTTGTTGAGGTCCGCGCCGCTGAGCACGGCGACCACACCGGGAGTGGCCAGGGCAGCTTGGACGTCGAGGTTGGTTATGATCCCGCTCGCCACGCCGGAACGCACGAACGCTGCGTGCAAGACCCCCGGGACGGCGACGTCGTCCACGTAGGTGCCGTGCCCGGTGACCATCCTGGCGTCTTCGCTTCGCGCGACTCGTTGGCCGACGTACCTGGCGCCGCGTGCCGCCGCGTCAACCGACTGAACCGGGCTCATTCCACCGCTCCTCTGCCGGCTCTCGCCGCTACGGCAACGGCTTTCAAGATCCCCTGGTAGCCGGTGCAGCGGCAAAGGTTCCCCGACAGCGCCTCGCGTATCTCCGTCTCGGCCGGGTCGGGGTTGTCCCTGAGAAAGGCGGTCACGGTTACGACGAACCCCGGGGTGCAAAAACCGCATTGAAGGCCGTGCTCGGAGCGGAAAGCTTCTTGCACGGGGCTCAGAGCCCCGTCCGGCCCGCCGAGGCCTTCGATCGTGGTTACGCTCCGGCCGTTGGCCTGAACGGCGAACATCAGACAGGAGCGGACCACGTCCCCGTCCACCAGCACGCTGCAAGCGCCGCACGCGCCGTGCTCGCAACCCAGGTGGGTTCCCGTCAGGCCGCACACCTCCCGCAGGAAGTCGGCGAGCGTCAGACGCGCTTGCACCGTGGCGGAACGAGCGACGCCGTTCACCTGACATTCGACTGCGACCCGGGACGGGTTCCCGCCGTCAAGCACTCATGGCCTCCTCCAACGCAGATGCCCAAGCTCTTGACACCATCGCCGCCCCAACCCGGCGCCGGTAGGCGGAGGACCCGGACATGTCCGACACGACGTCGTGTACCCCCGAGACCGCCAGGGCCCCGAGTTGCTCCGGGTCGCACTCGCGGGCGGGCCGGCCGGCGACCTCCGCTTCGAGCTGGCGCGCCCGGACCGGCGTCGAGGACACGCCGAACATTGCGACCGCCGCCCGCTCGACTCGGTCCCCTGCTCCCAGCGAGACACCCGCCACCGCGCCCGCGATCGCGAAATCACCGTGACGGCGGGCGTGCTCCCGGACAGCGAAACCGCATCGGCCGTCCCATCGGGGGAAGGTCACTTCGACGAGGATCTCGTCGGGTTCCATGACCGTCGACCACAGGCCTGCAAAAAAGTCTGGCGCGCCTACGGTCCTCTCGGCGCGCGCCGAGCGCAACCTCATCTCGGCGTCCAACGCCACCGCCACCGCCGGGTACTCGCCGGCCGGGTCGGCGTGGGCTATCGAACCGCCGAGCGTCCCCCGGTTCCGGATCGCCATGTGACCTATGTAGGGGGTGACACGCGCCAGCAAGGGCACAGCGCCAGACAGCTCCGCGTGGCGTCCTATGAGCGAGTCGACCGTGGTGGCTCCCACGGTGACTTTTCGCTCACCCACCTCAACGCGCGACAAGCCTGCGACCCTGCCTATGTCGACGAGGTGGGCGAAGACCGCCAGTCTCATCGACAGCATCGGAACGAGGCTCTGCCCACCTGCGAGCACCTTGGCGTCGTCTCCCAACTCGGCGAGGACGCCGAGGGCCTCGTCGACGCTGGCCGGCGCATGGTAGGTGAACGCGGCGGGTTTCAACCGGGTATCTCCAAGGGGCCTCTGCCTCCGACCGAGGCGAGCAGGCCCGCGCTGTCGGTGCGTTTCTCACCCCAGAGGATCTCGAATACGAGCCTGCTGATCTGCCAGACACCCGAGCCGCGTTTGAGCTCATTGTGATAGCGGGCGACTAGCACTCTGACCGTGTCGGGATCGTCGCGAAACGTCTGGTAGGACGTGTGGTAGACGAGAGCCTTCGCGTGGTCACCTTCGATGTCGGTGTGGTAGACGCTGAGAAGGTGATGCTGCCAAAGCGTGTCCTTGGTCGCCGAGTCGATCCAGTCGCGAACCGTGTCCCCGCCTGTCATCGGGTCGGAGTTTCCGTACTTGGCCCACATGTCGTCAGCCAAGATCCTCCGCAAGCCGGCCATGTCCCGCCTGTCGATGCACGACGCGTACCTGTAGATGCTGTCGGCGACGTCCAAGCGGTCCTTCAAGAGCGCCACGTCTGTGTCGGCCATCACTGTCTCCTCCAAGGCTCGGCCCTGTGCTGTGTATGTTTGGCTGTTTGAGCAGATGTCGGCGCGCTCAGACCGACATGACGGTGCACGCGCTGATACCGGGAGCACCGTACACGTGAGTGAACGCCGTCTTGGGCTGGCCCGGCACTTGGCGGGCTCCTGCCGCCCCGCGAAGCTGCAGCACGTTCTCGTACACCTGGCGGAGGCCGCTCGCACCGATCGGCTCGCCGTTGGCGAGGCAGCCGCCGTCGGTGTTGATCGGCATCTTCCCGCCGATCTCGGTCGCCCCGGACCGCAAAAGGGCCTCTTGGTCCCCGTCCTTGCACAGCCCGGTCTCGGCCATGTGCATTATCTCAGCTCCGGACTCGGTGTCTTGTATCTGTGCTACGTCGATGTCCTCCGGGCCGATACCAGCAGCCTCGAAGGCGGCCGCGGCAGCCTCGACGGTCGGTCCCGGGGCCCGCTCCGGTGACAGCCACGGGCTGAACACCTCGAACGAGCCGAACCGCCTGGTCTTGAAGCTCACCGACTTGAGGTACACGGGATGGGAGGTGTAACGGGTCGCTTTGTCGGCGCTGGCTAGTATGAGCGCTACCGCCCCTTCGCCGGGATTGCAGAACATGTACTGGGTTAGCGGGTTGGACAGCATCGGAGCCGCGAGGATCTCCTCCTCGCTTAGAGGTTTGCGCCGCCAGGCGTTCTCGTTGAGCGAGCCGTTACGGAAGGCTTTCGCAGCAACCTTCGCAAGGATGTCCGCCGGGAGCCCGTGATCGTGGAGGTAGCGCTGGATCTTCATTCCGAAGAACTGCGTCGTCAGCATCAGTCCCGTCTCCCCGTACCAACGCCCGATGCCCGCCGACTCGGGGTTGGCGTTGAAAGCCCCCCGCGCGTGCTTGTCGAAGCCCAGAGCCAGGGTCAGGTCGTAGTCGCCGGAGCGGATGGCCCGGTCGGCCATAGCCAGCGCGCTGCCGCCGGTGGCGCAACCGTTGTAGACGTTGACGAAAGGCACTCCGGTGAGGCCGAGGTTGGAAACGAGGCTGTCAGCGTTGCCAGCCGAGGCGCTACCCCCGAAGGCGCACTCGACTTCGCTCCACCCGATCCCGGCGTCGGCTAGAGCCTGGCGGACGGCGTAAGCTCCCTGCTCCAGTCCGGACACCCCGGGATGACGGCCGAAAGGGTGCATTCCTATGCCGACTATTGCTACGTCCATGCGACGCTCCGATCAGTCAAAGTCTTTTGAAGTCCACACATTCTCTCAGGCCGCTTTCAAGCTCCGCCGGCGGGGCGGAAAGAGAAGGTGACGATCTCCGTCCCGTCGTCGTCTGTGCGGAAAGGGACGATCTCGAGGTCCATCTCCGCTCCGATCACCAAACGCTCGGGGGTCGACTCGCTCAAACGCGACTCGACCAGGACCGGCGAGGCCCCGTCAGCGTCAGCGGCGAGCTCCACGTAGCCGACGCCGTAAGGTTCGAAAGGTGCCGGACCGGCGTACGGCGGCTTGGGCTCGAAACCCTGGATAGTCCAAGTCCACAGCCGCCCACGCGTGGCCAGCGTCACCTCACGCATGTCAGAGCCGGTGCAGCGCGGGCAGCTCGATTGAGTAGGAAACGTTGTCGTCCCGCATGAGTTGCACGAGGAGGCTAACAGCTTCGGATTGTCCGGCCAGGTGAAGAGCCCGTCGGCTACCGGCCGGGCTCCGGCGACCTTAGAGGCTTGCGCTACGTCACTCATCTGTCCTAGTTCCTCCCAGCGTCTGGCCGTAGGCGCCGCTCGGCTCTACAAGCACCTTTTGTTCTATCAGATCACCCAATGCCCGTCCAGCCAATTCCTCACAATTGATTTGGTGAGCCGGCGCTGTCATCTGACCCCCGGCTTGCGAACCGTGACCGGCCCGCTAATCCTTGTCTGGCAGGCCAGTCGCACCGGCCCGGCCGCAGCGGACCCGGCCGCTGCGGGGGCGGCCAGGTCGGCCAAGCCCTCGGCTTCCCAGTCGTCGATCGCAGAGCAGTACCGGGATCCGCATACCACGACCATGAAGCAAGTCCGACACGACCCGACCCCGCCGCACACGGTGGGCCAGCGGACCCCGCAGCGGCGGGCTGCTTCGAAAACCGTCTCCCCGTCTTCTACGTCGAATTCGACGCCGGAAGGCTGTACCGTTAACCGGGCCGGCACGTTACCCCGATCCCTCCGGGGCTCAGCCGGCTTGACGTCTCCTGCGCGGACGTGGCGGGGCGAAGAGCTGACCCCGCAGGGCTGCGACGGTTGCGACGGTAGCCTTTCGATGGGCTTCTGGGTCCTGGACCCGAACCGAATAGGCTGTCAAGCCGAGAGTGAGGACTCTTATCACTTCGAGAGCTTCTTTCCTCGACTCGGCGTCGAGGGTTCCGTCCTCGATCCCCCTCTCCACTAGCTGGGCGAAGAAGGAGGTCATCTGCAGGTCGTGGCTGCGGTAGCTCGGCATCAGCTCCGCCGAGCGGGTAGAGTCGACCGCCGCCGAGGCGATGAACCCGGCGAGAGTCTGGTCCTCCCTGTTCATCTGGGAAGACACTTCCAAGATCGCCGCGACCATCTGGTCGAACGACAAGGCGGGATCGGAGGTGACCTCCCTGTAGCGCTCCAGGATCACCCTGTCGGTCTCCTCGAAGACCGCCAGGTACACCTCGAGCTTGGAGCGGAAGTAGTGGTATATCGCTCCGGTGGTGATACCAGCCTGCTCTGCGATCTCCCGGTTGGTAGTGCCCGTATATCCCGACCGGGCGAACTGACGTCGCGCGGACTCCAAGATGAGGCGCCGGCGCTCGTCCCCGTCGCTGGCCACGGGTCTTCCGAGTCTCCGCGGCGGCGCCTTCGCGCCGCTGCGTGAAACGCTGCGCGCACCACCCGACCGGGCTACCACCGCCGCGTCTCCTCGACGCGCGCCGGGGTGACTCTGCCCGGAGAGAAGGGTCGACGTGACACGGCAAGTATTGTACCCGTGGCGCGTCAGCACCCGGCGCTTGCCTGCAGTTCAGCTGGTCACTCCGGGCGTCCGCGCCCACATCAGCTCCCCGTCGAAGCCGAGCTTGTAGTCCGGCGTGAACTCGATGATGACACGCTCCGGCGAGTCGAGGAACTTGGCGAACAGCTCGGCCTGGGCGGGGTCGGGCCGCAGGTAGCTGGCGAACTGCGGGTAGAACCAGTCTTTGGTCTCCCGGTCTTCGTGGATGACGCAGCTTCCCTTGTAGGTCATCGTGCGGTGACCTCCGATGGGAGTCCCCGCGCCCCACACGCAGATCGAAGCTCTCGGGTTGCGACGCAACGCGGGGATGCGTTTGCGCCTCTCGGCGGCTGTGAGCCAGAACTTGCCGTCTTTGGGCAGGTATGACATGACCACCCCGAAAGGTTCCCCTTTGGAGTTGACCCACATGAAGACGCAGTTGCGCTGCGAGTTGACGAGCTGGCCTTCGAGCTCGGGGGACAGACCGCAGTCGGTCAGGTCCTCGTAGTTGGTTTCGCTGGCATCGGTCATCTTGGGGTTTCCTCTCGTAGAGCGAAGTACTCTTCTAGCTGGTTGTAGAACTGGCGCAGCTTGCTCTCCTGGTACAAGCCGAGCGTCAAGCCGGGCTTGGTGGCGCTGAGCAACCCGCTCATGACCTTCGGCATGTTGAAAGAGTCCTGGTCAAACACCCGAGCCAGGGAGCCGAGCTCGTCGGCTTGCATCCAGTCCTCTTCGAAGTCGAGCCAGTGGACCTCCGCCGGCGGCGGCCTCTCTCCGCTGAAAGGCGACAGGTAGAGGCATTCCATGATGCAGCTTCTATGGTCGTCCCCGTTGGGCCGGAAACGGTAGACGATCCGGTTGAACGCGCCCCACGGGTGGAAGTTCGGGAACAGCGAGTAGTCCAAGCTGTCTACCAGCTCGGCGTCGCAGAACTCGTCGATCGCGTCGCCGACGATCGGCCGTAGCGCCTCCCGTGACGCTTTCGCCGACAGTTCCCGGGCGGTCATCCCGTCGGGGACTTCGAGGACCGGCTCCTCGTCCAGGCGCCGGTCAACCATCGAGTCGAACATTTCCTGCTCGGTGGGAACCCACGAGATGTGCGGGCTAGGCGTCCCGTTCGGGGTGATCGCCCTGCTCACGTTGCCCCACACGTCGTACTGGGAGTTCGCGTCGCCGATGCCGGGCAGGAGCTGCGGGTGAGTGGCCACCACGTGGAAGGCCTCGCTGAAAGCTTCTTGCGCGATCTTCCAGTTGGCCGCGATCCGCTTGGCTACGTGCACTTCGACGAAGCGGTTGGCGAGGTCCCAACGCTCGAACTGGGCGGGAAGAACGCCTATGAACTCTTCGAAAGGCTCACATCCGGGGTCGGGGTTGATGAAGACGAACCCCGCCCACGTGCCGACGCGCACCTCGGGCAGGTGGAACTTGTCCTGGTCGATCTGGGGGAAGTCCCACTGGCAGGGAACTTGGCGCAGAGAGCCGTCCAGGTTCCAGCAGAAACCGTGGAACGAGCATCGCAGTTCCGTAACCCTCCCCGCCCCGTCGCGCAGTTGACGGCCGCGGTGCAGGCATGCGTTCGGGTAGGCGCGTATAGCCCCGTCCCGGTCCCTCACGATCAGGTACGACCTGTCCGCGATGTCGTAGACGTAGGTGTCCCCCGGCTCGGGAATGTGCTCTTCGCGGCACGCGAACTGCCATACCTTGGCCCACAGCTTCTGCTTCTCCAGCTCGTGATAACGGCGTTCGGTGTAATACGCAACGGGGACGTCGTGGTCGCCTAGGTACGGGGCGGATTGTTCTCTTAGGCATTGCGGCACCGGATGGGTGTCGGTGTCTAGAAGCTGTTGGTAGGAGATGCCCCGCGACCGGCCTGTCGTCTGGCGTTCGGAGGTGGCGGTCACGATCTCTCCGCCAGCTTCGACGTCATCGCCGTGAAACGTCTACTTGAGCGCAGCCGAGGCGATGGGTTCGCTCCGCTCGTCACCCACCTGCACATCTCCGGGTCAGCGGTCCGCAGATCTCCGCTCAGCCACTGCCCGTTCCGGGAGAACACCCCAGAAAGGTCTCCTTTGGTGACCTTGACTGCGCCGGCCTCGGCCTCTTCGTATATTGCGCCGCTGAGTGGATGTCGAAGCTTACGCACGAATCCCCTACCTCTCGAACTTGTAGCCGCTTTGCTCGTGGCCGCAGAACCCGCGTTCACGTAACTGACTATCAGATTAGTTAGCATCCCAAGTTAATTCAACGGGTTTTTCAACGGGGGATGTTGCGCCACGGGCCGCGGTCTGCCCGCGGTTCGCCGGGAAGGCCGAGCACCCGCTCGCCGATTATGTTGCGTTGTATCTCGTCGGAACCCCCGGCGATCCTGTAGCCGGGAGCTCCGAGAAGGTGGTCGCTCCAAGCGAACGTCCCCCACTCCCCCGTGTCGGCGGTTATGCGAGAGCCGAGCAGGTCGGCGGCCACCGACCCGATCTCGGTCAACCCCTGCACCCATGCCAACTTCCCGGTGGAGCCTTCCGGCCCAGGGGGTCGCCCCGACTCGGCGGACGCCTGGACCCTCGCACGGCTGAAAGACTGGAGGCGCTGGTGTATGTACACCGACGCCAGCTTCTGGCGGATGATCGGGTCTTTGCTACGACCTAGCCAGCGCGCCAAACCGACGAGGCGCTCCCAGGATCCCCCGACACCGCGCCCTCCCGAGCCGCCCCGTTCGAAACCCAACGTGGCCAGGGCCACCTTCCATCCGTCTCCGACGCCTCCGAGGCGCAGATCGTCTGGCAGGCGAACGTCGGTAAAAAACACTTCGTTGAAAGACGATCCGCCTGACATCTGACGGATCGGCCGCACCTCCACCCCGGGCGCGTCCATCGGCACTAAGAACGCTGTCATCCCGGCGTGCTTGGCAACTTCGGGGTCGGAGCGGGCGATCAGCTCCCCCCAACCCGAGAACTGCGCCCCCGAGCTCCACACCTTCTGCCCGTTTATTACCCAACCTTCACCGTCACGCACCGCGCTCGTAGCCAGGCCGGCGAGGTCCGATCCCGCCCCCGGCTCGGAGAACAGCTGGCAGCACAGTTCCTCTGCCCGAAGGAACCTCCTCACGAAACGCTCCCGCTGGCTTTCGGTCCCGAACAGCCTGACGGTCGGCGCGATCAAAGCCGTCGTAACTGCGAAAGTCTCGTGGCCTCCGGGCACCTTGAAATCCGCTTCGACCACCCTGTAAGCCCGTTCGTGCTCGGCGCTCAGCCCTGCCCCTCCGTACTCTACCGGCCAGCTTATCGCCCCGAACCCAGCGTCGAACTTTTCCTGCTGCCAGGACATGAGACGATCGAGGAGGGTCTTTTCCTCGTCGAAGGACAAACGGTGGAAGACCGACACGTCGTCGCTGCCTTGCCCCCAGACGGCGCTGGACTCCTCGGCCGGCTCCAAGCGCTCGGCGAGCCAGGCCCTGGCGCGCTTCGCGAACTCCTCGACACTCGGCGTGTAGACATCAGTGCTGCTCATACGACCCCCGTCGCTCGCCTGTTAATTGATCGATACGTTAGTATCGATCACCACGTTTTACCAAAGTGCAGGGAAGCCGCCGTTTCCGGTGTGCTCAGGGGAGGAGAGGTTCTTACCATGCCACCAAACGTCGACTTTCGGCCAGCTGCGCAACGCCTAGCGGACCTGGTGAGCAGAGCTGTCAGCTCCGAGCCTGGTTTCGGACCGGCCGACGCCGTAGCGCAAGCCGATCCGGCTGACGTCGCCCACTTCCTTCACCCGCATTTCGACGCTTCGAGCGGACTCGACCTTATCGGCATGGGAGCTCCCGCCTCACCCGGAGCAGCATCAGGGCGGGTAGTCCTGTCCGCAGATGAAGCCATCGAAGCCGCTGAGCGCTCGGAGAAGGTGATCCTCGTCAGAACTGAGACCGGGCCCGAGGACGTTCTGGGAATGCAGGCGGCGGCCGGCATCCTCACGGCCCGCGGCGGCCTCGCGAGCCACGCCGCCGT
>JAJZAM010000088.1 GCA_021799445.1 Actinomycetes bacterium
AAGCACCTGAACGCTATACAGGTGACCTCGGGTACTTCGCTGCCCATCTTCATAGGGCTTCTGGTGATGATGTACCCCGTATTGGCCAAGGTCCGTTACGGACATCTCGACTCGGTCACCCGGGACAGGCGGATGCTGATCAGTTCCTTGATCCTCAACTGGCTCGTCGGTCCGGCGGTCATGTTCGCTCTGGCCTGGCTTACTCTGGCCGGCGAGCCAACCTACCGTACCGGGCTGATAATCGTCGGACTTGCCCGCTGCATAGCTATGGTTCTCATCTGGAACGACCTGTCGTGCGGGGACCGGGAGGCGGCGGCGGTCTTGGTGGCGTTGAACTCCCTGTTCCAGATCCTGATGTTCTCCGTGTTGGGCTACTTCTACCTTGAGGTGCTCCCCGGTTGGCTGGGCCTTTCGACGGTTGGGCTGCACCTGTCGATCGCCAGGATTGCCGAGACGGTTGCGATATTCCTGGGCGTTCCCCTGCTCGCAGGGTTTCTTACTCGCCTCGTCGGCGAGAAGGCCAAAGGACGCGATTGGTACGAGTCCGTGTTGCTGCCACGGCTCGGCCCGTTCGCCCTCTACGGGCTGCTCTACACGATCGTCATCCTCTTCGCCCTTCAGGGCCATACGATCACCTCCCGCCCCGGCGATGTGGCCCGCATCGCGCTTCCACTACTCGCCTATTTTGCGATCATGTGGTTCGGGGGCTTCTTCCTCGGCCGGCGCCTCGGCCTCGGATACGAGCGGACCGCCACGCTCGCATTCACCGCTGCAGGCAACAACTTCGAGTTGGCTATCGCTGTCGCCATCGGTGTTTTCGGCGTGACCAGCGGCGAAGCTCTCGCCGGTGTGGTCGGGCCGCTGATCGAGGTTCCGGTTCTTGTCTCGCTGGTCTACGTTGCGCTGTGGGCCCGCAGGCGCTTCTACGCTGACCCGGCACCCGCCGGAGAAGGAGACCCACGATGAACGGCGTATCTTCGCCGCCCAGACCGGTGGTGCTTTTCGTTTGCATCCACAACGCTGGGCGGAGCCTCGCAGCGAAAGTCCTTCTCGACCATTACGCAGCGGGACGCGTCGAGGTCCGATCGGCCGGCTCGGAGCCCGGCAGCGAGCTCAACCCGTCGGTCGTCGCTGTCCTAGAAGAACGCGGGCTTGACGCTTCCCGGGAGTTCCCCAAGCCGCTCAGCGACGCGGACGCCCGATCTGCTGACGTGGTCGTGACTATGGGTTGCGGGGACACCTGTCCGTTCTACCCTGGCAAGCGCTACCTCGACTGGGAGTTGAAGGATCCCGCCGGGCTGCCCGTCGACGAGGTCCGGCCGATCGTCGACGACATAGACGCCAGGGTAAGGACCCTGCTTGGAGAGCTACTTCCTGAAGCCGGCTAGGGCGCCTGGCCCGCAGCGCACCCGGCGCCTCGTCGTTCCGGTAGGTTTCGGGCTATGAACTTCACACACCTGGGACGCACCGGCCTACGAGTTAGTCGAATCTGCCTCGGAACTATGAACTTCGGGCCTGAGACCGACGAAGCGGAATCCTTCGCCATCATGGACAGGGCACACGAGGTGGGCGTCAACTTCTTCGACACGGCGAACGTGTACGGGCGCTCGAAGGGCCGCGGAGCGACCGAGGAGATCGTCGGACGCTGGTTCGCCCAGGGTGGCGGCCGTCGCGACCGGACGGTCCTCGCGACCAAGCTCTACGGCGAGATGGGCGACTGGCCCAACGAGGGAAGGCTGTCGGCTCTCAACGTTCGAAGGGCCTGCGACGCCTCCCTTCGCCGTTTGCAGACCGACTACATCGACCTGTACCAGATGCACCATATCGACCGGCGAACCCCGTGGGAGGAGATCTGGGAGGCGATGGAGGTGCTCCGCAACCAGGGGAAGATCCTCTACGTCGGATCGTCGAATTTCGCCGGTTGGCACATCGCCAAAGCGCAAGGAGTTGCACGGGATCGCAACTTCATGGGTTTGGTGAGCGAGCAGTCCCTCTACAACCTGCTGGCCCGCCAGATAGAGCTTGAGGTGCTGCCAGCCGCAGTGGACTTCGGTCTCGGCGTGATCCCCTGGTCGCCTCTTCAGGGCGGCCTTCTCGGTGGCGTGGTCAAAAAGCAGCGCGAAGGCAGCCGGCGTAACCAGCGTTGGGCGGACGCTAACGACCAGCTACGAGCACAGCTCGGGGCCTACGAGGATCTCTGCGACTCCCTCGGCGAGGAGCCGTCCAGCGTGGCTTTGGCCTGGCTTTTGAGCAGGCCGGGCGTGACGGCGCCTATCGTAGGCCCTCGCACCATGGATCATTTCGAGGGATCTTTGCGGTCCTTGGAGATCACTCTTGGCGAGGACACCCTCAAAGCCCTCGACGCCATCTTTCCCGGCCACCGGCCCGCCCCCGAGGACTACGCCTGGTAGACCGCTGACCGAAGGGCGCTTGGACGGTCAGCGACGTCGTCTACTGCCCATCCGAGTCGAAGGAGATCGGCGCCGGTCAGCAGTCCACGACACGTATTGTCGGGTCGAGGGCTTCGAGGTCGGCTCGATCGGAACTGATCACCGTTGCGTCATGGCGTCGGGCGGTGAGCACGACCGTGGCGTCGATGACGTCCGCCGTCCCGGCGGTGCTGCACAGCGCTCCCGCAGCCCGCGCACCACGGTCGCTCAGCGGCTCCACGAGGACGTCCCGGGCGTTGAGCAGCCGGCCGAGTCTCGCTTGGCGTGCGCCGCCTCTCCACGCCTGGCCGACGACCCCCGCCGGAACCACCACCGCCCGCTGCTCGCGTCGAGCAACCTCGATCAGCGCGGCCGTTTCACGATCGCCCCTTGCGATGGCGATCAAAGCTCCAGCGTCTAAGACCAACGTCAACGCCGCTCGGCCAAGGCCAGACGCTCACGGGCCGGTGGGATTCCACCCCGAGTTCCGGACCAGGCGCCAGCCGTCCGCCGCATAAAGGGAATCAGGGCGGTACCGGGTAGGACGCCTCCTGCGGGGACGCCACGGGGACGCGAAGCCACCGGATGGTTGAGGAAATGACGTCCACCACCTGCTGTCCCAGGCCCCCACCAGGACTTTTCCGAGAGCCCGAGAGCGGAATCGAACCGCTGACCTACGCATTACGAGTGCGTTGCTCTGCCGTCTGAGCTACTCGGGCCTGCCGGGGGATGGCAGCGTTCGACACTAGCAAAATACAGTCAGAGTCAGGCTCACGACGGCTGCCTCGACAGGCGGCGGGCTCAGCTGACCATCCTACGCCTGGCCGACCTTCTCCTCATCGCCCGCCTTATCTGGCGTCTTTCTTCCTCGTCATATCCGCCCCAAACCCCGAACTGCTGGTTGGTCGCCAACGCAAAAGCTAGGCATTCGGACCTTACTGGGCATCCGAAGCAGACAGACTTGGCTCTCTCGGTCTCTTCCCATCCCTCGCCGGTCTGGCCTACCGGAAAGAAGAGGTCGGTGTCCATTTCCAGGCATGCAGCGTCGCGGCGCCATCCTTCGTTGCCCCTCTGAGCGGCGACCCTCAGCATCGACAACGCCCTCAACAGGTGATCGTCGTTGTCACCACCATAGTTCGATACAGCCACGGGCACTCCTCTCGGACCCGATCAGGCTACCCCTTTTTCGAGAACAACCTAATCACAATGATTAGATTATCCTATTCAATATGAGTAGATCTGTGAGCTCGCCTACAACAACAGACACCGCCTCACATGCACCCGTCCCCGCCGTTCAGGCACCCGGGTCTTTGAGCATCGGTGACATGTCACGCCAGACCGGGCTCAGCGTGAGCGATCTGCGCAACTGGGAAGCCCGCTACGGTTTCCCCAAGCCGGGCCGCTCGAAGGGTGGGCGCCGCACCTACAGCCTCGCCGACGTCGAGGCAGTGGCGGCCGTCATGGACTATCGAAACGCTGGAATGTCTCTAAGCGCCGCTATCGGACGGGCCACCGCAAGTCCCCCCGACGAGGACATCGGTCGCGGCGAGCTTTCACTTTTCGCTGCTTTGCGAAGGCAACGGGCGGATCTGCCGGTGCAGGTTCTAGACAAGCGGACGCTTCTAGCGCTCACACGCGCTATCGAAGACTGCTGCTTCGCCGCCGCTCAAAAGCCCATCCTCATAGGGGCGTTCCAGCACGCTCGCTTTTTCAGACTTGCCCAAGCGCGCTGGACTGACATGGCCTCGAGCTCGACCCTTGCGGTTGCCTTCAGCGCAGGACCCGCTGGCACCGACAAGTCGCAGGCCGGCTCGGCCCCGGTCATACACGGGATAGAGCTCCCCGAAGGATCCCCGATGCGGCGGGAATGGGCCCTCATCTGCGACGCTATCGCTCTACCCGCCTGCGTCGTGGCGTGGGAAAGACCGGGCCAGGACCACCGAGCGGACCCGGCACGGGTCTTCGAGGCGATATGGTCCGCCGAGCCGGCCACGGTCAGGCTCGCAAGTCATCTAGCCCTTTCGATCGCTTCGCGCTACGACGCTAATTTCAACCCGCCAGAGCACGACCTCTCCGACAGCGCCGCCCTGTGGAACCAAACCGACGCCAAGCACCTTGAGGCCCTTCTGAGCCGAACCCTGCAGTACCTGTCGAACGCGGCCTGACCGCGCCGGGAGCGAAACCCGTGATCGGCTCAGGCGGGGCTTGACGGAGGTCGGTTCCCCACTGGCGACCTTTCAAGGCGCACCTCGCTGTGGCGGACAGCCGCGTGCCTGCTGAGCGCGACCGTTGCCGCCATAACCGCCACTAGTGACACTATCTCCACGCTCAGCGCCGCCGGCGACACCCGGAACGTGTCGTCGAAAGCGGCCCAGCCCAACAGGACACTCACGATCGGGTTAACAGTGTTTATAGCCGGAATGCTGGCAGTCATGGGACCGGCCCGGTAAGCGAGCTGGCTCAGCGCGACGCTTGACAGGCCCACAACGGCCATCGCGTACAGTTGCCAGCTAGACACGAGAGCTCCCAGACCCCGGGTGGCCAGTTCAGTGCATATCTTGATCAAAGCGGCGCTCCCAGCGAGTCCTATCCCAGCGGCGACGCCGAGCATCGTGGCGGCGGCGTTACCCCGACTGCGGCGCGCCACTATCAAACAGACGACCACCCCAGCCGCGCAGCCGGCTGCAATGCCGACCGCGGGGAGCGCGTCCACCGCCTGAGAGCTCTGAGAGGTGGGCGTGGAAGTAACGAGGAAGGCCGCCAGGCCGGCGACTAGAACCACCGCCCAGGCCATCTCCACCAGACGCAACGGCGGACCACCAGCAAAGCGACTTGCTGGCAGGGTAAAAAGCACGCCGGTGATTAGTAGCGGCTGGACCAGTGTGAGAGTCCCCTGGTTCAAAGCGTAAGCATGAAATACGAGACCTACGCCCAACAGAGCAGTGCCCAAAAGCCATGCGGGGGAAACCACGAGGCGACGTAGCACTGCGAGCGGCGAAGCCAACCCGGAGCCGGCATAGGTAGCCTCTCTGTACTGCAACGCCGTGCCCGCTGCGAACAGGGCTGCCGCCCCGAGCGCTGACAAGGTCGCAACCCCGGCGCTCACGCCAGCGTCTCCTGGCGGGTTTGATCTTGACCGGTGTCGTCGCCGCCGTCGACGAGACCCGGAAGGGTGACCTCAAGTCGAGCCCCTCGGTCCGACTCGGCCACCCTGATCGAACCCCCGTGCGCCAAGACTATTTCCCTGGTTATCGCCAAACCGAGGCCGGACCCACCCGATTCCAAGCTGCGAGCCTCGTCGATACGGGCGAAACGGTCGAACACCCAGTCACGCTTGGCTGGCGGTATACCCGGCCCGTCGTCGGCCACGACAAGGCGAGCGGAGCCGTCCTGCTCGGACAGCTCGACCGAGACGACGGCTGCTGCGTGGCGTTCGGCGTTGTCGATCAGGTTCTGCACCACTCGGGCCAGTTCACGGCGGATGCCGGCCACCCTCGCAGCCGAAACCCTGCTCGGGTCGAACACCACCCTGCTGATCGGCCGGCGGCGGCGGATCTCGTCCATGACCACATCGTCAAGGTCGACGTCCTCCTTCCTTCGGGATTCGCCGCCGTTCTCAAGACTCGCCAGCAACAAGAGATCCTCGACCAGCCCATGAAGCCGGCCGGCCTCACCCAGCGCGTCGGCCGCCACGACCGGCCAGGGGATCTCACCCGGATGAGCGAGTGCTACCTCCAAGGTCGCCTGGAGGACGGCTAGAGGACTGCGCAGCTCGTGCGACGCGTCCGAAACGAACCTGCGCTGAGCGTCCGCCGCGCTCTGAAGCCTGTCGAGCATCTCGTTCATGGTCTCCGCCAGGCGTGCGACCTCGTCGTGGGAATCAGGTACCGGCACCCGGCGGTGGAGGTCATCGCCGGAGATGTCGGCTACTTCCTCGCGTATCGCCTCGACGGGCCGCAGGGTGCGGCCAGCTAAAAGCCATATCAGGATCGCTACCAGGCCGATCACGACCGGCAAGCCGGCTACCAGCGACCAGGCGACCGTCGCTGTCGCCTGGTCGACAGGGTGCAGCGTTGCGGCCACGTACACCGTCACCGCAGGCGCTCCCGCCGACGCGACACCGCCGTCGACGTCACCGCTCAGCAAACCCGCCGACGCCGGCACTTGCTGGGCGAGCACCAGGTAGGGCCCTTCGGGTTGGGCGTCGGCGCCTGACGTTGCTCCAGGAATGCCGTCGACCTTGGACAGTTGCACTCCTTCCTCGCCCGGGCGCACCTGGCCGATCGGCCTCGCCGCGAGCGAAGGTGAGCTCCACGCAACAACCCGACCACCAGGCCCGACGACTTGAGTGAGGGTATCGCCTCTACCCGCGGGCAGCTGCGCAGGCAGGGAACCAGCCCTGAGAAGTGAGGCGACGTCGTCGAGCTGGGTGCGCGCAGTGACCTCGATGCCTTCGGTCATTGCGGAGCGAAGCTCGCTTACAAGCCCGACCGCCCCCAGGCTGAGCGCCGCGCTCACGGCTAGCACCCCGACGAGGGTGGCTCTCGCCCGCAGCGACGCCACCCTCCGCAGAACCCCGTTCATCCCCCGTCCACCGCCAGCCGGTAGCCGGCGCCTCGCACCGTTTCGATACCCTGCCGGCCGAACGGCAGGTCTATCTTTCGTCGCAGGTATCGAACGTAAACCTCGACGATGTTGTCGTCGCCGTCGTAGTCGATGTCCCAGACGTGATCAAGAATGTCCGCTTTGGACAGCACCTGTCCTGCGTGGCGCATGAGCAAGTCGAGCATCGCCATTTCCCGAGGGGTCAGTTCGATCACCTGATCGCCTCGCATGCACACGTGGGCGGCCGGGTCCAAGCAGAGATCTCCCGCTCGCAAAACGCTCGGACGCTCTCGCACCCCGCGGCGCAAAAGAGCCCGCAACCTCGCCACTAGCACCGAGTACGAGAACGGCTTGGCTAGGAAATCGTCCGCTCCCGTGTCGAGCGCTTTTACCTCGTCGGCTTCACCGGTCAGGGCCGTGAGCATGAGGATCGGCGTCCAGATCTTCGCCTGACGCAGGGTTCGGCATACTTCGAAACCATTTAGAATTGGCAGAAGAATATCAAGAATAATCGCATCATATGGAATAGTTTGAGCCAGGTTGACACCCCGCTCGCCGTCACTGGCTACGTCGACAGCGAACCCCTCAGCCACCAGGCCGCGCCGTATCGCCTCAGCTAGCCTGCTCTGATCTTCGACGACGAGAACACGCACCGCCAAGCCTTCCCTTTTTTCGGGCCTCTGCCAGCAAAGCGACCAACACCATTGTGCCAGCGAGAGGAGCTTCCACTAAGCGCACCCCCCTCAACCCTAGCGGCAGGTCGCCTTAAAACAGCCACGTTCAGCGCGCTCTCAGCTAGCCTCTGACGAGAATGAGCGCATGCGGCACGGGATCACCGAAGGAAAATCGTTGAACGCTCGAAGCGAGTTGGCTGAGCCGACCTCTTTCAGCGTTTCGCCGGCACGATCCTTCGTCACCGTCCGCTGATGGCGAGGGAATCGTCATCGCTCATACCAGAGCGCTACCTGGCCCTCCACGACGACGACCTACCTTCTGCTCCTAAGGACCGGGCAGGGTCCAGGCGGTCGTCAGCGCGATCCCGCCACTCGGCTCGGAGGCGGCGTTGGCGCCTGCTGCTCGTGGTTCCGGCGGTGGCCTTCCTTTACTTCGTGTGGTCGATCTTCGGCGCTCTCGGAGCTCCCGGCAACCAGAGCTTCACCGCCAAGTGGGCGGACTGGTTCCGGTCCCACCATATGGCTTTCGTGATCGACCACCTCGAAGCGGCTTACTACAGCCACACAGCTCCCGCTAAAGGGGGCCGGCCGAAAGCTCTCAACGCGGTCCCCAAGACGGTACCTGTAACGACCAAGAACCCTGTTGCTGCGACCACCGTGGCGCTGCCCAAGCCGGCGAACGTCCCCCTGGTGGTGCAACCGGCGCTGCCCGGCGAAGGCCAGTGGCAGCCCGTCGGGCCGACCGTCGACGGTCACCCGGCGATGTACGAGTCGCAGTTCCGTGCTGACACGGTCTACACGAGCGAGATCACGAGCGCCGTGTGGATAGACCCGAAGCTGCTGCACCTGGCACTGGTGCCGGGCCTGACAGAGCCGGGTGGCACGTGGCCGGTACCGCCTTACATCACCCCGGCCGAGCTGCCCACGACCGTCGCAGCTTTCAACGGCGGTTTCCGCTTCCAAGACGCCCACGGCGGTTTCTACCTCGACGGCAGGACGGCGGTACCTCTGCGCAACGGCGCAGCGTCGCTGGTGTTCTACAAGAACGGCTCGGTCAACGTTGGGGCCTGGGGCACCGAGGTTACGATGACCCCCAACGTCGTGTCCGTGCTGCAGAACCTGGTTCCCATGGTCGACAACGGCCAGGTGTCCCCCACCGCTACCTACAACGACACGACCGTGTGGGGAGCGACCCTCGGCGCGTCGGTCGTGGTCGCCCGCTCGGGGGTCGGTGTGACAGCTGACGGCGCCCTCGTCTACGT
>JAJZAM010000089.1 GCA_021799445.1 Actinomycetes bacterium
CGAGAAGGTAGCGCTGGACACCCACGCCCGTCTCGAGCTGGGTATACACCCGGAGGAGACCGGCTCTTCGGCCAAGCCGGCCGTGTTCTCGTTCGTGTCGTTCGCTGTCGGGGCGTTCATACCGCTTTTGCCCTGGTTGTTCGCTTTAGGGTCGACGGCAGTGGTGTTGTCGATGCTGTTCGCAGCTCTCGCCGCTCTAGGCTTAGGCGCCCTGACCGGGAGGATGTCAGGAAGGCCGGTGCTGCGGATGGCTCTGCGCCAGCTTGGGGTCGCAGTGGTAGCCGCGGGCGTGACATTCGGCATCGGACACCTCTTCGGGGCTCAGCACGCCTGAGCGGTGCGGCGTCTCGCTCTGGGAGAGCTCCGCGTTGGGGATCTGCTCGCCCAGGGGGGGGAGGGCTCCGTCTACCAGCTGCCTTTGCAGCCCCACCTGGTCTTCAAGGCTTTCCGTGGGGACGCCGACCGGGGTTACCTGGACGACCTCGTGGCATGGCCCGATCTTCTAGCGGAGGCGGATGCGGAGGTCGTCCGGTCGTCGGCCGCGTGGCCGGTATCGGTGGTCGCCGGTGAAGACGGCAGGGCTGTCGGTCTGGTAATGCCTAGGGCGCCGAGGCGCTTCTCGGTTCGCCACAGGGACGGGCAGAGACGCCTGGCGACGTTGAGCTACCTCACCTGCGACCCGGACCGGCCGGCGAGAGCGTACGGCATTGCCGTCCCTCCGCCCGGTGACGCCGGGCGTTACGGCCTGGTCCTCGCCTTAGCCAAACTTCTCAGCGCTTTCGACTCCGTCGACACTGCCGTGTCACACGGCGACCTGTCCACCAAGAACGTGCTGTGGTCGCTCGAGCGGGGGCCCGAGGTTTACGTGATCGACTGCGACTCGGCTGAAGTGCTCGCCTCGCCGGCCGACCCTGACGTAGCAACGTCGAAGCGGCCTGCCCGCCGGCGGGCAATGACCCCTAACTGGGACGACCCGGCGGTGAAGAAGGGTGACAACCCGACGCTGGAATCTGACCGCTACTCCCTCGGCTTGATCTTCCTTCGGGTGGTCGGCGCCGCGAACTTCCCCGTGCAGGCCCGGCAACGCCGGGAGGGGAGGCTCAACGTAGAAGTGCCAGTGCCGGCCGGACCTGCAGCGAAACAGCTTTTGGACGCCAGGCACCCCCTGTGGGAGCTGTGCTCAAGGGCTTTGAGTGTGGAGGGAGCCGGGTCGCGCCCGGCCGCTGCGGAGTGGGTCGAGCCCCTGGGGGAGGTGATGGCCTCGCTAGGAGGGGCCGCAGCCCCCGCAAAAAGCGTAGCCCCGTCGCGTCCCGCCCCGTCGAGCCGTGCAACAGACGTCGAGGTGACCCCCCGACCCCTGGCCGCCACCAGGGTTGCTCCCAACCCGAGCGGAGCGCGAAGCTTCGAAGCCGAACTTGCTATCCCCCCCGGCGCTGAAACGGGCGGCTGGCGCTACAAGCGAGCGCCGTCGACCACGGCCCGGTCTGCCAAGGTGCTAGACGATAAGAGCCTACGCGTCCAGGCGAGGATCCTCTGGCGGGCCTTTTGGCGTTGGTGGGCCAAAGCGCACCGCGAAGCCCTCCGGGCGGTACGCAAACGGGGGCGTAAGCGGCGGGCGTTAGTGCGGGTCCTTGGCCTGATGGCACTCGACTTCGCCCTGGTCGGTGTATCAGCCGGGCTGGTGGCGTTGGTGGTATCTCCGATAACTCGGGGATGACCGCTACCTTGAAGGTGATGACCGTTACAGATTCGCCTCTAAGCGCCCAGGAGCGTTACTCGGTTTTCCCGTTCTACATTTGCATGGACATCTCAGAGTCCATGTCCGGCGAGCCGATCTCAGCGGTCAACAAGCAGCTTCCCCTGCTCAGGGCTAGTATCGGAAGCGACCCGGCGGTGGCCGAGGTCATCAGAGTCGGGATTATCACCTTCTCCGACACGGCGACCAGCGTGCTCCCGCTCAGCGATCTGAGCATGGTGGACGCCATCCCCGAGCTCGTGGCGCGGGGACGTACCTCCTACGCGGCCATGTTCGACCACGTGTTCAAGGTTATCGAGTCGGACTATCACGCCAGCCGTTCGGCCGGGGACCGTTGGTACCGGCCTGCGGTGATCTTGATCTCGGACGGCCGGCCGACCGACGAGACCGAACGGTGGCAGTCCGCCCTGTCGAGGCTCACCGACCCGTCGTGGAAACGCCGCCCGAACATACTGGCTTTCGGTTTCGGCGACGCGGACCCGGCGGTCCTTTCAGCCGTCACGTCCGCTAAAGCCAACCGGGCTTTCGTCGCCGCAGAGGGTTCTGACCCTGCGAAAGTGATACCCGAACTGCTGTCAGGCCTGGTCCAGTCGATCGTCAGCTCCTCTGCGAGCGTTTACGACGGCCAGGCTCTTCTCGAAGCACCCCAGCTGACGTCGATGCGAGCCATTCACGTCGACGAGCTCGACTGAGCGCAACGGCTGAAGCTTCGTTGGACCGTCCAGTACTGGGACTGCCCTCCGCGGCGTCTGCGGCGGAACCTTCCCTGCGCGCCTACGGGGACGCGTCTGTCGCAGGGATCCGCGCCGAAGGGGCGAGCACGACCTGGTTAACCCTCCGGGCGGCGAGCGTCGTGGGATCCCGCCACCGACTCGCCGGCGAGGGCAGCGACGACTTCTTCGCCTGGTCGTACAGAGAGGGGTGGGCGGCTCTAGCAGTCGCCGACGGGCTCGGAGGTGTCCCCGGCTCGGCGGGGGCTGCGGCCCGGGCGTGCAGAGCGGCCGTGTCAGCAGAGTCGCTTTACGGCTTGGAAGGACCGGAAGTCCAAAGCGCAGACCTGGCGTCCACCGCGACGCTATGCGGGCAGGCCGCCGAGAGCGCCGCTTTGGGTGGGGGAGCGACGACGCTCGTCTTAGGGTTGATCAGCTCTGGAGGGTGGCTGCACGTGGTCAGGGTGGGTGACAGCAGCGCGTTCGTGGTCGACGCTCAAGGGACCCGGGAGCTTTTCCCCGCCCGCGAGGACGGCGCGGTGGGTACGGCGACAGCGGCGCTGCCCTTCGACGTGCCCGAAGGCGAAAGCGGGGCGGAGCGCCATGTGGCTGACAGCGCTGCCGAACGCTGGGAGACGGCGTCGGGCCGGCTGCACCCCGGGGAGGTTCTGGTCTTGGCGACCGACGGGGTGGCGGACCCGTGGCGCGACGGCCCGGGCACCGTCGAGCCGGCCCTGCGGGCTGCGATCGCCGGTCTGCCGTCTCCGCTCGACCTGGCAGGGCTCGTCGACTTCTCGAGGCAAGGCTGCCACGACGATCGCACCGTGCTGTGCGCGTGGCTGCGACCCGGCTAGGTTAGGACAAAGTGCGCATCGCAGCCTTGGACCTTGGAAGCAACTCTTTCCACCTTCTAGTCGCCGACGCCCACCCCGACGGATCCTTCGAGGCTATCGCCACCGACAAGGAGATGCTCCGGCTCGGCACCGCAGTCGCTTCCACAGGCCGGATCGGCGTCGAACTGGCCGGTGCTGCCGTGGAGGTGGTCAAACGCTTCGTGGCGCTGGCGGAGTCGAACGGGGCGCAGGAAATGGTTGCGTGCGCCACGTCGGCGTTCCGGGAGGCGTCCGACTCGGTGCGGGTAGTCGAGCGTATCGAGTCCGAGTGCAAGGTCAAGGTGCGCGTCATAAGCGGCCGGGAGGAGGCGAGGCTGATCTTCGAGGCGGTGAGAGCCAGCGTCGTGATCGACCCTTCGCCTGGGCTGGCGATGGACCTGGGGGGCGGCAGCTTGGAGTTGATGGTCGGCGACGGCCGCGGTCTTGCCTGGGCGGCGAGCCTGAAACTCGGTGTGGCCCGCCTGACCGCGCAGCACGTGCGGCGCGACCCTCCAAGCGGCGACGACATCCGGGCGGTGTCCGACGCTGTGGGGCTCGCCCTGGGCCGTGTCGCCGGTCAGATCGGCCCGTTGGGGCCTAAGACGGCGATCTTCTCCAGCGGGACTCTCAAAACCCTCCTCGGTCTCGCCGCGCAGCGCAGAGACGGGTGGTACCCGACGAGCCTGAACCAGCTGTCGGTGAGCGCGACCGACCTGCGGAAGCTTCGCGACGACATAATCTCCATGACCGCCGAGGAGCGCGCCTCCCTGCCGGGCGTCGACGCAAGGCGGGCTGACCTGCTGCCGGCCGGGGCGATCCTTGCTTGCCGGGTCCTAGCTGACTTGGGCATCGACGAGGCGGTCGGATGCGAATGGGCACTGCGGGAGGGGATGGTCCTCGACGCGATCGGCAGGCACAACCGAAGCGACTGGGATCCCGACCCGCGCTCGATGCGACGGGAGTCGGTGATCAACCTGGCCCGCCGTTACGGCTGGAACGAGGCTCACTCCTGCAAGGTCGCCCGTCTGTCTACGGAGCTTTTCGACGGGACCAGGCCCCTACACGATCTAGACGGCACCGACAGGGAGCTTCTCGAGTACGGCGCGTTACTCCACGACGTCGGAGAGCACGTCTCCAACGACCGCCACGAGCAGCACAGCGCCTACCTGATCGCCAACGGCAAGCTTCGCGGTTTCCGCCCCGAGGAAGTTGACGTCCTCGCCTGCCTCGGCAGGTTCCACAAGCGGGGATCGCCGAAAGCCTCCTTCGAAGCTTTCGGGCGTCTACCGGCGCCAATCCGCCGCAGGGTCGTGCAGATGGTCGCGCTGCTGCAGGTCGCCGACGGCCTGGACAGAAGCCACGGCGGACCGGTCCGAGCCATCTCGGTCAAGGTCGAGCCCAAAAAGGTCGTCGTCGAAGTCGACGCCGACGACGACATCTCCTTGGAGCTGTGGGGTCTGCGCAGGAAGCGGGACGTCTTCGAGAAGGTTTTCGCTCGCGACCTGGAGGTCGTGGCCGCCCGCTCTAGTTGCGGGGAACCTTAGACCACGGGACGCCTTTGTCCACCCTGACGTCGCCTGGCAGGCCGAGCACCCGCTCCCCGAGGATGTTGCGCATGACCTCCGACGTGCCGCCTTCTATCGAGTTAGCCCTGGAGCGCAGGAACATCCTCGTAGCCGACCCGTGCCCGCCGGCACCGTCAGGTCTGCGCATCTCGTAGCTGTCGTAGAGCATGCCCTGGGCTCCCAGGAGGTCCACGCAGAGCTCGTAGATGCTCTTGTTTATCTCCGCGTAGGCGAGCTTACCGGTCGAGCCTTCCGGCCCGGGAGTGCCCAGCGCGGAGGCGGCCGCGGCCCTCATGTTGGTGAGCCGGAGCACCTCGGCTTGAACCCACAGTGACATCAGACGGTCCCGGCGGGCGGGGCTGCGGTCGCTTGCGGGCAGGGAGCGCCATATGCCAACCGCCGCGGAGATCGGACCCGAACCGCGGGGGGCGACGGACCCTCCGATGGAGACCCGCTCGTTCATGAGCGTGACGATCGCCCCGCGCCAGCCTTCCCCGACCGGGCCTAGCCTCTCAGAGTCGGGGACTCTGACCCCGCTGAAGAACACTTCGTTGAACTCGGCGTCTCCGGTCATCTGGCGCAGCGGGCGTACTTCAACGCCGGGTGCGTGCATGTCCACGACGAAGTAGGTGAGCCCCTTGTGTTTCTCAGCGTCAGGGTCGGTACGTGCGAGGACCATCCCGAAACGCGACGTGTGCGCAAGCGTCGTCCACACTTTCTGGCCGTCGAGGATCCACTCGTCGCCGTCCCTAACGGCCCTGGTAGCGAGGCTGGCCACGTCCGATCCTGCGCCGGGCTCGGAGAACAGCTGGCACCAGATCTCCTCGCACGTGAAAAGCGGCCGGAGGTATCGGCGCTTTTGCTCCTCGGTTCCCAGAGCCAAGATGGTGGGGGCGGCCATGCCGTAGCCGATGGCGTTTCGCGCCGCCAGGTTCGGCGCTCCCGCCTTTTGGAGCCGGGCGGCGATCACCGGCGCCAGCTTTCGCGACATGCCCAGCCCCCCGTAGCCGACCGGGAAATGCACGAACGCCAAGCCAGCGTCGAACTGCGCTCCGAGGAACTCCACCTCGGAGCAGCGCGACGGGGGTTTCGACGCTACCAGCTCGTCGACGAGACGCTCGACGTAGGCTTCGTCGCTCTCAGACAGTGTTGCAGTGTCGGCTTGCGCGCTCAGGGAGACCATGCCCCTACGATATCCCCACCAAGGGCGCAACGCCGGGGTGGCAGGCGACGAGGCGCCTATGCAGGTAGCGTATGGGTAGATGATCGGCGAAAGTTCACGGGCTTGTCCGCTTTGAGGCACCTTGTCAGGCTGGTGGCGCTGATCGCTGGCGCGGCGACGCTCGTAGCCGGGACCCTCGCAGCGGTCGGGGTCGTCGCTTCGAGCGCTTACCACGGCAGCGCCGTCGCCAAGGAGATCCCTCTTCCTCCCCTCACAAGTCAGTTCCAGCTGGCGACGACTATCTACGCCTCCGACCACAAGACTGTCCTGGCAGTGCTTCGAGGCCCCGAACTGCGCGAACCGGTAGCGCTTTCCCAGGTCTCCAAGGTGATGGTGACAGCGGTGCTCGACACCGAGGACCACGGCTTTTACGTCCACGGAGGTTTCGACCTTCGCTCCATAGCGCGCGCCGCCGTCCACGACGTGTCAGGGCAGGGCCTCCAAGGTGGCTCTACAATCGCCCAGCAGCTGGTCAAGCAGGTGTACCTCACGCCGTCGCAAACCCTGAGCCGCAAGGTGCGCGAGGTGGTCCTCGCCGACCGCTTGGAGCGGGAGTACACCCGCAACGAGATCCTGCAGGCCTACCTCAACACCATCTACCTCGGCAACGGCGCCTACGGGGTGCAAGCGGCGGCCGAGACGTACTTCTCCGAACCCGCTAGCGCCCTCGACTTGGCGCAGGCGGCTCTGCTAGCCGGGATGATCCAAGACCCCAACGGCTACGACCCGATCCTCAACCCCGCAGCGGCGAGGATCAGACGCAGCGAGGTGCTCTCCCGGATGGTCTACTACAAAGACATCACCCAGGCGCAGGCAGCGGCCGCGAACCTGGTGCCCCTCCCGGGGGCGAAACCCCCGCCGCCGAGCCTGACCGGCACCAACAACTACTACGTCCTGCAGGTAAAAAACGAGCTTTTAGGCCCTGGAAGCCCTCTCGGCTCCACGTACGCCGAGCGTTACGCAGCCCTGTTCGAGGGTGGCCTCAAGATTTACACGAACATGAGCCCGACCGCGCAAGCTGCGGCCGAGGCGGCGGTCGCGGCTAACACGCCAGCCAACAACGTCGGCTACGAGGAGGGGCTCGTTTCGATCGACCCGGCGGACGGGGCTGTGGAAGCCCTCGTCGGCGGCAGCGGTGCCGCGGCGTCGCAGTTCGACGTTATGACCCAGGCGGAACGCCAGCCCGGCTCGGGCTTCAAGATTTTCACCCTTCTCGCAGCGTTGGAGCAGGGCTACTCCGTCTACGACACCGTAGACAGCCAAAGCCCTTGCTACATCTCCTTCCCGGGTAACAACAGCCTTCTAACCAAGCCGATCAACAACGACACCGGCGCCGGCGGGGGCGTCATCACCGTCGTCGACGCGACGGCGAACTCTGTCAACTGCGCGTACATGCGCCTAGCGCGACAGATCGGCCTGCCCAACGTGGTTTCGATGGCGCAACGGATGGGTGTGAGCGAGGTCACCGCCGCCGACGCCTACATCCCGTCCATGGTGATCGGCGCCATCGCAGTGCACCCGATAGAGATGGCTGACGCCTACGCAACGCTCGCCGACGGCGGCGTCTACCATGCGCCGTCTTTCATATCGAGCATCGTCGACCGCAGCGGGGCTGTCATATACCGGGGGGATCAGCCGGGCAAGCGGATCTTCTCCACCCAGATAGCCGCCGAAGCCGACGTGGCGTTCCGGGCGGTCGTGCAGTACGGGACGGGCACGGCCGCAGCTTTAGGCAACCGGCCGGTGGCTGGTAAGACCGGCACCACCTCCCACAACGTCGACGCGTGGTTCAACGGTTTCACGCCGCAGCTGGCTACCACCGTGTGGATGGGCGCACTCAAAGGGGAGATACCGATAGTCATCGACGGGCTCACCGTCTACGGGGCTAACTACCCTGCGAGCACCTGGCACGACTACAGCGCTGCGGTGCTCGCCGACCAGCCGGTGCTGAACTTCCCCACACCGAAGGCTTCCCTGGTCCCTCCCGCTAAGTACGTGACGTCCCCGGCTCTGGTAGCGGCTGACGTCCGGGACCACAACTACGTAGCCCCTCCCGCCCCGACTCCCGTCTACGTCCCTGCTACGACCACCCCGAGCACTTCGACCCCTTCAGCGTCGACGCCGCCGGCGGGTGCTACCGGTTCTACGGGCACCCCTTCAGGGTCGACCCCCCCGGCGCCGGTGCCTCCCGCGGGAGGCGCAGGTCCTGCAGGCGCCCAGCCGGGAGCTTAGAAGCGTGCCGTCGCCGCATCCCACCAGCCCGAGAGGAGCACGGTGACACCAGCGCAGGCGCAGCTTCTACTTCTCCAAGACCTCGACTCGGAGATAGACGCTTTGGTCCACAAGCGGGAACATCTACCCGAACGCGCCGCGGTGGCCGAGCAGTCCCGGACCGTAGACGCCCTGCGTCGCCAAGCCGCAGACCGAACCGGCGAGCTACGCCAGCTCGAAGCGCAGCGCTCCAAGATCGAAGCCGAGCTTGCGGCGACCGACGAGCGGCGCAGGACCGTGTCGGGACGCCTCTACGCAGCCCAGACGACCTCTGCCCGTGACCTCGCTGCGATGCAAGCCGAGGTGGAAAGCCTCGCGTCGAAGGTCTCAGACCTCGAGGATGAGATCCTCGGCCTCCTAGACGCGGCGGACGCCGCGTCCGGCGCGCTCGCCGATCTCGACGCTTCGATCGGACCCGCCGACAGCTCGCTCAGCCGAGCGCGTGCGGAGCTAGCCCGGGCTGAGGGTGCGCTAGACGCTGAACTGTCAGAGCTGCGCGGGAGGCGCACGGCGGCGGCCGGCGACGTTTCGGAGGGCCTCCTGCGACGGTACGAGGCGCTGAG
>JAJZAM010000090.1 GCA_021799445.1 Actinomycetes bacterium
CACGGGCGTGGGGATGGAGCTGACCACCCCTACAGGGGCGGCGCTGCTCGCCGGGCTGTGCGACGGTTGGGGTCCCGTCCCTGCGATGAACGTGGTCGCCTGCGGTTTCGGGGCGGGGACGCGTGACCTCAACGGCCTTCCCAACGCCGCTCAGGTGCTGATCGGAGAGGTCCACGCCGGCGAAGGCCCCGACCTCGAAGGCGCCCAACCTCTCGTCGTCATGGAAGCGACAGTCGACGACGTGACAGGCGAGATCCTCGCGTCGACGATAACGGCACTGCTGGCGCGGGGGGCTCTCGACGCGTGGGTGTCACCGGTGACGGGCAAGAAAGGACGCCCCGCCCACGTGCTGACGGTCCTGTCCGACCCGTCGCATGTGAACAAGCTCAGGGCGGCGATCACCTCCGAGACCGGGACGCTCGGGGTGAGAGCCTCCACCTGGCGGCGCTGGCCGTCCGCTAGGAGCTTCACCACGGTGGAGGTGGGCGGGCTGCCAGTGCGGGTGAAAGTGTCGGCTCAACGCTACAAAGCCGAGCATGACGACGCTCTTCGTGCCGCTGCAAAACTCGGCCGGCCGGTCCGCGAGATCGCACGCGAAGCCGAGGAAGCCGCCCGCGCCGCAACATTTTGAGCACGGGTGCAGTGGCGGTACCGCAGCGGTCCTGACTTGGGCCATCATGGTCTAAGTGTTGGAGGTCAAGGACCTGACGGTCGAAGTCGGCGGAAGGGTCACCCTAGGCGGGGCGTCGTTCCAGGTCCGTCCCGGCGACAAGGTCGGGCTCGTCGGGCGAAACGGGGCCGGAAAGACCAGCCTGCTCAAAGTGCTCGCCGGGGACGCCCCCCCTGCGGGAGGCCGGTCGACCATAAGAGGCCGCCTCGGTTTCCTCACCCAGGACCCAAGGGCCCTGTCCCGGAAAACCGACGTCACCGCCATGGAGCACGTCCTGTCAGGGCGGGGTCTAGACGAGGCCGCTCGACGCATGGAAGACGCCCGGCGTGCCATGGAATCCGAACCTTCCGAAGCCAACATCCGCCGTTACTCGCGCTCCGAAGAGGCCTTCTCGAACCTCGACGGTTACGCGGCAGAGTCCGAGGTCCGCCAGCTCGTAGCCGGCCTGGGACTCGACTCCGACCGTCTCGACGGGCCGCTCGGCGTGCTCTCAGGCGGCGAGCGGCGCAGGGTCGAGCTCGCCAGGATCCTCTTCGGGGGTACCGACGTGCTGATGCTCGACGAACCGACGAACCATCTCGACGGGGACGCGAAGAGCTGGCTGATGGGCTTCCTGCGTGACTTTCGCGGGGCGCTGCTCGTCGTCAGCCACGACCTGGACCTTCTCGACGAGGCGATAACCCGCGTCTTGCACCTCGACAACGCGGAGATGGTCGAGTACAAAGGCACCTACTCGCAGTACAGGAAGGCCCGCGCAGCGGACGAGGAACGCCGCCGGCGTGTCGCAGAGCGCCAACAGACCGAGATAAAGAGGCTCTCCGACCTTGCCGACTCGATGCGCCACCAGACGGCGAAACGTGCCAGGGTCGCCCGTTCGCTTGATCGGCGCGCCGAGCGCCTCGCTTCGGGGGCGGTCACGACGGCAGGCAGAGGGGAACGCAAATACAAGGTTCGCTTCCCGGACCCGCCGCGGGCCGGCAGGGTCGTCCTCGAAGCAGAGGAGCTCGCCCAGTCCTACGGCGGGCCGATGATCTTCGAGGACGTAACGTTCGCCTTGGAGCGAGGCGAACGGGTCCTAGTGATGGGCCTCAACGGCGCGGGCAAGACGAGCCTGCTTCGCATCCTCGCCGGGCGCAGCGACCCCAAGAACGGCTCCTGGCGTCTCGGCGCGGGGGTTGTAGCCGGCTACTACGCCCAGGAGCACGAGGGCATCCGCTCGGGAGTTACGGTACTGGCCCACATGCGAGAAGCTTCGAACGCCCCCGAACCGGAGCTGCGGGCGCTGCTCGGCATGTTCGGCCTGGTCGGCGAAATAGCCTTCCAGGACGCGGGGACCCTCTCAGGGGGGGAGAAGACGAAACTCGCTCTCGCTCAGCTCGTCGCCGGCCGCCATAACCTGCTGCTGCTCGACGAGCCGACCAACAACCTGGACCCGCCGTCGCGTGACGCCATAGGAGCGGCCCTCTCCGACTGGCCCGGTGCGATGATCGTCGTCAGTCACGACGTGTCTTTCGTCGCCCAGCTCTCCCCGAGCCGGGTGATCACCATGCCCGAAGGAGTCGAGGACCGCTGGAGCGACGACCTAATCGAGCTGGTGGCCCTGGCGTGAACGAACCTTCCACGACCAAATACCAGCCAGTGTCAGCTTCTGACTTGGAGTTGGCACTGCGCCTGGCGGACGCCGCCGACGCCATAACCCGCGAAGCTTTCCGCAAGTCCGGGCTGGTGGTGGAGACCAAAGCTGACCGCACGCCGGTCAGCGAAGCGGACCGGGCGGTCGAAGAGCGCCTCCGGTCGATCCTCGCCGTCGAACGTCCAGGCGACCGGATAGTCGGCGAGGAGTACGGCGACACCGGAAGAGGGCCCCGGCGTTGGATCGTCGACCCGATAGACGGCACCAAGAACTTCGTCAGGAGCATCCCGGCGTGGGCGACCCTCATAGCCCTAGAAGCCCAAGGCGCAGTCGACGTCGGAGTCGTGTCAGCCCCAGCCCTCGGCCGGCGCTGGTGGGCGACACGGGGCGCCGGGGCGTTCGTGGCGGACCTGCCCGCAGGGCCAGCCCGGCGTATGGGCGTGTCCGCCGTTGCGTCTCTCGCCGATGCTCACCTGTCGGGTTCTGCGCTTTCGTCCTGGGAGGATTGGGGAGGGCCGGCTAGCTACGTCACATTGGCGCAGAGCTGCTACGCGGATCGCAGCTTCGGGGACTTCTGGTCGCACATGCTCGTAGCGGAGGGCGCCGTCGACATCGGCATCGACCCGGTCGCGTCGCTTTGGGACCTCGCCGCCCTGCAAGTGATCGTCGAGGAAGCCGGCGGGACCTTCACCGACCTGCTCGGACGCAAAGGCGCCGGCGGCGGCAGCGCCATCTCCACCAACGGCCTGCTGCATCGACAAGCGCTCGACGCGCTAGGCCTCAGGTCGCCTACTGGATAACCTCGTGACCGGACACGACGACGAGGGTACGGGCTCTTGTAGAACCGGCGACGACGCATCGGTGGGGGACACGACCTGGGTACACGGCGCTGCGGCCCCCTTCGAGCAGCACCGTCTTCTCACCCAGGAGCTGAAGCTCCACGGTGCCCTCCAAGACGTAGACGAAGTCCTCCCCCTCGTGCTCGAACCAGTCCCGCGGCGGCTCGCCTGGGTTGAACACGTGCTCGTAGGCCTCCAAGCGGGAGACGTCCGACCCGGGAGTGTGGATGAGCACCGTGTCGGACGCCCGTTCGTGGGCTTGCATCACCTTGGGAGCCGACTCGTGCGCAACGCTTCCGTCCCGTGCCGGCGGTCCCAGCAGCTGACCGGGCTGCACTCCTAGCGCCTCGGCCAAGGAGAGAATGGTCGTCAGGCTCGGTGCCGCAAGTCCACGCTCGATCTGGCTGAGAAACGGCTGGGACACGCGAGCCTTAGCCGCTAGTTCCACCATGGTGAGCGACGCCGAGCGTCGCAGTGAGCGTATCTGACGTCCAACGAGTTGCGCTTCGGGATCGGGGCTCCTGCTCGACACGATGCCAGTATTACGCATTCCAGTTAACAGACCCGTAACAGCAAAATATAGACACGGTCGATATCGGGTCGTACAATGAAAAGCGTGTCCTGCGCCCCAAACCTGCGAGGTTCAACGGGCCACCACAGGAGGGAAAGCTGCCGATGGGCACCTTAGTAGCTCGCCGCTCGTCCCAAAAAGAAAGCGCACGAGGCACCGCCTCGTCCCGAGCGGTCAACCTGGATGCTGGGGGGATTCATCCCCCTGGGAAGGGCTTCACCCTAAGGAGGCGTTTGCTGCGGCTGGCTCGAAGTGCCGGTCAGCGTCTCGCGTTGGTCGTCGTGTGCCTGCTGATGTGGGAGCTCGTAGCTCGCAGCGGACTGATAACCAAGGCGCTTTTCCCCACCCCACTCCAGACGTGGGAGGCCGCCAAGTCGCTATGGCGAAGTGGAGTAGTCGGAGGTGACCTGCGCGCGAGTCTGGGACGAGTTGCCGTCGGCTTTCTCATCGGATCGGCCCTTGGAATCGCCGTTGGTTTCGCAACCGGGGTCTCACGTGCCTGTAACGCCCTGCTCGGGCCGATCATCACGTTCCTGCGCCCTATACCGGCTATCGCTGTCGTGCCCCTGTCGACTGCCTGGTTCGGAATAGGCCAGAAAGGCAAGTACTTCATCATCGCCTACGCCGTCGTGCTGGCCGTGTGGCTCTACGTCCACGACGGAGTAGCGCGGATCCCGTCGGTGTATGTCCGAGTAGCCAAAGGGTACGGACTCGGACGAGTCAAAGTCCTGAAGAGAGTGCTGATACCGGCAGCTGGTCCGGCGATCGTGTCAGCTCTACGTTACGGTAGCAGCGTAGCCTTCCTCGCCTTGGTAGCAGCGGAGCTTGGGGGAGCCCAGAACGGCATCGCCTACCGGCTGCAGGTCGACTCTCAGTTCCTCCAGACCGGCCGGATCTTCGTCGGGCTGATCGAGTTAGGAGTGCTCGGAGTCAGCGCCGACTACCTCATTGCGAAGACCGGCAAGCGGTTTGTGCATTGGAGCACCTCGTGAGAAGGCGCGAAGTCCGACTGAGCGCGATCGGCTTGGCGGACAGGGGTGCCAGGTGAGCGAGTTGCCTGCACCTGAAACTGCGGTTCAGGGATCAAGTCCTCCCGGGACGCCAGGACACGATCTGACGAGCACCACTAGTGAGGCTATCTGTCTGGAAAAGGCCGCTGTCACATACCATTCCAGTCGCACCGGAGATGTCACGACGGCGCTCGCGGAAACCAATGTCACCTTTGAGGCCGGCTCCTTCACCGCTCTGCTGGGGCCGACTGGCTGCGGCAAGACGACATTGCTGAACGCGGTGGCAGGCTTCGTCGAGCTGTCCGGCGGTCAGATCCTAATAGGACAGAGACAGGTAGTAGGCCCCGGTCCTGACAGGGCGGTCGTCCTCCAGCAGTACGCGCTCATGCCCTGGATGACAGCCAGCGCAAACGTCGAAATGGCCCTGGAACGGTTCCACCTCCACCGGGCAGAACGTGCCGAGCGCGCTCGGCACGCCTTGGAGTCGGTCGGGTTGAAGAACGCAGCAGGAAAGTACCCGGCGGAGATGTCCGGCGGCATGCAGCAGAGGGTCGCGCTGGCCCGTGCGATGGCCGCAGAGCCCAGCGCGCTCCTCATGGACGAACCTTTCGGTGCCCTCGACGCCATCACGAGAATTGCGATGCAACGGCTCCTAATGACCTTGTGGGAGCACACGTCCACGACCGTCGTGTTCGTAACCCATGACGTAAACGAGGCGCTGGACCTGGCCGAGAGGATCCTGCTCATGTCCCCAGGTCCTGGCAGGATCGTAGCTGATCTCGATCTCAGGTCCAGCAGCATACGTTCCGACGCGGTCGAACGGGACAAACTTTACCAGCAGATTCTCGGGTACCTGCTTCCTGGCTGAGGGGCCAACGACTCAGCGTTCTTAGCAGGCCGGAAAATGTCACAACGACAACAATAAGGAGAACAATGCCCAAAATCAGGTTCTTACGCGCGACGGCGTCGCTGACAGCGGCGACAGCGTTACTTGCAGCTTGCGGGAGCGGCGCGAGCAGTAAGAGCTCGTCGCCGGCCACGTCGACAGCGACCAGTAGCTCAAGCGCACCTGCGACCACTCACCCCGCGTCGCAAAGCCCGACCATCAAGGTCACCATCGCCGGCGGTGATTACCTAGGAGGTGCCCCCGCATACGTTGCGTCGGCTGAGGGCATATGGAAAGCCGACGGAATCCAAGCTAACGTGGCGAACTTCGCGACCGGCGTGCTGGCGCTGAACGCTCTTCTTGGCGGGCAGGCGAACTTCGCCTTCGTGGCCGACCTGCCCATCGCAACGGCGTTGCTGAGCAGGAGAAGCATCCTGATAGACGCCAACCTCTCGAAGTTCTCCCAATGGAAGCTCATATACTCCAAGTCGTCGGGGATCTCGTCGTTTGCGTCATTGAAAGGAAAAAAGATCGGCGTACCTGTCGGGAGCAACGCCGAGTACGTCCTAAACGAAATGCTGGTATCGGCAGGATTGACACTCCAAGACGTGTCAGTAGTCAATCTGGCTCCGTCCGAGATCGTCCCCGCGATCGACAAAGGTGACATCGCTGCTGGCGTTACATTTCCAACCTACTATACGGCGGCCCAATCGATTCTCGGTAGCAACTACGAGGACATGGTCTACAGCGGCTATGCCGAACATACGGTGCTTCTCGCCGCCCCGGGGACTCCGCTGTCCACTCAGGAGCGCGTCCTGCGCGCACTGATCTCAGCGGACGACTACATTCAAGCCAACCCTACAGCCGCAGCGACGGCGATTGCCGGCCAATCGGGTGGTGCCGACTCGGTCGGCTTCGTGTCGAGCTTCCTGCCACAGTACGCACAGAAGGTAGCTCTCTCCCCAGGCCTCGTCGACCTGCTCGTCGCCGAAGGGAAGTGGCTTAACGCCACCCAAGGCGTGGCCGGTACCCTCAGCCAGTCGACGGTGCTCGCAGCTACCTCGAAGTCGGCGCTTCAGAGCGTGGACCCTGGTGGGGTGACGATCCCGTGACCGACGATCTGAGATTTCTTGACCAGCCCCGGCGGGTTCCGACTATCGACGTCTTGTCGGGGCCGGCTGTCGACCAGAACACCCTTAGGCGTCGCGGCACCGGATTGCGCGGTGTGGACATAAACAGGACTGCCGGCGGGCTGACACTTTTCTGTCCTATCGCCGGCCCTGGTGACATCTACCTTGTCGATATCAACGGTAATGTGGTACATACTTGGAACGCTCCAGTTCCTCCTGGGAGACACGCCAAAGTGTTGGCGAATGGGAACCTCTTCTACCAGGGAAAGAAGCAAGGTGGGGTGTCGATATTCCCTCTGTGGGACGTCTACCACGGTGGTTTGCTGATGGAGCTGGATCCGACGGGGAGGATCGTGAGACAGGCGGAGCACCCCTTCCATCACCACGACGCTTCGATCTTGGCCAACGGTAACCTTCTTGTCGGCGCCGTCGAGAGATTGCCCGACGGCGCGGCGGCGCAGGTCCGCGGCGGCATACCCGGTAGCGAAGCGCCGGACGGTTCGATTTGGGGTGATGTCGTCTACGAGATGACTTGGGATGGCGAGATCGTGTGGCGTTGGTCGCCGGCCGACGAACTGGGGCTAGCGGATCTTCCTCTCGACGAACATTTCGAACGGGAGCACTGGCCTATGTGCAACAGCGTCGAGGAAACCGTCGACGGCGACGTGCTTGTCGGCTATCGGAGTGCTTCTACGTGTCTTGTAGTTGATCGCCGGTCGGGGAAGGTCAAGTGGCGGCTAGGCCCCGAGGAGATCGCGCAACAGCATCATCCCCACATGCTGGGCAATGGTCACGTGATGATCTTCGACAACGGGTCCTTCCGGCCGTCTAGCAGCGTGCCTTATTCGAGGGTGATAGAAGTCGACCCGAAGGACTCGAACAAGATTGTGTGGGAGTACAAGGACACGCCTTTGCAGAACTTCTACAGCCCTTACATGTCCAACGCGCAGCGTCTGTGGAACGGGAACACTCTGATAAGCGAGGGTAGCTTTGGGCGTATTTTCGAGGTGACCCCTGCTGGCGAGACCGTTTGGGATTATGTGGTCCCGTATTTCTACTGCTTTCCCGACGGAACCGGACCTGAGTCGTCGGCTGGTGCCCAGAACGCGATATTCCGCGCGTATCGCTACAAAGAGGAGACCTTCCCGTGGCTCGGGTAGCCTTCGCTATTCTTGGCGGCCAGAGACGATGACGTGCGCGAACGGAGCGTGACGAGTGGGCCTGCTTAGTGTTCCCGTAGTTGACCTGTCGCCGTGGGTGGCGGGCGGATCGGACAGCGAGCGGTCGCGTGTGGTGGCCGCTCGCTTTGCCGAGCTCGGCAGGCTAGACACGTCACACCGACCAGTTGGGGCGAGCCTTCGGGCGGGGCCGTCTCGATCGACGGCGACCCGAAGCAAAGCTGCTTCGCCGCCTGCTGGGGAACCATCTCAGAACTGTCTGGCCTGTTTGATGACTTGGAGACCGGACTGGCCTACTTCGCGTTCGGCCAACTCTGCAAACACCTCACCTACCACCTGATCACCGTCACCGACCGCCGCCACCTCCGAGGTGAGACCAACAGCGACTGTCCGAGGAGTGAGGACCACCTGATCGCTACGGTACGAGCGTGAACGCTTCGACATGGCGGGGTCGCACGACGGCGAAGTGCCGACGATCCAGGGTGGCTACCTCCACGATCCCGAGCCGTTCCGCCAAGGCGACGAGGCAGGCGTCGGTGGCGCCGAGGGGCAGGTCCGCGTACTGCTCGACCAGTTCGGCGCTTCGATCCAGGTCATCCACAGTAAGGCCGGCCAACGTCAAGAACCCGGTGGCGAACGACCGTAGGAAACCCGCTTCCACTGCGGCGGTGGCGTCGCGGGCCAGGAGGTAGGACACCTCAGCGATGACCAAGCCTGGAACAAGGCGAGGTGGGCGGGCGGCGGTGAGCGCTGCGACGGACGTCGCGTGGTGGGTGTCTCTACGGTTGGCGGCGGCCACGAGCGGGCCGGTGTCCACCAGGATCATCGACCCCCGGGGAACTCCGCCCTTAGAATCTCACTAGACCGTTCTGCCAGGTCGGCAGGTCCGTCGAAGCTGGCGAAGAAGCCAGGGAGCGCCTCGCCCGGCTCGCGGTCGCCGCTGGTGACGAGCGCGACATGGACACGTTGGCCTGGCTGGATGCCGTGGCGGCGGAACTCTCCTGCCAGCTCGGCGTCGTCGCCGGGGACGGTCAG
>JAJZAM010000011.1 GCA_021799445.1 Actinomycetes bacterium
GATCCCCGCCACTGCCGACCCATCGGCTGCTACGAGGCCAGCACCAATCTGGCAGCCCAATACCGGAGAGACCAATGACGAAACCACCGATAACCCCAGACGAGGAATACGACTTCTACGCCCAGCCCGACAATCAGATACCACAAGGCCCTCCAAACCGGCGCAAAACGCGGCTAAGCGAAGCCATCCCAGTTCGATTCCCTCCCGACCTCGTCGAAGAGATCCGCCGCCGAGCGACCGAAGACGACCGCTCCGTCTCCTCATGGATCCGCCGCGCCGTTGAGCACGAGTTACAGCGCCCAGCCTGACCCTTCCACCACATGGCCGGCCAACACCAGATGCCAACAGCGCACAACGCCGGCACACAACCGCGTTCCAACACGACGCACCACGGCCCCACGATCTCCACCAACCCGGGATCGGTGTTTCACGTCTCGAGTTTGGCCCTGACAGAGTCCTTCACGGAAGACCCTCAAGCGGGCGGTAACGTCGATCCCTGCAGCGACGCTGATAGAAAACAACCAGATGGAGACCGGCGACCCGATCGTCAAAAACCCCCTACCCCACCCATGCGACCTGACTCGTGCACCTGGTCACGGGATCTAGATTCCAAAAGGTCGCAGGGAACAGACCCCCGGTACTTCGCCACTCGTCTACATCACCCCACCCAAGGGCAGCCGTTCAACTCTGCGGCGTGCCAGTGGTGCCTCCCGGCGAGGGGACCTCACAAGCAACCAGAAGCCCCAGCGTCGAATGCGGGCCCGGCCCAGCGTTCCCACAACCCCAAAAACCACCGTAAACCAGCAACACCCAAAAAGCAAGAAACCCTCAACTCGCGTTAAGCCAGTAGCACCCGCCACCCGCTCGCAGACCGGCGGATGTCAACCCCTATGAGGCAGATTTCTCGGGAATCACTGTGTCGTGGCGGTGTCCTCCTTGGGCTGGTTGATCCAGGCGATGGTGGGGAGCTTCGGTGGTTCGGGTGGCTTGCGGACGAAGCGTTCGGGGTGCAGGTCGTAGGCGCTGCTCAAGACGATGGCCCGTTTCTCTCGTAGGAGCTCAGCCCGTCCGTGGTGGACATCGGCGGGGGTGTGGTAGCCGATGCCGGAATGGCGGTGGTCGTAGTTGTACCAGCCGAAGAACCGGCCGCAGAAGGCGTGGGCGTCCTCGTAGCAGCCGAAGCGGTCGGGGAAGTCGGGGCGGTACTTGAGAGTACGGAACTGGCTTTCTGAGTAGGGGTTGTCGTTGCTCACATGCGGACGGCTGTGGCTTTTGGTGACACCGAGGTCGGCCAGGAGGTGGGCCACCGGCTTGGCCGTCATGGGCGATCCGCGATCGGCGTGGATGGTCAACTGCCCGTGCCCAATACCCTGCTTGGCGACGGTGTCGGCCAGGAGAGCCTCGGCGAGGCCGGCGTTCTCGGCGTGAGCGAGCATCCACCCGGGCACGTACCGGCTGAAGATGTCGATGATCACATACAGGTAGTAGTAGGTCCACTTGGCCGGGCCGAGCAGCTTGGTGATGTCCCAGCTCCAGCACTGATTCGGCCCGGTGGCGATCAGCTCGGGCTTCTTGTGCGCCGGATGCGTAGCCTGCCGGCGCCGTTCGCGGACCTCGCCGTGGGAGCGCAGGATGCGATACATCGTCGGCACCGACGCCAGGTAGATGCCCTCGTCGAGCAGCTTGGCGTAGACCGTGGCCGGGGCCTCGTCCACATGCTCGGGCGAGTTGAGCACCTGACGCACCCGGTCGCGCTCCTCCACCGACAGCGCCCGGGGCTGGGGTCCCGGCAGCCGGGCCGGCCGGGACACCGGCGGGCCCTGGCGGTGCCGGCGATACCAGCGGGCCTGGGTCTCGCCCAGCGCTTGGCACGCTCGGCGGACCCCGACCACAGGGGCCAACTCGGCGATGGCCGCGTCGATCACCTGGTCTCGCCTCTCGTCTCCGTCGAGGCGCTGTCGGTGGCGAGCTGCTCCAACAGCGCGGAGAGCTTTCCCTGGACCTCGATCACCTTGCGGGCCTTGTCCAACTCGGCCTCAGCCCGCTCGGCCCGGCGCTTGAGCCGGGCGATCTCGGCATCCTTGGGATCGGCCCCCGGCCGGCCCGACGGCCTGGCCAGCTCGGCCAGCGCTCCCCGGTCGCGCTGCTTGCGCCACTCGGAGATCAGCGACGTGTACAGGCCCTCCCGGCGCAACAGAGCGCCCTTGCCGGCCTTGTCCAGCCGCTCGTACTCGGCCAGGATCTCGGCCTTGTACTTCGCCGGATACTGGCGAGGCGGCCGGGCCCGCTCGAGCACCTCCGGCTCGGGATCAGTCGAACGATCTTCTCCTTTCATGCCGCCAGCGTGGGCGCGCGCGTCTACAGGATGGTGGATGGTCATGGCTCTCGGGGACTCCTTCCCCGCCCTCTTCAACCCAACGAATCAGCTACAGGACTGCCTCAGTCAAGGTTGACACAGAGGGGACAACCACGCGCCGAACCCACAACAATCGGCGACCCATATCAGGCGCTTCGTCCCGTGAGGTTGCTCCCATCCCGGCCAGTCCTGCGCCGCCCGTTACAAAACCCGCTGCACAAACCGTGACACTCCGGGCCGAGCCTAGGACAATCCGGCCGCCCCGCTGGAAAGCCAACAGCAGCACCTTGCGGTGCCCTGAGATCACGAGGCTCGGCCAGACAGACCACCCTCCCTCATCCCGACGACATCGCAGACAAGGCAGAGGCCCTGGCACGGCTACAAGGCGTAAGCCTGAGCACGCTCATCATCGACTCGCTCACCGCCGAAATGCAACGCGTCCACCCCGACAAAGACTTCACCGACCGGGCCTCAAACTGCTCTCCCAGGACAAGGACCACTCGACCGCGTCGGTTTGGACCACCTAGTCCTTCAGCCGTCGGGCGAGACTCCGAGGAGCCAGACCTCCGTGGAAAGTTTCACCACGACTGAGGAACAATACCCGGGCCGTCCCCGTCGATGTGACTACCCGTTACGTAGACCAGGTCGGTCCCACTTCGCCGGTTGTTTCCAGTTCCTTCCAGACCGACTGGCTATTCGGTCCGAATATCTAACCGCCAGAACGCGTCACTCAGTTCTAAAGAGGTCGAGGAATCCTTGTGCGACTCCTCCATCGTTGATCCCTACTCCGACGTCAACGGCCCCGAAGCGGTGCCCGAACCCATGATGCTCCTGCTCCCCACTCCGGTACCGGAGATCCGTGACCGTCTGGCCACGAGCGAAGTGGCCGCTCAGTTCCACGCCGACCGGCAGGAACCTCGTAGTGAGCAGATCCGGACGAATTGCGCAAAATAGGGCGCCGGCGTCACCTATCCCTACCCGGTCGGATCCGACTACTTCGACGTTTGGGTCACTCGCCATTCTCAGATGCTCGAGCAGACGTGCCGCCAACTCTGACACTGGATCCCCGGACGTCCTCAACTTCTGAACGTCCTGGTAGGCCACCGCTGCCTGGTGGTAGACGTCCAGCCCGTACATCGTGACCGGCAACTCTGAAGTCAGAATGATCGAGGCTGCCTCAGGATCCGCCCATACGTTGAACTCGGCCACGGCCGTGGCGTTTCCGCCGTTTACGGCACCCCCCATCATGACGATGCGATCGATACTCGATGCGACTTCCGGGTGGGCTCGTAGCAGCAGAGCGATATTCGTAAGCGGGCCGAGGCACACCAGGGTGACGCTCGACTCCTCAGAATCGATCAGCAGCTGTCGTACGAACTCGATCGCCGGCCTGTCGACCGGCCCCCGAGCGGACGGGCCGAGACCAAGATCGCCCATCCCGTCAGAGCCATGGAAGTGCTCGGCGTGCCGGCGCTCTTCGATGAGCGGGCAGCTAGCCCCCCTGGCTACCGGGATGTCTGTTCCGCCGGCTATCTCCAACACCCTCAGAGTATTGTCTACGACTTGATCCACGTCGGTATTGCCGGACACGCAGCTGACAGCCAACAGGTCGACCAGAGGATCGCTGACCGCCGTCAGGAGTGCGAGAGCATCGTCCACTCCGGTGTCGACGTCGAGGATCGTCTTCCGGGCTAATCGAGTCATGACTCGGCGCTCTTGGATTGCACCGCCGCTTCATGCAGCGCGTTGTACACGACACACTCGCCCCACTCTCCGGGGGGAAAGTCATGAAAGGACCTGACAGCTTCGCCGCGCCATATCTCCGTAATCGTCTGGATAGCACCGTAGCGAAGCGATTCTCTCCATTCGCCAGCAACCGGACTTTCCTCGAATCCGGTTATGTCCTCTAATTCCGGGTCGTCGCCGGTGATCAACAATTCAGTTACTCCTAAACAGACCATAGCTCCTCCTATGCGCATGATTCAGGGATGCCAGTTCAACACCGGCAGCTACGCCTCTGCTCCCAACGTCCTGAATTCCTACGTGTCTCTGGCTTGCCGCGCCAGCGACACGGCCCTCAACTCGCCGCGAGATGAGGACACGGTCTCTTGCACAACTCGGTTCTCCCTAACCGTTAGCATCTTTCCTGTCGCTCGTTCGAACTCGACTGTGCCAAAGGGTCCGCCCGTTCCACGTTGTGCGTTCATGCGGGCCGCATCGCACACGACACGCCTTAGTGGTTCCGACTTGTTCATGTTCCGACTGGATCGTTGCGGTCCAGTCGGAACACCGTTCGGGTGTCGTCGCACAGACGGCAGGTGGGGTCGCCGACAATTTCGCGGTCACGCTAGCAGTTCTCTTCTCTAGCGGGATTCCCGGGGGTGCCAACAGCTACTTGATCGACGCTCTAGCTTCCTCGAGGAGACTTGTATCCACTACTGAGCTGGCTGGGGGGAGTCCTGTGATGCCAGCCGCCTCCAGGCTGCGGTAGACGTGCTGCTGCAGAAATGCGGGATCGATACTAAGTAAGTCGCTGCTCGGTGTTCCCTTTGGAAGGATGTACGGTAACTGGGCCTCGTTGATGGCCTGTTGCTGTTGTTGGTTGAGACCAAGTGCCGTTCCCGATAGCGTCATGGTCGCCGTGGTACCTTGCGCCGGGTTGTTCAGATCCTCCTGCCAGCCCTGCAAGGCTCCGGCGAGGAGGTTAACTACAGCGGCCCGATGAGACGTCGCGTAGCTCTTGCTGGTCACGAGAACGTCTGAAAGGAGATAGTAGTTCAGGTCAGAGAAAGGTACGAAGAAGAAGTCTTTTCCGGGTTTCATGTGGTACTGCGTCTCTAAGATGATCGGCTGGTTCGAGGCGAAGGCCAACAGGGCGTCTCCCTGGCCGGCTAGTAGGCTGTCGACAGATGTCCCGCCCGGGACGAACTGGTAGTCGGTCACGCTATTCAGCTTCATCAGGACGGCCATGTTCTGGCGATTGGATGCGGCGGCGATGATCTTCGCCCCATTCAGCTCGGCTGAGGTCGTGACTGGATGGCGGGCGAGGGACAGCAGACCGTTCGGTGACACCTGAAAGTCCTGCGAGAGGATTACTAGGGGCTGTTTCTTAGCAATGGCCGAGAAGAGCCGCACCGTATTGGCTTCGAGTACAACTTGGGCGGCTCCAGCTTGCAGCTGGGTCTCCGGAGCAGGAGTGTTGGGGCCCCCGCCGAGGAACTTGACGTTTAGATTGCGTTGTGAGAAAAAGCCGCTCTGTTTGCCAAGATACCAGCCGGCGTATTCTACGTTCTCTAGGAAGGAGAACGCGAGAGTCATGTCGACCGCCGTCGGGGTCGACGACTTGGTGGAGTGTGAGGCGGTACTCTTGCTCGATCCGCAGGCTGCCAGAGCGGCAGCGCCAGCCAATCCCGCTGCTCCAATGAGAAACTTGCGGCGTGATAGTAGATCATTGGGTGAGCTTGGCATTAGGCATACTCCTTCTCTCGTATAGGTGGTTCGCTGAGATATCGACCCGAAGTGCTCCAGTTGGGGATCTGGTGCTATGTGGTTATCGCCGGTCATCCCCATCGGTTCCGTACAGCATGTTCCAACCGGGAAGTCACGAGGAACGCCACCAAGGCCGCGATCACGGCGACGACTGACGCTGCCCACACCCCTACTACATCCAGGTCGTTGAGTGACGTTTCGAGCAGGTACGCCAAGCCTGGCGTCCCCATCAGGAACTCCGCTACCAGTGCGGCCGCTACTGACGTGGCGGCTGAGATCCTGACGGATGTAAGCAAAGGTGGGACGGCCGCCGGAAGTGCTAAACGATAAAAGCGCTGCCAGCGAGAGGAGCCGGCCACCGTAAAGTAGGCCGACGCACCCGGTGGAAGCTGGCGAAGCCCGCTCGACACAAGTACGTAGGTCGGAAAGAAACAGACAAGCCCGCAGATGATCGTCGCGCTGGTGGTTCCGTAACCTAGGACCAGGGCCAATATGGGGATGAGCACGACGAATGGGAGAGAACGAATGATCACCGCTAGCGGGGTAAGGAACCCTGCTATTGGAGGTGCGAACCAGGAGATGCAGGCGACGAACAGGCCCATCGCCACCCCTGTGAAAAGTCCGATAGCTGCGGTGAGGGCAGTGTCACCCAATGGCGCTCCGAAGGTTGCGGGGCTGGACACCAGACGACGCAAAACCGTATACGGTCCCGGTACGATCGCAGCGTCGACGTGGCCAACGACGGTGACCAACTCCCATGCTACGACCACGGCTGCCACCGCCCACCACCTAACAGCGAACCGGATCGAGGCATTTGCGGTGCCAGTCACGTGAACCTCCGCTTGGCGGCGATCTGGAGTACCGAAGCCGCAGCGAACGCCACCAGCGACAGCAGCGTGGTCGCGAGAGCAGCCGCCCACATCTGGACGATCTGATAGTTCTGGGAGGAGCTCAAGATAATGATCCCGAGACCGCGCGGTGCGCCAAACCACTCGCCGAGGACCGCTCCTAGCACCGCCGCCGGGGCTGCTAGCCGCAGGGCGTCCAGCAGACCTGGAGCGACCGTCGGGAGCTGCAGGCGCTGTAGACGCTGCCAGCTTCCTCCGCCGAGGACCCTGAAGAGATCACTGTGTGCTGCCTGTACGCTGTCGAGAGCAGCTGTCACGGTGACGTAGACCGGGAATATCGTGCCGACCGCGGCCACCGCTGCTGGAGCGCTCGTCCGACCCAGTACGAGGACCAGAACAGGTGCAATACCAATCGCGGGTATCGCGTGCAAGGCGGCGCTGGCCCTATCAAGCCCTGGCCGAGTAAGGCGGACGATTTGATGCAAGAACGCTATCGTAAGCGCTGCACCCACTCCGATTATGAGGCCTTCACCTGCGGATGACGCTGTGGCTCGCAAGCCCGAAAGTATCGCTTCCCGGCCTGATCCGGTCAGATCGTCCACGACTTGTGAGAGTGGGGGCCAAGCAGGGCCGAAGTAGTTGTACTTGCCTATGACTTGCCATAGGAGCACCAGAAGTACCGTACCGGCGACGTACTGGCCGGCGCGCGAGACGACACCCTTCATCTGTGCGACTCAATGAGCAGAACTTCGAGCGTCTCTTGGAGCTGCTGAAAGCGCGGATCTCGCAGCGTTTCACGCGTCCGAGGGAATGGAAGATCCACCTCCACGATCCGGTCTATCCTCCCCGGCCGGGTGCTCATGACCGCTACCCGATTGCTCAGCAAGACCGCCTCGTCGACTGAATGCGTGACCAGTACCGTCGTGACGCCTGCTGTGGCCCAAATATCCGCGAGTTCAAAGTTCAGCCGGCGCCGTGTTATGGCATCGAGCGCACCGAAAGGCTCGTCGAGCAGGAGCACCTGGGGAGAAAGGGTCAGTGCCCGAGCCAGGGATACCCGCTGGCGCATACCTCCCGAGAGGACCTTGGGTCGGGAAGACTCGAACCCTTCTAGTCCGGTCAACCCTACCAGGTCCTTGATACGCTGCCGGTCGACCGGCCGACGAGCGAGCTGGAAGGGAAGCGCAAGATTCTGCTCTACCGTGGCCCACGGGAGCAGGGCGTGATCTTGGAACGCCACCCCGAGCTGATGTCGGTCGGTCAGGTTTTTGGGCGCTTCGCCGCCGACCTCGACGATTCCTGAGGTCGGATTCTCCAAGCCGCATAGGAGACGAAGCAGCGTGCTCTTCCCGCAGCCGGACGGCCCGATTAAGGACACGAACTCGCCTTGAGCGACCGTAAGACTGACGTCTTCGAGCACAACGACCTTGTGTTTGCGTCCCATGGAGAATACCTTGTTAACCCCGTAAACTCCAAGGGCAACGCCTTCGGTGCTCAACGCTTTCTGCCCTGGTCCGACCGCAGTGTCTGAAGCAGTCGGCGCAGGCCGGCCTTCGACGTAACTTTCCATCGTCCCTCTCGCTTCGATAGGGCTCACTGCATGGCCTCTATCTGGGCAGCCAGCACGGCGTCGTCGACTCCCGATGCGACGAAGTCCAAGGTCACGACCTTGATACGCCCGGCGGGATAAGGGAAATCCCCTCGCGTGTCATAGGAGTCGGAGACCCGTGAGACGGGGTCGCGTCCCACGTCCAGACCAAAGAAAGCCGGTTGCGACGCTGTGGCAGGTATCATCGTTTGCGCTACTTTCTGGGAGTCCACAACCAGACTGACGTGGGCTGACCGATCCTCCTCTGCGTCTAAGTCGAACCCGACGACGAGGTCGCCTGTGCCCAAAAGGCCAGGAGCGAAGCAGGTTGTTCGTTCTCCCAGCAACAGGTGCTCGTAGCACAACTTGCCGTCCAGGATGTAGAGCACGTACCCGCCGTACGACGTGCCGCTTGCTATTAAGACCCCCTCATCGGCCGGACGACGGTCTGTGAGCTCCACTCGCAGCCGGACACTTCGGTCTGTCCCCGTCGCCCCCGTGGCGAAGGGCATGTGGCTAGAGCCGGGATAGATACGCCACGATGACCGCGAGTGACGGGGCGACCCTCGCATGCGGAGCATCTGCTTGAGGGGCCGATCATCGAGCGGGAAGACGCCGTTGCGCTGCGCTTCGAGGGTCCATCGATTCTTCAGGTCTTCGAGGATGTCGGGGTGCCGATCGGCAACGTCGGCTGCCTCGGCGAAATCGTCGGAGGTATCGTACAAACGCCACACGTCGTCCTCGTAGGGCTGCCCAGGGGTGTGCCGGGTCACCGCCTTCCACCCGCTGTGCCAGATAGCCCGGTGGCCGACCATCTCGAAATACTGGGTCCGTTCCCCAGTCGGTGTTCCAGTTTCCCCGCCGAGAATGTTGGCGAGAAGAGACACCCCGTCGAAGTCGAAATCGGCGGGGGATGAGTGTGCCTCGGAGTTGGCGCCCGACAACCCCAGAGCAGCTTCGACGATCGTGGGTGCGATGTCGGTCACGTGCGAGAACCCGGTTAGCACCGCCCCACGCGCGTGGACGCCGTTCGGCCAGTGCACGATTAAGGGGGACCGAATCCCGCCCAGATCCACGTACTGCTTGTAGAGGCGAAACGGGGTGTTACCGGCCATAGCCCATCCAGCGGCGTAGTGCGCTGGTCCGTTTCTTCCTCCGGCTGCGGCCAACCCGTCCACTTCGTGTTCCGCTGCGCGTCGATAGCCGTTGTAGGGCGCGACGACGCTGGTGGAGCCTATCCTGCCACCGTCACCTGCCGCCCCGTTGTCCGACAAGACCACGATAATTGTGTCGTCCAGCAGCGACCTCTCCTCGAGCCAGTCAACTAGCCGGCCGAGTTGGACGTCGGTGTACTCGAGGAAGCCGGCGTAGACGGCCTGCAGGCGAGCTGCGACGAGTCGCTCGTCCTCGCTCAGGTCCCTCCAGCAGGGTACTTCGGGGTCCGCTTCGGTTAGCTGGGTTCCGGATGGGACAATTCCCTGGTCGATTTGGCGCTTCAGGCGGCTACGACGCGTTTCGTCCCATCCCGAGGCGAAAGTGGCCTCGTACTTGTCGATGTATTCGGCTGGTGCCTGGAAAGGCGCGTGGGTGGCGCCGAATGCGAGCTCCAAGAAGAAGGGTGCGTTAGGTCTGAAGCTGAGGTGGTCGCGCAGTAGCCCGATCGATTGGTTGACGAGATCCGCGCTCAGATGGTAGGAGTCGTCGCCGGCAGCGTTCACCGTCACAGGGGAGTTGTCCCGATAAATCTCAGGCGCGTGCTGGTCCGACGCTCCGGTCATGAACCCGTAGTAACGGTCAAAGCCATGCGACAGGGGCCAGCTGCGGTACGGCCCAGCGGGAGTTATCTCGTGCTGCGGCGCAAGATGCCACTTACCAACGAGGTAAGTGCCGTAGCCGGCGTCGCGCAGGATTGCGGGCAGAGTAGGAGTTCCGTCCTCGATCCGGGCCCGGCAGTTGGGATAGCCAGTGTCGGCGACGGCCAAGAAACGCATACCGATTCGATGGTGGTTCCGTCCCGTGAGAAGGCAGGCCCGGGTCGGAGAGCACAGCGGCGTAACATGAAACGAGTTGAAGCGCAGACCGGCACCGGCCAGACGATCGACCGTGGGTGTCACTATCTCCGAACCGAAGCATCCGAAATCCGACCAGCCCGTGTCATCAAAAACGACTACCACCACATTAGGGGCTCGCCCGGGCGGGTTTCTATCGTCCGGCCACCATGGAACCGATTCCGCTATGGTGGTGCCGATAACCCCTTGGAAGGCCCGACTCTCCGTTGATCTCAGAGCTGACATGAGCGCAACGCCCTCGTCGCCTTGCGTCGCTTCGCCTCCTCCCATGGCCAAGCGCCTAGCGGTGAAGGTTCCGGAGAAGACGCATCGGAAGAACATCCGTGGTGTAGAAGTTCTGCGAATACACCACGGTCCGGTCTCGGTCGTCATAGCAAAGTTGAACCGCGCTGATAATCGGGGTGCCAACCGGCCGGCCGAGAGTCTCGGCCACCTCCTCGGAAATGCCTTCAGCGCGAAGGTGAGCCTCCATCCTCAGGATCCGACAACCGGCGCTTTCGCTCAGGAAACTAATCAGGTCGTGTTCGAGGTCCTTCGTGGCCGTCGGGTCCACGCGGCGGCCATTGATAACTAGCGGCATCCAATCCCAAAAGCGCACCACCGGATTGCTGTCGGCGGCGAACGTCCTGTCGAGGAACCAGACCGGCTGGCCCTCGTCGAGGTTGAGGGCGGCCGCTGCTTCGCTCGGGCACGGGCGCTGTTCGATCAGCGCGTTCGGGATGGAGGGGTCGTAACCAGCGGACGTTATGAGATCTCTTAGCACCGCCCTGAAGTCCTGCCCCATTCCAACCCCCTCTGGCTTCTGGCCTCGGACGAAAGTTCCGACGCCCCACTGCCGGTTGAGCAGACCTTCGCTCCAAAGGAGCCACAGCGCCTCCCGGACGGTCGTACGGCTGACGCCGAGCCTCTTGGCCAACTCAGTCTCGGACGGAAGGCGGCCGTCCTCCCACTCCTCTGTCGCTATGAGAGTGCGCAAATCACCGGCCACCTCGGCCGAGAGAGGACTCTTCCTTGGCATGCCCACCTCCCTAGACACTGGACATCTAGACGTCCGACCACTAGTATTTAACCGCGTGGACCGCAGAATGTCAACACGCTCCCGACCAGAAAAGTGAGGATGGTGGCCGACCAAGCGATGTCTATACGGAAAGGGGCGCCGGCACGCCCCAATGTGTTGCTAGTCCTTGCGGACGATCATGCCCAGTGGGCGGCGGGGTGCTACGCCAACCGGGAGATCCGCAGCCCCTCCATGGACTATCTCGCCGCGACGGGGGTACGGATGGCGAACGCTTTCACCCCCAGCCCAGTCTGCTCCCCCGCTCGGGCATCGCTTTGGACTGGCAAGATCCCATCTCAACACGGGGTCCACGACTACCTAGGTGATGCGGTCGCCGAGGCTGTGGACCGGCCGTGGATGAACGAACACGTGACCCTCGCTGACCGCTTCCACAGGGAAGGCTACACGACCGGCCTGGTCGGAAAATGGCACCTCGGCGACTCCAAACACCGTCCGGCCGGCTTCGACTACTGGTACGTCAAGTCCGGACCATTGTCGGCGTCGGAGGGGCATGACTCGCCGTGGGCGACGGCCCCGAGGGATCTCGACCGCTACAACCCTCACACTCTCGCCGACCACGCAGTGCACTTCCTTCGAGAGCGGGATCAGTCGGTACCGTTTTTCTTGACGGTCGGCTTCTTCGCAACCCACAGTCCTTGGTTCGGTCACGCGGAGCGCCTCGTCGACTCGTACCGCAAGTGCACCTTCGATGACATCCCGTCCGATCCCGTCCACCCGTTCGGGAGCCTCACCTCCGAGGCCCGCTACGTGACCCGGGATAACCGGACGGAGAGCCTGGCCCAGTACTACGCCGCCGTCACAGAGATCGACGAGCAGCTAGGTCGGCTTCTCGACGAGCTCGACAGTCAAGGGGTAGCCGACAACACCGTTGTGGTCTACACCTCCGATCACGGGCTCAACACGGGGCACCACGGGATCTGGGGCAAGGGGAATGCTACGCATCCCTACAACATGGTTGAGGAATCGATCAGGGTCCCGCTTCTGATCAAGGCACCCGGCCAGACCCTCCCAGGCCAGACCCGGCTAGAACCGGTTACGCACTGCGACTTGCACCTGACCCTGCTGGACCTGGCCGGGATCACCCCGCAATCAGCGGACCTGGCGAAGCTACCGGGCAGATCCTTCCTCCCCCTGTGCCGAGGGGAGGCCCAAGCCGACTGGCCGCGGATCGTCTTCGGAGAATACGGAGATCTCCGGATGGCACGTACGGAGCGCTTCAAGCTCATCGTGCGCTTCGGGCGGGGAGACGATGAGCTATTCGACCTCGCAGGCGACCCGCGAGAAACCTGCAACCTGGCCACCAGCCAGACATACCGCGCCGTCTTGGACGACTTGCGTACCAGCCTGACCTCTTATTTCCAGCGTTGGGAGGATCCGACTGTGTCGGGTCTTCGTGTACGCGAACTGCCACGCCACAACATCGAGGAAGATTGGCGCTGCGACCACACACACCCTCTCTATGAACGTCCCCTGTGGCTGGAGCAGCTCGCCGCAGGCGCCGACAAGATCTCGCGTCCCGGGGTGGACGCCTCCGCTGATGGCGACCGAGCACCGGAAAAGGTGGTCCAATGACGAGGCGCAACGTGTTGCTGATCACCGTGGACCAGATGCGCCACGACGCCCTGGGAGTGACCGGTAACCCCGTCGTATCGACACCCCACCTGGACGCCCTCGCCGTCGACGGTGTCCGCTACGAGAGGGCGCACGTGCCGAACGTCACCTGCACGCCGTCACGGTCAAGCCTTCTCACAGGCCAGTATCCCCGGACCCATGGCTCCTGGGGTATAGGTGTCCCGCTGCCGGCGGAGGCACCGTCGGTTGCCGAGCACCTCAGCAGGGTCGCAGGCTACCGGACAGGTCTGGTCGGAAAGGCCCACTTCGAGCCGACGTGGGATCCGGGTTTGCGGTTTGCCGAGAACCGGCTCGCAGCAGACGGTCTCAACGGTCCCTACCGCGGATTTGACTACGTCGCGTTCGCCGGCCACGGTGGCACCGGCGGCCACTACGGGCGGTGGCTGGCCACCGAGCACCCGGAGTGGAGCGCGGCCTACATGGACCTCTCGGCGCGCTCGTCCCATCCGACCCGCGGTTTCAGCGAGAGCACCGGCGCACCGGACTTGGTGGCCAACCCGATTCCGACCGAGTTGCACCACACTGCCTGGGTCACCGACGAGGCGATTCGGTTCATGGATCGCCAGCAGACCAGCACGGCGCCGTGGTTCCTCTGGGTGAGCTATCCCGATCCCCACCATCCATGGGACCCCCCACGCGACGAACTCCACAGGGTCCCGTGGCGAGACCGCCCAATCCCCGATTTCTATCCCGGCTCACCGGAACGGGCCGCCCGAGTACTAGCGGGAAAGCCGGCGCATTGGATGGGATATTGGAACGGCACGTTCAAGAACGAGTGCAGCCGCGGGGACTGGTCCGCCTCCCAGCTCACCCCGGAGCAGCTGAGAGAAATATCTGCGGCGGTAGACGTGGAAGTCGAGTTGATAGATGACGGCATCGGCCGGATTCTGTCCAATCTCTCGGCCAGCGGCTGGGACCACAACACCGACATAATCTTCACATCCGACCACGGTGAACTCCAAGGAGAGTTCGGGCTCTTGTTCAAGGGGCCGTTCCACTGCGACGCCCTCATGCGAGTCCCGCTCCTCTGGCGCCCCGCCCCGGCGGCCGACGTGACCCGGGGTTCTGTCATACAGTCACCGGTCAGGATGATGGATATCGCGGCAACGATCTGCACGTGCGCTGGCCTCGCGGTCCCCGAGTGGATGGAAGCGATCCCGCTCCCGGTCGACGAGTCCCAGCCGGCCCTACCACTGATCACCGAATACGACAGCCCGTCACCGAACGTCGGCCTGCACCTCCGCACTGTCCATCTCGACGGCTATACATGCACCGTGTACGAGAAATCCACAGTCGGCGACGGCAGCGGGCTTCAGGTCGACATCCCCGGGTTCACAGTCGGCGCACCCTCACCGTTCCAGTACCAAGGCGACGAGGGCGAACTCTATGACCTGAGCAACGATCCGGGAGAGCTCCGCAATTTGTGGGATTCGAGCCGTCACCGGGAACTTCGAGATGAGCTCGTACGAACCCTCTATGCCAGCCGTCCGGCCCGGCGGCGGGACTGGCCCCGTGTGGAAGCGCCGGTCTGAGCGCAATGGCGGAAAGCCACGATGGCCATCGAACGCATCGGGTCATTGTGGTGGGCTCGGTGAACATCGACTTCTCGATAGCGGCCGACGCCTTGCCGGCTCCTGGTGAGACGGTACTCGGTCGGGACTTCCGCCGATCGCTTGGTGGCAAGGGCGCCAATCAGGCAGTCGCGGCAAGCCGGTACGGAATCTCAACCGCCCTCGTTGCAGCGGTGGGTGACGACGATGAAGGCCGGGAGGCCGTCGCTTCTCTTATGTTAGACGGGATAGACACCAGCGGTATCCTCTCCCTACCGGACGAGCACACCGGAGTCGCACTGATCTCGGTCGACTCGCACGCCCAGAACCAGATCGTCGTAGCCCAGGGTGCCAACGGAAGACTCGGCCGTGAATCGGTACGACGTTCCTTACTGTCGGCAGCGGACGGCAGTGACCACGTGGCCGTCCTGGCTAGCCTCGAGATACCGCTCGACTCGGTCATCGCTGCCAGCGAAGTCTCCGTCGAACAAGGCTGGACGCTCGTCGTCAACCCTGCCCCTTACCAGCCCCTACCCTCTGAGGTAATGAGCCGGATCGACGTCCTGACGCCGAACGAGGTGGAGGCGGCCGCTTTGCTCGGCGGGCCGGACTGGAGCGACGACCCGGCGGCCCTGGCAGGACTCTTTCACTCGGGCGTGAAGGCGCTGGTGGTCACGTTAGGTCCTGCCGGCGCTGTTGTCATTACGCCCGATACCCGCCACGACGTGCCGGCCCCCCCGGTAACCGCCATAGACGCGACTGGTGCCGGTGACGTTTTCAACGGTGTCCTGGCGGCGGAGCTTGCATGCGGTAGCAGCCTCGAGGAGGCCGCTCGGGTGAGCGTCACCGCTGCCAGCCTCGCCACCACGCTGCCCGGTGCGCGTACGGCTCCCCCGCGCGTCGAGGTCATCCGGCTCATGGATTCCCGAGCATGACCACCACCCCGGTGACGTTTCGGAGATCGAAGACGGACGCGCCAGCAGTGGACGGCCTATCCATGCCGGGACAACGCCCGCTCACCGCACCGCCTAGCTTCCACGTGATGGCAAAGCCGACCGGCGCAATCTGCAACCTGGATTGCGCCTACTGCTTCTACCTGTCGAAAGAAACGCTGTACCCGGGGGACCGTTTCCGGATGAGCATCGAACTGATGGAGACCTACGTCAGACAGCTCATGGAGTCTCAAGCCGCTCCTGAAGTCACAGTTGCATGGCAGGGCGGCGAACCGACTCTCATGGGACTCTCCTTCTTTAGGCAAGTCGTGAAGGCCACCAAACGTCACCGCCGACCCGGCCAGCAGGTGACCCACACAATCCAGACGAACGCAACACTCCTCAACGAGGACTGGGCGTCGTTCCTAGCCGAAGAGAACTTCCTCGTCGGTGTGAGCATCGACGGCCCCCCCGAGCTCCATGACGCCTACCGGGTCGACAAACACGGCCGGGAGACCTCGGCCAGAGTGATCGCGGGACTCGACCTCCTGCGCCAGCACAATGTCGAATACAACGTCCTATGTTCCGTTCACGCGGCCAACGCCGACCACCCCATCGACGTGTACCGCTACCTGCGGGATGCTTGCGGGGCCAGTTTCATCCAGCTGATACCGATCGTGGAACGCTTGAGCAGCAACCGGGCGCCGGGCGCCGTCACCGACCGGTCAGTCACATCCGATGGCTGGGGCCGCTTTCTCTCCGCCGTTCTCGACGAGTGGCTCGTGCACGACGTCGGATCGGTCTTCGTCCAGACCTTCGACGCTTCCCTGGCGGCCTGGCTGGGCGTTCCACCCGGACTGTGCGTGTTCTCCGAGACCTGCGGTGACGCTGTCGCCCTCGAGCACAACGGCGACGTCTACTCCTGCGACCATTTCGTCGAGCCCGAGCATCTTCTCGGCAACATCATGGATACCCACCTGCTCGAACTCGTCGCCTCCGAGAAACAACGCGCCTTTGGAGCAGCCAAAAGGGACCGCCTGCCGAAGTACTGCCGGGACTGTGATGTGCGTTTCGTCTGCCAGGGAGAATGTCCCAAGAACCGATTCCTCGTGTCGCCGGACGGGGAACCCGGCCTCAACTACCTCTGCGAAGGATACAAGCAGTTCTTCCATCACGCCGACGGGCCCATGCGACTCATGGCACGACTGCTCCAAGCCGGCCGTCCAGCTGCCGACATCATGGCCATCTTCGCCCGAGCACCGCGTAACAGCCCGTGCCCCTGCGGAAGCGGACTAAAAGCGAAGCGATGCCACGGCAGGGCCACAAGCGCACCAGCCACGCCGTAGGCCACCCCGTGATGACGCAACCGCGTTCTCCAACGAAACCGCGACGATCGAGTTAGTCCGGCACCAGCCGAACCTACAGCCCCGACGCCGTCACCACCTACCGGGCGGACCCCGACACATGCACCTGCCTCGCCAGACTCGCAGCGCTACCCCATCCGCCGCCTGACCTGACCACCACAAACAACAACCCCTCACCTCGCCAAGCCTCACACCGCCCGGACAGACAGAACCCACAGCGACGACAGCACCTGACCCCAGTCAGAAACCCCCACCTGATCTGCCCTCTAAGCCCGCTACCGTCAGGTCCCGCGACAGGCCGTTACAAAAACCGTTACAAAAACAGCCGGCACCCCACCCTAGCGGCGCCCAAGACCCTCGGACACCCCTCCTGACCTGGGTTTTCTTGGTGCGCTCGGAGGGACTCGAACCCCCAACCTTCTGATCCGTAGGAGGATACCCCAATCCCAACCAGTCCCCCCACCACCCGCGACGTATGATGTAACTTAATGAAACGGGCTGTAATACTTCTAAGGTTTGTCGCTACAGGTTCTCCCCGTCCCAGCCAGTCTTGCAACACCCGTTACAAAACCTGTTACAAATCCACCACCCCCAACACCCCGGGCAGTCCGACCAGTGAACACCCTGTCACGAAGCCGCGCGGCCAAAGCCGTTAGGGCCACTCTGCATGGCACAGTCGCGCCGGTCGCCTCGTCCCGTAGCAGGAACGTGCTGCCAGAACGGCCCGGCTCAGCATTGGAGCGGTCGGGGGACGGCCCGTTTACCCAGCCCGCCAGGAATCCGAGTGACGGGACACCATCGGCACCAGAGGTTCGGATCGGCAAAGCTCTCGTGCGCCGAGCGACGAAGTGGCTCCCCGGAAACAGCCAGCGACTACAGAACGATCCCACCTGCGTCGACAGCAGACGGGCTGAGCCGACCGAGCAAAGACGCCCTGAGAGATCACGCTCCATATCGGATGTTCGGGCCTCGCCGGGCCCCAGCTCGGTAAAGCCTGGGGCTGTCCGAGCCGAAGGTGTACGGGTACTACAATTGTGCGGGACACCTTGTCTTGACGGTCGAGTGGAGAGTAACTGATACTAGATATTTGTCGTCAGAAAGGGCGGTGAGCCTACCGTGACTGTCACGGGTAACGAGGTTAGCTACGAGCAGGAGGAACAGACTCCGGAGCGTTGGGCGGTTGTGCCGAAAGTTGGGGATCCGTTGGCCGAGGCTGCCGCCCTGTACGATCGCTACGTGGCCTTGACCCGGGTGGCTGAGGCTTCCATGCTGGTGCTGCAACAGGAGGCGCCGACCGACTGGCAGGTCGGCGCTCCGATGCACTTGGTGATCACCGAGCATTCTGGCTAGCGGGGCGAGACCGACAGTTGGCGGCCTGGGACGAGCTACTCCGCGAGTTCAACGCGACCCCTGCCCACCTCCGCGCGAACTGGCTAAACGACAAGCTCACGGCGACACTGGCGGATCTAGCGCAAATACGTAACGATCGGAACGTGGTCGTATACGCGTCGGCTTTCCTTCAGAAGCCGCAGGCCCCGAGCAACTTCGTTTCCATTACGATGGAGGACGTGAACGGCTTCATGTCCGTGATCCACGGCATGGACTTCGACAAGCCGCTAACCATCGTGCTCCATACGCCCGGCGGCGCCACCAACGCGACCGAGACCATTGTGGAGTACCTGCGGACGAAGTTCGACGACATCGAGGTCATCGTGCCGCTCTACGCCATGTCCGGCGGGACAATGATCAGCCTGGCCGCGAACAGACTCGTAATGGGCCGACAGAGCCAGTTAGGCCCAATCGACCCGCAGCTACCGATGGGCGGTCGGTTCATCAGCGCCAGGGCCGTACAGGAGCAGTTCGAGACCGCCCGCAACGAGATCTTGAACGATGTAACGATGGCGCACGTGTGGGCGCCGATCCTGTCGTCGCTCGGCCCGTCGCTGCTTGTGGAAGCGACGAACGCCCTCGCCTATTCGGAGAACATGGTGTGCGAGTGGCTGGCAAAGTACATGCTTGCAGGGAAGCCGAAGGCGGTAGCTCAGGCGACGGCGAGCCACTTTAACAACGCGACTCATCACAAGAGTCATGGCCGGCGGATCGACCGGGCTGATGCTCGCGCCAACAACGTCGTCGTGGAGGACATGGAAGGCCCCGGCCGCCAGCAGCTCCAGGAGACGGTGCTGACCCTCTACCACCTGCTCACTATCACCTTTGAGCAATCCCCAGCCGCCAAGGTAATTATGCGGGATGGGCAGCATCAGTGGGTAAAGAATTGGTTGCCGCCGGAGCTTCAGCAGATGCTGCTCAGGCAGCAAATGGGCGATCCTGCGGTGCCGACTTTCATCCCTGGTTCGCCGGGCGGGGCGGGCGGTCCAGGAGCCCCAAGCGGACCGGGAGGTCCGGTGTTCGTCCCCGACGGGCCCGGTGGGCCGCGCTTCACGCCGGGTACTCCTCCAACGGCTGATCCCGCCGCACCAGTACAGCCTGCGCCTCACCCGACCACCCCGGCCGGCCAGCCAGACCCGCCGGCGGAGCCCCAAGCGCGGATGCACCAAAAGGCTGAGTAAAGGCATTTCTGACGACTCCAAGCTGACGTTCCGCACTTCTCGATGACGAAATAGCCCCCCATCGGTCCAGGTCAGCAGGCTGAGAGGCTATCGACGCCCGGATCGCGCCCGTCGAAGAAGGATCTCGCCCGCCGACTCCGACACCTGCTCCATCTCGGCGACGATCCGCTCAAGGCGGCGGCGGTTGTCGATCCACTCCCGGCAGAGCTTGGCCTCGTGCTCGTCGAGGCGGCGGCTCTCGGTTCTGCCCTCTGCGCGAGGCCGGCTCGAGTGGCACCCGTCATCGATCCCCGTCGACGACGCGCGGCTCGCGGGGGTGACGGCGGGCGGGGAGGTCGCTGGCGTGCACCGACGGATAGCTGGCATCGTGGAACAGCTTGGCGGTGAGGGTAAGCCTCTCTCCGGCGCCGACCGCAAAGACGGCGGCTGCAGCCACGCTACCGGCGAACGGACCGACCACGTAGGACCAGAAAGAGGGGAAGTAGGCGCTCACCACGTCCGGGCCGAAGGTGCGCGACGGGTTCATGCTGGCTCCGGTGTAGGGCGCCCCCGCCCATATGAGACCAGCCAGGACACCGGTACCACTGCCGGGATCCAGCGGGCGGTGCGCGGTGAGGACACCATGGCGAACACGGTGAGCAGCAGCCCACAGGTCAGTGCAGCCTCGATGCCCGCCACATCCCACCCCGACAGGCCCGCTGCCGGCTGGGTGCGGGCCGTGTCGACCGTAGCGGCCCATCCGTTCCACACCCGGGCGAAGGCAAAGGCAGCCAGCAGCGCCCCAGTAGTCTGCGCCAGGGCGAAGCCGATCGAGTCCCGTAGGCTCGTGTGCCCGCGGAGGAAGAAGCCGAAGGTCACCGCTGGATTGAGGTGGGCGCCGCTGCGCCGACCGACCGGCGAGGTCGCCACCACCGCCGCCAGCGGCCCGAAGCAGGCGCCGATGACCACCAGACGAAGCCCGCTCGGCAGAGCCGAGTGCAGAGGCGACCGGCTGCTCTCGAAAGCGGCCACCGCCCCGAACCCGACGAACAGCTGGAACGCGGTTCCGACGAGCTCGCACCCCCAGTCGAGGGGATGCCAACCCGGGGATCTCTCCTTTGGTGCCGGTCGTTCGTCTGCCCTACCCGTCAGGGTCGGGCTCGGATGCCCGACGGCGCCGTCTCGGAGGTGGGATGCCACCCCCCGTAAGTACCCGCTCGGCACTCGACCCAACGGGGGTGTCGCTGGCCTGGACAGGGCCGCCCGCGGTCGGGCGGCCCTGTCCTTCATGGGCGGGGTGCGGACGTGACTGCCAGGGCAGCTGCCCGGTTGGCCCGCGAGTCGAGGAACTGGCTTGCCCCGTTCCTGGACGCACTGTCCATAGCCGGCCCCCGTATCCTCGAGCTGGGAAGCGGCGAGCACTACGCCGACTCTGCGGTCCTCTCCGAGCGGGGCTTCACGCTGCTGGCCTGTGATCGCCGGCCGGCCCACACTACGAGCCTGTCGGTGCACGCCTTCGCAGCGGACATATCCAGACCTCTTCCGGTCAGGACGGCTGCTGTCGACACCGTCCTCGCGTCCCTGTCACTGCACTATTTCACCTGGGCCACGACGGTGGAGATCTTCGCGGAGATCCACCGGGTCCTGCGACCGGGCGGGGCGCTGCTGTTCCGGGTGAACGCCGCAGACGATCTGAACTACGGAGCGGGGATCGGAGACGAGATCGAGCCCGGCTACTTCCGCAGCGACGGCAGATACGGTGCGCCGTGCAAGCGCTTCTTCACCGAGGACACAGTCCGGGCCGCTCTCACGGACCTTTTCGAGGTGTCCCACCTCGAACACCGCAGCAGCGACCGCTACGGGGCAACCAAGCAGGTCTGGGAGTGCCTCGCCCACGCGACCTCGGCTACACGCGGCCCCGGCTGGTCATCCAACCGGAAGCCGGCCTGACCGGTTCAGCGGAGGATCTCGACGAGGAGTACCCATGCATCCGCGACTCCCGAGATGAAGCAGAGCAGCGTGGCGACCATCTCGTACCAGAACCCTGCGCTGCTTCCCGCTGCGAGCAACGCCCCGGCCACCACCGCCACCACCGCCGGAGCGAGAGCAGCCGAGGCACGGGTGGCGAACTCGAACACCGGCCGCCCCTCAGCGACCCGGCGTCCTGAGTACAGGATGCGGCCGATCATCGCTACCAGTACAGCCGCAGCACCGAGGAACTCTCCGCCCAGTGCGTGCCGGCTGGCCTGAGGAGTGGCACCCACGAGACCGATGATGACCGGGAAGAGGAGCAGCAGAATGGCCTCCCCCGCCCGTCCGGCCAGACCGGGGAGGGAGAGGATCTGCTTCAAGTTGATCGACAGCGCCACGAACACCAGGCCGGTCAACGCCGCGCCCACCCCAGCCTCGGTAGCGAAGAAGGTCTGCCAGTCCATAGGGAGAGTCATTGTGTCATAAATTATGACGCCAAGAGACGGGTGACGCCGGTGCCGAGCTGCCCCTACTTCTCGTAATCCGGCTTCGTTCCATACCGGCGTGCCGGCGGAGACGGAGCGGTCCGCCAAGGCAATCGACCGATCCTGACCAGCCGGCGACCTGGCGTGAGCGGCTCGGGGGCACATACGCGAGGATGTGCGACATGACGATCACGGTCGAGCCGGTCTCGGGCACGGTGGGGGCGGAAGTCCGGGGCGTGGACCTGTCGGCGCCCCTCGACGAGGCGACGGTGGCCGAGATCCGCCGGGCGTTCCTGGATCACCACGTGGTGTTCTTCCGCGACCAGGACCTGAGCCCGGAGGCGCAGATACGCTTCGGCCGCTGCTTCGGCGAGCTCGACACCCACCCGTTCGTTGGGGGGATGGACGAACATCCCGAGGTGATCGAGATCGTCACCGAGCCGGACGACTCGTTCAACTTCGGAGGCGGCTGGCACACCGATGTCACCTTCCTGGAGGAGCCCGACCTGGGCTCCATCCTCTACGCCGTGGACGTCCCCCGGTACGGAGGCGACACCCTCTTCGCCGACCAGCACGCCGCCTACGACGCGCTGTCCGACACGATGAAGGGCCTCCTCGAGGGGCTGGTGGCCAAGCACTCGGCCGGCCCCCAGTACGCCGAGGGCGGCTACTCGACCCGGTCCAGGTCAATGAGGATGAAGCCGGCGGACGATGTCGGGCGGGTCGTACGCCACCCGCTCGTCCGCACCCACCCGGAGACGGGAAGGAAGGCGCTGTATGTGAACCGGGGTTTCACCATCGGTATCGATGGGATGCGGGCGGAGGAGTCGGCGGCGCTGCTCGGCTTTCTCTTCGAGCACGCCGTGAGGGAGAGGTTCACCTGCCGCTTCCGGTGGTCGCCGGGATCGGTAGCCATGTGGGACAACCGCAGCGTCCAGCACTACGCGCTCTACGACTACCGCGGCCAGCGGCGCCACATGCGACGCATCACCATCAGGGGAGACCGGCCCCGCTGAGGCCCCCACGAGCCGCAGGCGGGCGCGCTGGTCTACGAGCTCTGCCCACCTGCGCCCCCGCCGCCCCCACTGGGAGATCACGGAGAGTGACGGCGAGGCCGCCCGGTCGACGCCTCACCGGCGGACCGAGCCTGCAACGCGCCCGGACGGAAGGACGGTGACGCCTCGACGCCCCCAGACCTGCGGTGCTGACGGTACAAGTACGCCGAACGGGGGAAGGAGTGGTTCATCGAACCGCCCCACACCGCCGTTGGTGAGTCAACCGACGAAGCCATGGCCGTCGCAGACCCGCTGTCCGCTCTACCCTCCCATCTCCCTCCCCGGATAGAAGACGACCAGGAGCTCCTGGAGATCATCGAGAGCAAGGCGGCAGCCGAAGCGGGCACCGACGAGAACCACGCCTACGGTCGGATGGGACCGCGATTCGACCGGAAGAACCCTTTCGTCGTAGGGCTGCTGGCGTCACTCGGAGCGGCCGTCGCCTTCGGGATCGTGTGGTTCATTATGTCTGCGGCACAGGTCCTGACCCTCCTGGGCCTGGCCCTCTTCATCGCCGTCGGGCTCGACCCTGCGGTGACCTATCTCTCACGCAAGGTGATGCCCAGGTGGGCTGCGGTGAGCGCGGTCATAGTGGCGCTGCTCGGGGTCGTGGGCCTGTTCCTCGCCCTCGCCATACCTGTGGTGGTCACCCAGGCAACCCACCTGGCCGACAACCTCCCCGGCTACATGCAGCACCTCCAGGACCACAATTCCGCCCTAGGTCGGCTCAACTCCCGCTACCGCGTCGTGCCGAACCTGCAGAAGATGCTCAGCGGTGGCGGAGGCAGCGGGTCCTCGATGACCAGCGGGGTGATGGGTGTGGGCAAGGCTGTGATCGGAGCGCTCACATCCACCGTCCTGGTTCTCACCGTGGCCGTATACGCCCTGGCGGACATGCTGCGGATCAAGCGCGGCCTGTACCACCTGGCGCCTCGCAGCCGGCGGTCGAGGATGGTCGTTCTCACCGACGAGATCCTCAGCCGGGTCGGCGGCTACGTGCTCGGGAACCTGGCCATCTCGGCGGTGTCATTCGTCGGCACGTGGGCGTGGTGCCTCGCCACGGGCGTTCCCTATGCGCTGCTGCTGGCCCTCCTGGTCGGTCTCTTGGACCTGGTGCCGATCATCGGCTCGACTGTCGGCGGGATCGTCGTGGCGCTGGTCGCCCTCACCGTCTCTCTCCCGGTGGCGGTAGCGACGGCAGCGTTCTACATCCTCTACCGCTTCGCCGAGGACTACGTGCTGACACCCAGGATCATGGGCAAGACCGTCGACGTCCCGGGATTGGTAACCGTGGTCTCGACCGTGATCGGCGGCGCAGTGCTCGGCATCGTCGGGGCGCTGGTGGCCATCCCGCTGGCCGCCGGGATCAAACTGCTCCTGCACGAGTTGGCGAAGCCCAGGCTGGAGGAGATGTAGTGGTATGCCTCCCGAGTATGGCTGCTCCGCCGGACAGCGTGTCGGGGGTGGCCGGGCGCGGCTCGGGGTGCTGAAGTCAACGGCGGCGGAACCTATCCAGATACGCCGCGGCCACCGACCGCGACTCCGGATCGCGAAGTGCCGTCACCAGCGAATCGGCGTCGTTCCAGGACCGGGCCGTGCCAACCATCCCCTCGGCGACCGAGTTCGTGTGGCGTTTGGTCGCCGCCAGAGTGAGTGCGGATTTGCTCTCGAGCTGGGCGGCCAAGGCCTCTACCGCAGCGTCGAGCTCAGCTGCTGGTACCACCCGGTTGAGGAATCCGGCGGCCTTGGCCTCCGCTGCGCTGAACGGCCGGCAGGTCATCACCAACTCCTTCGTCAAGGCCGGCCCTATCTCGCGGACCAGCCGGGGGATCCCACCCCAGGCCAGGGGAATTCCCAGATCGATCTCCGGGATCGAGAAGCGCACATCATCTGCCGCGACGCGCAGGTCACAAGCGGCGGCCAGGACCAGCCCTCCACCCACGCAGTGGCCCTGGATCCTGGCGACCGTCACCGCCCGCATCGCCTCGATAGCATCCGCCATGCGCCTGCCGGCGTCAGCCGCCTCCCGGCTGACACTCGCAGATGGAGCCGAACCGCCCTCGCCGGAGAAGGCAGCCAGGTCGGCGCCGGCGCTGAAAGCCCTTCCCCGGCCGCTCACCACCACCACCTTGACCCCGGCGATCGAGTCGAGATAGCCGGCCGCCTCGACCAGCTCCAGGAGGGTGGCCGTGCCCAACGGGTTGAGCTTGTCGGGGCGGTCCAAGGTGATGGCACCTCGGCTTCCCCTGTGGGTCACCTCGATGGTTGAGAATTCCATGGCCCACGATGGCACCTCGGCGGGCGACTCTCCAGTGCGATCACGGATCGTCAATAACACGCAACCAGCGCGACGCACCCCGGTCGATCCACTCGGAACCACCCTGTCCCGTCGCCGCTGGGCCGGGCGCCAACCAGCGCTCGACCTCCCATCGTAGGGGGCCGACTCGGCAGGGATGCCCTGTCAGACGACCGATCCCATAACCTGTACCACACCGCCCTCGGCGTCGGACACCGACGATCCCGGACAGCCCCGGTGAGCCGCCAGCACATTCCTGTGACCGGCCGGGACGACCCCACCGTCGGCGGTCGGCGTCGAGAACCAGGCGACGGCGTGACCCATGTCCTCGCAGAGGTGGAACGGAGGAGAGTACCGCTCGGTCCACATGATCGACGTGGAGGCCAATCCTTGGCACATCAGCCCGACCCTGATCCTCCCGACCGGACGGCCACCGACCTCGGCGCTCCACCAGCCGTGTCCATCCGCCCGGATACCGAGGTGCTCCGCTCGCCCCGGCACCCACGGGTAGCGGACCCGCACCGTCATACCCTCACCCTCGCCGCTGAACGGCGCTGCATACTCCGGGCCCTCGGCATCGATCGCTCCCCACACCGAGAAGATGGCGATCTTGCCCGTAGGCTGCGCTCCCTCGGTCTGCAGACCGAGATATCCGGCCTCGCCGCCGACGAGCGCTATCTGGTGACTCCAGAAGTAGCCGACCGGAGAAGGATCGGTACGGGGCTCGAGGTCCCAGCTCATCTGTTCGTACCCTGAGCGAACCGTCGGCCACGACCAGTAGGTGTAGGTGCCGACCGGGACCGCCGGAGGGCGAGGACGCAACAGCGAGGCGATCTTCACCACATCATTGCTAGCGGCTCGAAGCTGCACGACGTCGACTCCTGGCCGTCGGTCCAGCCGGTGTCGGCACCCGGGCGGCTTCTGGCCGCTCTGAGAAGCCGGAGTGAGGTCGGCAGCTCCGCAGCTCCTTCGGCTCGGAGAAGTGGCGGTTCAGGTCCCGGCGCGCGCGAGGTCGTGTGGTCCGGCGGCCGGATAGCCGCCGGAGTTACGGATCGCGTCGCCCCATCGCCCGAGCAGGGTGATGAGGGGATCGAGGTCGTCGCCTAGAGCGCGCACGATCGTGTCGCACTGGCGGTCGGTCGCGACCTCCACCTCCTCGCGGGCCGCACGGCCGGTCTCGGTCAGACAGCCGTCGGCCATGTAGCCGTGCGCCTCGAGGCGCTCCATGGCGCTGTCGAGGTCCTCCCCGACCCATCCCCGGGTACGGATGTAGGTCCGTGTCGGCAGACCCCAGTAGAGCTCGGTCAACAAGCCCATTTCGACCGGGTCAAAGCCGGCTGAGGTCCACGCAGCCGTGTGTGCGTCGCCCCGGTACTCGCGGAGGCAGTCGGCGAGCCTCCACATGTCGGCCATCGGCTCACAGGGGAGGCCCAGAGACGCTAGCCCCGCATACAGCGGCTTGCCCTCGAGCCGGAGGCCCTCGCACGCCCTCGAAAGAAGCTCGGTCACCTCGGAAAGCCCGTCAGGGCTGGGTCCGAGGACGCGTGTCAGCTGCGCTACAGCACCCTCGGTCCTGACGGCGCAGATCGTGGCTGCGTCGGTGAGCGCCCAGCCCCGCTCCACTGCGGGAACGACCACCGCCGGGTTGAACACGGCGAACGCAGCTGCGACGACATGCCCGCTGACCTGACCCATCACCGACCCTCGGCTAGTGAAATACGCCGGGCCGTCCGGAAGTGCGACACCTCGCGCCGAACCGGGGCTCGGATCGAAGCCGAGAGCGGCATAGCCGGAATGGCACTCCGGTGAGAAATACACCTGCCCGGCGACAGGCTCGATCGCAGCCGCCAGCCGACGACATGCAGGCCAGGTGTCCGATGAGGTTGTCACCGGGAACAGACCTTACCTGCATCGCACGTCCCGGTCCGGTCCCACACCACGGGAAGGTAAGGGATTCATTCCCACACCCGTGGTGCGGGCACGCGACGTGGATCAGGGCACGCTTCGACCCGTCGTAGTAGTGGCACCACCGTTGCCGGCCCCGGCGCTCCTCAGGAGCCGGCGGAGGATCTTTCCGGACGGAGACCTCGGTACGGTCTCCACGAACTCCACCGCCCGCAACTTCTTGTACGGCGCGACCCGGGCGGCCACCCACTTGATCAGATCGTCGGCAGCCACGGGCTGTCCCGTCACGACGTATGCCTTCGGGACCTCACCGGCCGCCGGGTCGGGAACCCCGACCACGGCAACGTCATCGACTGCCGGATGCTCGAGCAGCACCTCGATGAAGGCCGAATCGCTGGCTGCCATCCCCCTCTATCCCGAGCTTCGGAACTGCCCGGCCCCGAGCGCTCCGCGCATCCTCGAGATCTTCACCAGCGTCCAGCGCCACCGCCTGATGCGCGGGGACGACGTCGTGCAAGTCTTCGAGCCGCAGCTCACCCCGTTGCAGCTCAAGGTGCTCGACCTCTTGCACGTGCCTGCTGTCGCCTACGCATCGGTCGCCGCTCTTTGACCCAGGCTGATAGTCGCGACCTGGGCCGATGGGGGGCTATTTCGTCATCGAGAAGTGCGGAACGTCAGTCCAACTGGCGGGGGAGACCATGACATGGGGATGTCGTCGTCGACTGGTCCGAACTCAGTGCCGAGAATCATCGCTGAAGGACCTGCCAGGCGATGTAAGTACGTCTCAGAACGTTCCATTGCGCGCTCGTGAGGAGGAGGTGACGGGTGACGCTGAGCCGGCGATCTAGCACCTGCGTCTGCTCGCAGCTCAGCGCTGGAGCCGTTTGCCAGGCGTCGATGTCGCCTAGCGCGCCGGCAGCCGCAACCTTCGCCGCCACCTCTGCCAGGGACGAGTCCGCCGTGCTGAGGCCAGACCGGGAGGCAAGTAGGGGACTGAGCTCCCGAAGGGCCTCGAAAGTCGTCCAGTGGGCAACCGGGATCACCCGGTCCGTGGAGAGCGTCGCGGAGAGTTCCTTCTCCGCGACGCTCTCCTGCTCAATGCTCTTGAGTCGTGCTGGGCTGACCAGGACTATCCCGATGCGCGAGTTCCCGAGTCCCTTGTCGATCTCGCGGCTCAGCAGGGTGCCCAGGGGGACAACTTTCTCGCCATACCAGGCCGACCCACCGCTGGACTCCAGGCTGTTGCACAGCTCGGCCGCTTTGCGGACTACAGGTTCGATGGGCCACCACTCGGTCGGTGAGTAGGTAACCGAGCCGCCAGCCTGGGTTCGTCCTGACCTCCTACCCCCAGACGAACTGCCGCCACTGGAGCCGCCACCGTCGTACGCCGACCCGCTGCTGTGATGCGACGGGACCGGTGGCGCGTACGAAGAGTATGACGAGCGGGAGACCCGGAGGAGCGATAGCCGCACTGTGGGTAGGATGCAGCCGCAGCCGCTGAGCGGTGGCCTTTAACAGGTGCGGTACATGGCGACATGCCTCCCAGGCCACAAGGGGCCTCCAAATGGAACGGTGTGTTCGTAACACCGATCTTCTCCATCTCGTGTGAATCGTGATCGCGACCGTGGACAGGCGGTCCCGCATCTGCCCAGGGAGGTCGAGGATTTGGTGACCCACATCGCGACCTGGGACGCGCTCTGTCATCTGCTCGGCCGGTGCAACTTTGTCTCCGGTGCAGACTGCAAGCTCGCCGTCCAGGAGAGCATGGACCACATCGACCGCCGCGGTGGCCGGTTCGTCTCGACGCTCCTCGCCAGCCACAAGGGGGGGTGCGTTCTGCGCCTTGGATCGTCACCCACGAGACCACTTGGACGAAGGCGATGCACCGGACCGGGCGACTGCGCGCCGGTCCTGACGACGTCTACGGGACCACGAAGCACCGTGGCCTTAGACGGAAGGCTACCGGCTGGTGAGAGTACGGTCCTCGGCCAAGGTCGAGCGTGACGCCGAGTCGAGGAGACGACGCATCGCCGGAGGATCGCTGCGCTCGACGAGCTCAACCAGCGCCTCGCGTCGCTACAGACCCGGATGAAGACCGTGCTCGCCGACGAGACCGCAGCCCGCAATGCGCTCGAGTACGCCAGCGCCTGGCTATGGACCACCTGCAGCGTCGAAGAGACCGCGGAGGTTCGTCATCGTCAGGAGTCACGCGGTCGGCCAGGAGCCAACACCGCCATCGCCGCCCACCCGCCCGCGCCACCGAGGGGAGTGCACTTCTCGGTCGCCGACTACGGCGTTGCTGCTGACGCGTGTTTCGACAGCTGCTGGCCGCTCATCACCAACGACCGCGCACTGAGCGGCGCCGAGATGCTCGTCGTCTCCAAGTCCAAGTACCGGCCCAGCCTCGAACGTTGCCATCACATCTTGAAGGGCGACCAGCTCGTCCGTCCGGTCTTCCTCGACGACTCGGGGCGCATCGAGGGGTTCATGGCCTGTCACTTCGAAACCCTGCTCGCTCAGGCTCTCGTCGAGCTCGTGGTTCTCCGGATAACGATAGAGCGGGACATCAAAGAGTTCCCCCTCTACCCTGCGGACCGCGCCTGTCCCATACCGAGCGTTGCATGAATCTTCGAGGTCTTCGCTGGTTGCTCCCGACAACACCTCGTCGACACTCACATCTCGCTGGTGCCGACCTCCCACTACCGGTGATCCCACAGGGGACGCAAAACCTCCTCCAGATGTCCGGAAAGCCAGCTCTACAGGTCGGTGAATAGTCAAAACAACCGGGGACTCCTTCTCCGCTCTTTTCAACTCAGCAAGTCAGCCACAAGACAGCCCCAGCAAATGTTGGCTCAGAGGCGGCCGGGTCGGTACACTCACTCGCCGGTGCATAGAGACGAGATATGAACGAGGACCGGGGCTGGTCACGGCGGAAGACCATGATGTGGCTGGGCATCGTAGTGCCTGTAGTCGCTGCAGTAGCGGTAGGTTCGACGCTGCTAGTGACATCGTCGGGGTCGCACTCGAATAGCGCCCCACCGACTACAACCGACCATCAGGCGGCGTCGGTGAACACCACCCCGGTCACCAGCGGCCCGGTCGAAGGGTCTATGCCGCTGCCGTCAGGGTCGCCTCCCTCCCCCGCTCTGGCGACGCTGCTCCCACCGAGTGAGCATGTGCTGACCGAAAGCTGGGTGCGCCTCGACGGCAAGACACCCCAAGTCGTGGTCACCGACAGCGATCAGTCGGCCAGCAGCCCGAACGGCTACTCCACCGACTTGGTCCTATTCGGCTGGGACAGCTTTGCCAAGCGGTGGGTTAACATCTTCGACGCAGCCAAGACCCCCGCGCCGGGCAACGACGGCACCAACGAGACCATCCTGCCGGCCAGCGCGATGGTGAGCGACCTCACCTACGCCACCATCACCCCCACCCCGGGCCGAACCGACCTGGCCTTCTGGGCCGGGATCTCCTCCGGCACCAACGCCCCCTTCGATGAGTACATCGTCCACTACGACGGCCAGACCGTCTCGGTCGTCTACTCCGGCAGCGGAGAGGGAGGAACTGCGAAGGTCGTCGGCGTCGCCCCGAGGCAGCAGCTGTCCATGACCGCGGAGTGGGTTGACCCTGTCGACCCGGAGTGCTGCGCTGTGCGTAACTTCACTCAGACGGTCGGCTGGAACTCCAGCCGGGTTCCGGGAGCGACCATCCCGACCGGCTACCAGGTGCTGGTCGATACCCGGTCATGGATGGGCGTTTACGTCGCCACCCGGACCGGCTTCACCTCCTCCGCCGACTCCTCAGCGACGCCTCCGCCGGTAGTGATGAGTGTTGTGCCGGGCAGCCCGGCCGCCGGCGTGCTTCAACCAGGCGACCAGCTGCTCTCAGTCTCGGGCATCCCTGCTCCGACGAACCCATCGAGCATCGGGCCGCCCGTCATCGACCAAATCGACTCCCAGCAGCCAGGGACCCTGGTCGTGCTGTCTATCGAACGGGGCGGCCAGCAGCTCACTGAGAACATCAAGCTGTCCTCCTACGCTAATCCGGCCGAAGCGCAGGCGAGCGCCCCCACCCCCGGCTACCTCGGCGTTCAGGTAGCCGAAAGCTCGCCGTCATCCACTCCGGGCGCGTACATCGCTGGGGTGGAGTCCGGTGGCCCAGCGTCCCAGGCCGGGCTGGAGTACGGTGACGTCATAACCTCGTTCGGAACTAACCGGATCACCACGTCCCAACAGCTCCAAACGGTGCTGCTCGCCAGCCCATCGGGCACGACATCGCAGCTGGTCTACGTGGACAACTCCGGCACCCCACATGCTGTCACCGTAACGCTCAGCACTTACCCCTCGCCGGGAAGCAGCAACAACGCGACCGTCCAGGCGCCCTTCGTCTACAAGATCTAGCCGGGTCGCTCCTAAGCCGGGAGGCACGTCGAACTGCTGGGCAAATGGCGGCGCTGAGGAGTCATCATCCGCCTGGATCTATACCAGGCGTTCGCTATCTCCAGTTATAGCTTGAAACCACCCCCGCCGGCGGCCGCTGAGCAATCACCACGGTGCTTATGATCATGCCCCGGGTAGAAGGCCCGCGATCGCAGTTCGTTCGTGTCAGCTGACGGCGTGGTCTTGTCCGTTTATGAAGGCTCGGATGTGTGCTTCTGCGGTGGCGGCGAAGCGTCGGAAGGCTAGGCCGGGCGATGGGAACGTGATCTTGGTGGGTGTGCTGTTAGTTGCGAGTGTCAGGCATGTGGCGCTGTATTTGCGTTCAAGTACCAGCCGATCGCATAACACTTCGTACCGCTTCGCGTAAGACGCCCCAGCGAAGATGGGGTCGACGGGGAAGTACGGTTCCACGTTGCGGATCGGGGTGTGCACCCGTTCGTTGTCTTCTAGGAGGAAGAAGTAGCCGATGAAGGGAGCCAGGTGTTTACCGAAACGGCCTTCACGGTAGGCCGTCCAGATGTCTTCGGCGTTACCGATGGCTTCCTCGGTCCGGTTGTTAAAGTTGTTCCCGAAGCTCGGGCCGACCTGCGACTTGAACTCGACCGCTGCTAGGAGTTGCCCGTCGACGACGACCAGTAGATCCCATTTCTTCTCCGGGCGGTAATAGCCCGGCAACTCCAGCGCCGCGCGAACCTTCACATGGCTAGGGTCGAGTCCCGCGTCCACGAGAACGTCCGTGAGGAGGACTTCGAGCGCGCCCATCTGCGCTCCTCCCGTGACCGCACCCCGTGTCCCAGCGTCGATCCGTCCCGAGTCGACCTGGCGCTGCTGTTGACGGGCGCGTGAATCCCAGAACTTCTGCACCGCATCCCGGAAGCGCTCGTCGAGGTCCGCTAGCACCCGAAAAGTCCCCGGGCGTCCTCGATACGATACGCGGCGAGAGCCGCTCCGGTAGCTTCGTCGACGTTACGGTCACGAAAAGCTTTTCGGAGGGGATCTTGGACGTCAGCGGGCAGGGTGTCGGGATCGGGAACCCGTATGCGGCGCAGGTACTGCGCCTGGAAGCGCAGCGTCCCGCCCCGCATCTTCACGCAGTAGGCCTCGACGAACAGTTGAGCGACCCGCGACAACAACAGACCGCCTAAAACTTCGAGATCCCAGCCCTCAGATGTCAAGTAGTACAAGTTGTGATGCGGATAAGTCTCGCCAAAGTCGAGCGTCGGGTTGCTCGCAAGTTTCATGTCGGGAAAGTACAGCTTCGCCTTGCCGACCAGGGCGTGGTTGACACGGTCGATTGTCCTGTACCAGCCGCGCACGTCGCGCTTAGCGATGTTCCGCCGGGCCAGTTCGTGGCGGTGATCGTCGAAATAGGAGCGCAACAGGGGGTAGGCGCCGAGATCGACAAGGCCCTTACCGTCCATCCACGGGTCTATCAGATAGTGACCCGACCAGCGCAGCTGACCCGTCTTGGTGTCCGCCGCCATCGCAAGAGGGAGTAGACGGTCAGGTTCTACCAGAGACCTGTCGGTTGTGATGTACACGCTGTCGAGGCCTGTGGCGACACCGATACCCACTTTGGTCCCGGTGAGATCACTCTCAAGCGGGCGGAACTCGTCCTCCAAGCGTTGCAACACGGCCAGGCGGCCGGGCTCGACAGACGGCCACGGGCCCCGCCCGCCGAACCAGTGCGGCGTCTGAGTCGCCGTGAAACCCCGCAGTTTCGCGTCCCCTCCTCCAGCGAGATCGACAAGCGACCCGGCGATCGTCGAACCGGCCGGGACCGCATCAGCATCGGCCCCGGCGTGAGCTACAAGCACCTGAGCTTGGCGGGCTCGGCGGATCACGATCACCGCCGGGTACGCCGACACGTCGTCATCAAAAGCTGGGGCGTCGTGCATTTCGATGACAACCTCGACGCTGAAACACTGCGCTACCAGGCGGCGAAGTTCCGCCCCGTAAGCCGCTCGCATCCACCGGTCAGCGCAAATGAACGCCAACACGCCGCCATCCGCCAACTGCCGCAAACCCGCCTCAATGAAGCCTACGTAAATATCGCCGCGGCCGACCATCGTCGGATACAACCGCCGGTACGCCGCGAACGAACCCTCCGGAAGGTCGTCGTAGCGGATATAAGGAGGATTACCCACCACGAAATCAGCCTTGCGGTGTCTCCCCGACGAGAGCAGGTAGTCACCGACCGTCACCCAACCCTGCGCTACCGACCTCGCCGTTCGCGCGTCGGCACCCCGGCGGCGCAACTCGGCGACGACAACGTCGACGACACGGCTAGCGGAGCGCTCTTCAAGCTCGTATGCGCGCACAGCCTCTCGCGCTTCGCAGAAAGAACGGCCGTGCCTTTCCAAAGAATCCACAAGGCGTCGTACAATCGGGACGAGGAACGCGCCCTCACCGGCCGACGGCTCGACAACACAGCGGGCGGCCAGGTCCACGTCGGGTACATATCCCGCAAGGTCGAGGATCAACTCCACCACCCACTCCCTCGTGTACACCACACCCTTCGCCTCCCCTACCGAGACGACACCCCCAGCCCCACCGTCAAGCCCGACAAGCGCACCCCCAGGACCCTCAGCACTCAGGGCACCAACGTCGAAACCGAAATCGAGCTGGGCCTCCTCCACCCTCACGCCGCCACCCCGCAACCACCGTTCGCAACCGACCGACACGTCCTAACCCCCGGGGTCGGCAGCGGCGAAGTAGTCATGCTCCGATGTTACGAGAACCGTGCGACGGCCCGACCATCTCAACCCAGACCGAAACGGCAGCCGCCATTCAACTGGAGCCACGGTGACAGCAAGCTCCTTTTAGCCGGCCGAAGATCCCGGTGAGCAGGCGTCTCATGCGGCTCGTTGGGTAGGTGAGGGAAAAAAACCGTACCGGGTCGCCGTAGTCTGCGTAGGCGTCCGGGGCGGCGACGACCTGTTCCAGCCGGGCGGCGAAGTCCACCGCAGAGACGGTCCCGGATCTGACATCGTCCCTTGGGACGCAGGTCTGTTGGAGCGGCTTTAGTGACATGACCGCGAAACCCCTCATCGATGTTGCTACAGCCGACCACTTCGGCGCTCGCACCAAGATAGGCGCTGGGCGTTACGGTATCGGTCAGTCCCACCGATCGCCCGCTGCTCTGACCCGCGGCGGGCCGGTCACAGTCCTATGCCTTCCGGGACCGCCTCCAGCACCGACGGGCGACCTGTCGCTTCGTCTGTTGGAGCTGCCGCGGGGCTCGACGCTTGCTGCTGTGAGGCGAGTTGCAGCGCTCGTTCTATGGCCACTTGGGCTCGCCGGCGGTGTCCGAGGGCTTCGATCGTCTTGGCGGCGCTGTCGGGTCCGAGAGGGCGGGGGTCGCCGGTGATGTTCCATCGGTCGAGGTAGGCGGCGACGGTCGACACGGCCTGCGTCCACGCCTCGGCCGCCGCCGGCTGG
>JAJZAM010000012.1 GCA_021799445.1 Actinomycetes bacterium
GGGATCCCGAGAGTATTGACAGGCCGACCACGTCGACGTTCTCGTCCCGTGCTGTTGCGACGATCTGAGCGCAGCTCTGGCGGATTCCTTGATAGATAACCTCGAACCCTGCGTCTCGCGCTGCAACAGCGATCTGCTCCGCCCCGTTGGAATGCCCGTCGAGTCCGGGCTTAGCCACGAGCAGCCTCGGCGGCCCCCCGTGGGCCTGGGAGAGGATCCGAACCCGTTCGCGAACGGCTGACAGATCACCGCTGCGAATCCCGAACCCGCCCGACAGGCCCGTCGGAGCCGTGTAGCTCCCCCAGACATCTCTCAACGCTCCGGCCCACTCCCCGGTAGTACCGCCCGCGCGCGCTAGCTGCAAGGTGGCGTCCATCAAGTTGTCCGAGCCCTCGGCGCTGGCCCGGAGCAGGTCGACGGCCTGCTTGACCGCCGCGACGTCACGGCGGGATCTCCAGCGGACCACGTCGTCTACGAGGGCCGCCTCCACGGCAGGATCAACCCTAAAGACCGACTCGTCAGCGATGAGCGGGGAAATTTCGCTGTTAGTGAAACTGTTCACCCCTACGACAACCTGCTCGGCGGCTTCGATGCGACGAGCTCTCTCCGACTGGGAGCGAACCAGGCGGGCTTTCAGCTCCTCGATGGCTTCGAACGAGCCGCCCATGTCGAGAATCTCCTCTAACTCCGCGCGTGCCTTGCGGACGAGCTCGGCGGTGAGCTCCTCCACCACGTGCGAACCAGCGAAAATGTCCTCGTGTTCTAGGAGGTCCGTCTCGTAGGCAAGGATCTGCTGTATCCGCAGCGACCACTGCTGATCCCAGGGTCGCGGCAACCCGAGCGCTTCGTTCCACGCCGGCAGCTGGATTGCTCTTGCGCGCGCGTCCTTGGAAAGGGTCACGCCCAGCGTCTCGAGGACGATGCGGGTCAGATTGTTCTCGGGCTGCTGCTCCGTGAGCCCCAAAGAGTTGACCTGCACCCCGTAGCGGAAGCGGCGCATCCTGGGATCCGTCACCCCGTAGCGCTGCTCGCAGATCCGGTCCCACATGGATGCGAAGGCCCGCATCTTGCAGACTTCCTCAACGAAGCGGATACCCGAATTGCAGAAAAACGATATTCTCCCGACGAGCTTCGGTATGTCGCCGGAGGAAACCTGGCCCGAGGCCTTTACTGCGTCCAGCACGCTCACAGCGTTAGCCAAGGAGAACGCCAACTCCTGCTCCGGTGTCGCCCCCGCTTCTTGGAGGTGATAGCTGCACACGTTGATGGGATTCCAGCGGGGAGCGTTCTTGAGCGTCCAGGCGATGGTGTCTACTGTCAGGCGCCGGCTCGGCGCCGGACCAAAAATATATGTACCACGCGAAAGGTACTCTTTTATTATATCGTTCTGAACGGTTCCGGTCAGAGCCGCAGGGTCGAGTCCGCGGTTCTCGGCTTCGGTCACGTATAAAGCCAGTAGCCACGCCGCTGTGGCGTTGATGGTCATCGACGTGTTCATCCGATCCAGCGGTATGCCGTCCAACAGTTCGTGCATATGCCCAAGGTGGGCTACAGGTACGCCGACCTTTCCCACCTCTCCCGCAGATTCCGGGGCGTCGGGGTCGAAGCCGGTCTGGGTTGGAAGGTCGAATGCTACTGAGAGGCCGGTCTGACCCTTCTCTAGGTTCTTCCTGTAGAGGCAGTTCGACTCGCGGGCGCTCGAATGCCCGGAGTATGTTCGCATTATCCAGGCTGCGTCGGTCATATACCAGTATCTTGCGAAACGGAATCAGCCTAGGGGGTGGCTCCCGTCAGGATTCGTCCAACTCGTAGGCCGCATAGCGGTGAGCCGACCAAGATAGTGTCCCGAAAAGGGTCACCACGAAGATCGCCAAGGTGAGGATATGCACTGATGTGCACCAGAGGCAGATAGCGTGGATCTCGAAAAGCTCGTCGTATACCAATTTCAGTGCTGACGCTATCCCTATGACGCACCAGGCTATCCGCGACACCTTCAACCAGCGAAGATCGCTTCGCCACGCCCACGGCGACTGTAAGGCGAGCATCACTGCGAAGAAGACCAGTCCTAGCACTGCGACGGGAATACCGTATTGGACCGAGTAGACGCTCGTCGTCACCTTGAGGCAGTTGATTGCACCGTTAGCGCTTCCCGCCGGGCACGACAGGGACTTCGAGCCGGTGTAATGCTCGTAGGTGAGATAGGCGGCCACGCCAAAGCCAAGGAAGCTGAGGATCATACCCGCTAGGGAAGGCCACCTCGGCCCGCCGGCTGCGTCGTCGAGGTCACGAACAGCTTGATCTTCGGTTGCGGCGCTCGGGGATGTGAGAGGGTCGTCTATCTGCTTAGGCGGCACGTTGACGGTTATGACGGGCTCGCCAAGCGACCCGTCCGACTGGCCTTCGGAGCCATATGAGGGTCGGCTTGTCTGCACTGCTCTCCTAACCTGCAGAGCTCGAGGAGGAGCTACCGCCGCTCGCCGTGTTATCTACCGGTGCTTTCACGCCGGAGAACTGAGAACACACCGAGGCGGGCTTGTTACCCGTCACATCGCAGATGTACTTGGTCATGGAAGCAGCAGCAGCGTCGATGCTCGCTCCTACCGTGTTGTTGTTAGACCCCACGGTGCTCAAAATGTCCGAAAACGTCTTGTTGTAGACTATTGAGTCGTCGTATTGCGCGCTCAACATTAGATATTTCCCGCCAATGTCGATGAACGGGTACGACCCGCCCTGCCCCAGGTATTTCTTTTCATTCGTGGTCCATACCGCCTGCTCTGATGGGGTCGGAGTTTGCAAAGTCTTGTAGGTGTTCGTCTCGTTCTCGACCGAGGTGAAAGTCAAGTAGGGACTGGTGTAGCTCGAACCGTAGAAGGACCAGGTTCCGACGTCCCCGTCTGTGACAGCAGAGTGCGTTTGTTGAAGGTTGCTGAACGTCCCGAACTTCGACAGAGCGATGATGAGAGGCCACCTCTCGGCTGCGCAGAACGGGCAGAACTCGGCGCCGATGTAAAGCAGCTCCGGCTTGCCTGCCGAGTTGAGAGGGCCGGTTATGCCCGGAACTGCAGGATAGAGGTTGCTGATCTTGCCGGCGGCGGCGATCAGCACGCTGTTGGGTACATTGGTGATCTTCGTCACCGCCGCCTGCGGTGCAGGTTCGCGCAGTGCCCCGGAGCTCGAGTTGTTCGAGATACCGACTATTACCAGCACGGCTACGACAGCGACCACAGCCACCACAGCTGCGATAGCCAGGTTGCGGTTGCGTCTGGCGGCGGCCTGGCGCGCTTGGCGTCCGCTAGGCCCACGGCCTGAAGGACTGGCTTTGGAGCGGCCCTTTTGACCCGGTCGGGGCGGTACCGGAGTCGAGCGCCCAGAAGTGGTTGAGCTCACGTTCGAATACTAAGCCATAACGGGTCGAAGATGTTCTCGCCGCGAGCTGCGGGATCCTGCTAGCTGCCCTTTACCTTCTCAGGAGGCAGTTGCGGGCTCAGAAGATGCGGTTGATCAGGTCATCGCCTAGGCCGAACCCGGCTCCGGTGGCTATCGCTCGGCCGAACCCGCCGCCCATGAAGCGGCCCAAGAGGCCTCCTCCCATCCCGGCGCCGACGGGTTGCTGCATCTGGTAGGAGGGTTGCGGGGCATACGTGGGAGGGTACGTGGGTTGGCCCGTGCCGTAACCAGCGCCCGCGGCCGGATCGGAAAGATGGTTGACGGTGAAGTCATGAACCGCCTGCATCAAGGATTGCATCTGAACGTGGTCCGCCTGGACCGAGAGGGCTATTGACTTGAGGTCGAGGAGCCACTCACGCGCGTTTTGGTCGCCTGAAGCTGCAGCTGTCTGCAGCTTCTGAGCGAGATCTTCGATTGCCTGGCCGGTCGACTGCACCTCCTGTTCCAACTTGGAGTACTCGGCATCGATCGTATCCGGATTCAACTAACTCTCCACCCTTCTAATATACTATGACAACGTTTGATGGAATTATAGATTCAGAGCAAATAGTCGGCATCAAGAGTACCGTTGGAACTCTACGCTCTGACAGCGTCACCGGAACGCATCCGGGACCTCCGTTTCCGACCGTCTCCGACGCTCGTCTAGCCTTCGGCGTCGTTAGGGCTGTCGGACTGGGGTGGCAGAAACTCAAACCAGCCTTCTGGCAGCTCGTAGGGGAACGCCGCGAGCACGTTGTCATGGTCGCACAGGGACCGTTCGAAGCACTCCAGCAGCATCGTTGCAGGCTCGCGGAGTAGGTCCTCGCTTTGGCACCCTTCGTCTATGAGTGTCCTGAGGCGGTTGTCGAATCGTCTCAAAGCATCATCCCAGATTCCTGCGAACTCGGCACCCTCAAGAGACCCCCCAGCCCACCAAGTCACCAGACGATCGTGGAGCTCTTCGAGGCGGGAGTCGGTGTCGGCCCACGCCTCACCGGCCAGTACCTCTGGACGTTTGGTCATGCGTTCCTCCTATCGCTTAGCCGCAAGTGTCGGGAAGGTACTGAATAGAGTTAAATGCCTGATTAGTCGAGTTGCGGTGTTCGCGGAAGGTAGGGGTGTTCCGAGAGGTGACAAGATGTTCGGGTCCGACCGTTGGAAGGTCCCGGCGGACCTGCCGGGAGGCGATCTGAGAGATGGATGCCAAAGTATTGTTGTGTGACTTCGCTGAGGTCAGTGGTGGGAAGCTGTTCATAAGCGGCGCCGGGATCTCCATGCTCGCCAGCAACACCGAAACGCCGCCTTACCCGGTGAACATCTTCCTAGCTGTCTTGGTGTCCATAGCGTGGACCGAGACCGACTCGAAGCACTTGATGACCATCGAACTGGTGTCGGAAGCCGATGGTTCGCAGCGTCGAGTCCTGCTCAGCGACCAACTCCCAGAGGAGGCCGACCCGGCGGATCAGGGTATGATCGCCATAGTGTTCACCGCTGTGCGGATGCCGACGATGATCGACGGTGACGAGTCGGCGATGCCTCTCGCCATTCCGCTGTTCGGATTGCCCTTGCCGGCACCGGGACCATACTTCTTCAGCGTCCGCATCGACGGTAGGGAGATGGACAGGGCATCGTTCCGGCTGGTATCCCGGGAGCAGATGCAAGCGCAGCTCGGTGGTTGAGCCACGCAAGTTGCAGTTGCAAGTTGAGTGACTGGCGCCTGATGATCAGCGTCGGATTCGAAATTGTTAACGGTTAGATGCGAAGTAGATCAAGTTCAGCTAGCAACCGGCCGACGCTGATACCCGAGCTCACAAGGGGCTGGCCCGAGCAATCTTGAGAACTGTTATGTGCATTTCAGGACAATTTAACGCCGGATGCTGTAAGTTTTGAATTGGGTAACCCTTCAGGATCTTCTGCTCTCCAAAACTACGATCGATAACAGGTGATCGAGATGTTCGAATTTGCATTTCTGGCTTGGGTAGCGATGAGCTTCGCCGGTTGGGCGGTCGGCCGAGCCAAGGGGCGCCCTGTAGAGGGGCTGGTGCTCGGACTCGTGCTCGGCGCTGTGGGAGTAGTTATCATAGCTTTGATGCGCCCGAGGCCCGGGTACGGGTCGAGGTCGATAGGAGGCCCCTACAGCCCCGGAGGTCGGATAGGCGGATATCCTGGCTACGGTCCGTACGGACCAGGTGGTTTTACGCCTCCAGCAAACGACCCTTACTCTCAGCCCTACCCGTACGGCTATGACACGACCTCTCAGGCGCCTCCTCTTAGTGGGTCCGGGGAAAGTGTTTCCGCTCAGGCGTTCGATGTCTCCTCTGCTCCCGCTTGGCGGCCCGATCCATCAGGGCGTTGGGAATACCGGTGGTGGGACGGACACGAGTACACCTCGTACGTCTCACGGGGAGGGGTTCCCTACACTGACTCCTTGCCGATCTGAATCGTTTGGTGGCCCGGATCGCACCTAGCCCGAGGTTGTTCTCCTAGCCTGAGGTTGTTCTCTAACAAGACGTAGATCACCACTGGGGCCAGCCCGAAGGCAGAACCCCGGTCGGTGGACTGTTCTGCAGGATTCCGCTCGGAGCGCCAAGGGAAGCGAGGAGTTGCGAGAAGTTGTAGCCGAACGCCGTGGAGTTGGCACCGCTGAATTGTCCGGCGTTGTAGGCCATTGTGGAGCCGATACCCCCGTCAGCCCACCCCGTTTCCATCCCCGCCGGCCCCTCGTAGAGCGTCCCGATGACCGTGTCGGGGGTTACTGTCTCCCCGATGCTGACGGAGGGGTAGATGTCTTCGGCGGCGTACACGGTTAGACCAGCCGCCGGCCCGCCCGTCAACCTGTAGGTGATGTAGGTGCCGCCCGGCCACCCGCTATTGGAAGTGGAGAGAACCACGCCGTCACCGATGGCGTAAATCGGACCGTAACCGCTGTAGTCCACGCCCTGGTCTACGCGTTCGGGGTTGATGGCTGCTATCGACCGAAGGGGGTTCGCGTACCCGCTCGCTCCCGCAGGCGCCGGCTGCGGCGTAATCGCAACCGGCGTCGGAGGGCTAAAAGCCGGGAGGGTAACACGAGCCGGTGGGCTGGTCGTCGTGGTTGGCGCGGAAGTGGTAGGGGGTTCCGCGACCGGGGGGCCACTCGTGGTAGCCACCTGGTGTTGTGCTGGCGGCGCTTGGGTACTGGCGACGCGTAGGGCAAGGGCTTTTTCGGCAGCCTGCTGCGCTGCCTTCTGCTTGGCTTGGGCCGCTGCGAGAAGTTGGACAAGGTTGCCTTTGACCTGGTTAAGGGTAGCTTCGTCGCTTGCCAGAGCCTGCAGCGCTGCTCGCCTCTGCGTTCCAAGAGTCGCAACGGTCCGCTGTGCCTCGTTGGAGAGGTTCACCGTGGCAGCTTGAGTCGTGGCGACTAGTTTTGCGTCCAGCGCGTAACTCTGGATCGCTTGGGTCACGTCCAGGCCAGCGACTTTCACGTATTCGCCTTCCACCATTGCGGAGTCCGCCCTGCTCACGAGTGAAGATCCCTTCGTGGCGCGTCCGACCTGTGGATCAGGGCCGTCAACGTACTCCTGCACGGCCAGCTTGCGTAAGTTGGCTGCTGCGGTCGCTTCGTTTGTTTGCAGGACCGCGAGTTGCTGCCTCTCCTCGGCCAGCTTTTGCTGTAGGGCGTTTAACTGGTCCTGCGTGGTGTTGGTCCGGCTTACGAGTTGTTGAAGGGCTGCGCCTTCGCTGGCTATCTTCTGCTCGATCTGGGCGATCTGTGACTGGTCCGAAGTGACGCTGCTGGCCGACGCCGGTTGGGAAGCCGTAACCGCAACGCAGAAGAACGTGACCGACGCTAGGCAAGAGACGAGACCCCTGGCGGCCGACACTCGCAGAGGAGCGGTCATAGCGCGCCCGGAAGGGGATTTCGACGCATCCAGGCTTTGGACACCACCATGTGAACCTGCGAGGCTCCTGTCTTAGCTGGGCTACTTCGGACCGTTACGAAAAGTTTTAGGACGTGATCCACCCCGGATGGGCGTCTGTTGGGCGCCCGCTACGGGCAAGCGTGGACCGGTTAAATGTAGCAGGGTCTGCTTGCGTCGTCACTGATTGCGGTGGGAGAGACGCCGCCCGGTTATTCTTTGAGCGACTATCTCCACCCAGTGCGTACGTTCGCCGGGAACCGCGGTTTGAACAGACAGGTGGCGTAGCGCTTCGGACCGGTCGTCCAGGGCGGAGCTGATGTCGTTGGCGGTTCCTGTCACCAAGACGCTCCAACCGTCCCCGGTTCGAGGGTCGAGGCTGTCAATTTCGAAGGCGACTCTGGCAAGGTCCGACCCCACTAACTTTGTCCCGTCGTTGCTCATAAACACGACGCAGTCGTCGGCGAAGCGGTAGTTCACAGGGAATATCATCGGCTGTCCCCCGGCGACGACGGCGATCCGGCCGAAAGTGTTCGATTCGAGGAGAGCCCGGCATTCGTCCTCATCGATCTCGTCGTAGACGACCAAAGTCTTTGAGGTCTCCGCTGCATCTGTCATGGTCTGTCTTCTTTCATCTCGTCGTTTCACCAGCTTGTCAGCTCTGAGAGGTCCTCAGTAGAGACGAAAGTCCCAAGCGGTTAGATTCGAGGCGTGGAGTCAAGCAGGTGGATCGGAAGGCCGGCGGCTGACGTAGCCCTCATTCTCGCCTGGGTGCCGCTGGCTCTGGCCGGTCACTTCAGCGAAGGGAACCCCCGGGCTCTCAGTTTGCTGGTTGCCTGCGTCATGTTCCTTTCCTTTGCGCATCAGCCGCTAACCCTGCCCTTCGTGTACGCCAGCCCGTGGCGCTTGGGCAGTCACCGCAGGCTCTTTCTCTTGTCCCCCGCTGTCGTCATCGTGGCCGTGTCGGTTTTCGCCACGGCCATCCCGGTGGCGGTGGCGGTTGTAGGGGGTCTGTGGAACGCCGAGCACACCCTCATGCAGCGTTACGGAATAATGAGGATCTACGGTCGAAAGCAGGGTGACAACCAGGCGAAGACAGAAAAATTGATGGTCTTTACATGGTTTGCAGTTCCTTTGTTATTTGTGGTTGCTCGTAACGATATTATAAAAACTGTAAATAACTTTGGTGTCATTACAGTTACCGGGACCGCTGTAAAGATCCTCGCTGGAATGTCAGCGGAGGCGACGATCGCACTGCCGCTCGTGGCGCTGGCCGCTTGTTATCTCGCAGTGCGCTGGTTGGCTGGTGAGTTTCGCTCTGGGCGACGGAATCCCGGAAAGTGGCTGTACGTGGCTTCCACGGCTGCTCTGTTTGCCGTGGCCATGGTCGATCCGATCGCTGGGCTTGTGGGCTTCGTGGGATCTCATTCGATCGAGTACCTTGTTATTGTCAACAGGTCGGTCGCAGGGGAAGCTCGCCACCCCGGCCTGCTGGGCGACCTCGCTCGGCTTCCCCACGGCCGGATTTGGTTCTTCGTCGTGTACCTCGCTGCCGTCAGCGCAGCTTTTGCCTTGCTGTACTACGTCGTGCCCGCCGTCGTTCTTCTCGTGGCGGTCCTAAGCGTAGGGGCGTTGCACTTTTTCTACGACTCGTTCATCTGGAAGCTGCGTAAGCCCGAGGTGTCAGCTTCTCTGTCCGTGGTGGCTTCCCCGCGGGTCACAGCCGGTTGACATCCACGCATGGCCATCACATAGGCGTTCACAGGGCGCTTGAGGAACCGTCTAGGCGGAGCTTCCGAGCGCCTCGACGGCAGAGCGGAAGGCCTCGGCGCGTTCTTCGTAGCTCCTGAAGCGCCCGAAGCTCGCAGCAGCCGGCGAGAGCAGTACCACAGCGCCGGGCGGTGCCCACTGAGAGGCCCTGTAGACAGCCTCGCCTATGTCCGTGCACGATAGGGCATCGCCGCCTCTCGATTTCACCTCCCGGAGTATCCTTTCGCCGCTGTCCGGGACGGTGAAGACCAGATACGGCGTGCTGCGTGCTGCGAGGTGCTCTGCGAGTGGGGCGTAGTCGATGTCGCGGTCGAAGCCTCCGGCTATCAGCGCCAGGGGCCTGTCAGCGAACACCTCGGTGGCCGCGATCGTCGGTAGGACGTTAGTGGAAAGGGAATCGTCGACGTACTCGACTCCTTCGTGGACCCGGACTGTTTCGAGGCGGTGGGGAAGACCCCGGAATCCGCTTGCGGCTTCGGCGAGCCTAACGGGATCGGAGGCTTCTGTTATGCCCATTTCTTCGAGGCAAGCTGCGGCGATAAGAGCGTTAAGCACGTTGTGACGTCCTCTCAGGCCGAGAGGTTCTACCCACGACGGAGACCTACCGTCAAAGGTGCTAACGGCCGGGACGCCCGGAAAGCGAACCCACCGCGGCCCGGGACGAAGCGATCGGGCGCGCTCCACGAGGCGTTCGTCGTCGCCGTTAGCCACCACGATCCGGCCGCCGCGCCGCCCGCAGATCGACAGCTTGTCCCGATAGTACGCTTCTACAGAGCCATGCCAGTCGAGGTGGTCCGGGTGCAGCGACGTTACAGCCACGACAGCTGGCGAGGACCACAAGTCGGTAGCTTGGAAGCTAGAAACCTCCACTATCCAAAGCCGGTCCTGGCCCGGTCCGTCGGTGGCGCCCGCTCCGACGCAGGTAACCGGCCGGTCGGGCGAAGCGGTCTTCGCGTCGCTGGGCCCGGGCTCGGCGGGGTCGCCGGCGTTATCCCACGGCGTTGTATCCCAGGGAACAGTGCCGAGGTTGCCTCCGACGAAGCAGGCCCGCCCGAAAGCTGATGCCAGGTGCCCAGCAACCGACGTCGTCGTAGACTTGCCTTTGGTGCCGGTTATGCCGATCACGTTTTCCGGGCCGACCTGCTCAAGCCACAGCCCCATCCCTCCGACGACCGCCACGCCGTTGGCTTCGAGCCGTTTCACGTTGTCACCGTAGCGGGAGAGTCCCGGCGACTTGATGACCACCTCGCAGCGAAGAAGTGACTCCAGGCCCCCACCTTTAGTGCTCACCACCCAAGGCTCTGTTGGATTGTCGTCGACGACGACGAAGGGTTCAACGCCGCAGGCTTGCAACCGTCGTAGTGTCGCCCGACCTTCGGACCCGACGCCCCACACGCCGACCTTGACGCCTCGAAGGTCAGACCAGCGTAGTGGGTGAGAGGTCATAGGGTATGTGATGGGCGCCCATCGGGAGCATGAAGGATGCGGGTTCGGCGCAAGACTGTCCGCCAGCCCTGTCCAGCTTGTCTAGAAGAAGGGACATCACCTCGTTTGATGCCCTGTCGGGCCTGTTAGCAGCTAGACGAAGAGCAACACGACTCTCGTCCACGTCACCGACGCATTCGAAGGGCTTGAAAGCCCCGCTCAGTCCCAGTAGAGCCTCGAAAACTTCGACCAGATCCCTTTGTTCTAGGGGCTCAGCCCCGCCGAAGATCTCCAAGAGCCGGTCATGGTCCAAGAACGGGGCGAGAATCAGGTCGATGAAGCAGCACTTGTCGCAGCGGCCGCACCAAGAGTCCAGGCGTTTAGCGGGGTCGAGATGGAAGGCACGGTTGCACGAGTGAAAGACCTTATGGTAGTCGGTCATCCGGGAAAAGCGCTCCGCAACCCACAGCTCGCTGAACGGCCTCAGCAAAGAGAAATACTCGACGAGCGAGCCGAGTGAGCTTTCGAGCACCGACCGGAAACCCGCCTCGAAAAGGTAACTCTTTGAGTACTGGTGGTTTACTTCACGCCCGTTAAAGGTGAGGGTCGGTTTGCTCGACGACCACTCGTTTGACATGACGACTCGCCCTCGGCCGGTTAGGACGGCGCACAGCACGGCAACTGCCGAGACGATACCGGTGACAGGGACGTGGCCGTTGAAAGCGCTCCTCCCGGCCTCCGGGCTGAGGATCCAGGGGTCGATCTCGCGTTGGGCCCGTCTCACAGCAAGACCTGTCGTCGAAGCCGCCCGCTCGATCGCCCGGAACGGAGGAGCCCCAGCACGGTCGAGCACGAACAACTCGGCGTCGGATCTCGAAGCCTTAAGGGTCTCTACGGTGACGATCGAGTCGATCCCCCCACCGAAGGGAACGAGCAGGTGGTGCCTAGGGTGGCTAGCTAGCTCGGCCTCGTCAAGTTCGAAAGGTGGCTCCTGCTTTCCCCCGGCAAACTCCAGATCGGAGAGGTCCAAGCCGTTCCTATAGGCGAACTCGCCGAGACCTTGGATGTAAAAGTCTCGGAGGAACTCGACGTCACCTGGCCTTAGCTGCGTGTTGCCGAGGTCCACTACCGGAGGAGCTCCCGCCTTGAAGTAGGACACTCCTGCTAGGAGCCCCACTATACGGACCGCTTCGTAGGCAGCTGGACTCCACGTGTGCCCAGGTCCAACTTCGAGTTGCTCGACAAGTTCTACCGTGTCGAGCGTGTAGTGGAAGCGAACGACCCCGGCTGGTTCGTCGACTTCCACTGGACCGTACGTGAAACGGTCGGATCTGACAGGACTTGTCACCTCGCCATGAGGCTATCCCAAGGCGAGGGGTGATGTTCGCTAGTCCGCTTCTGCGGATGGCTCTGGCCTCTTGAAGGAGAGGCGTCGCACGACGGGACTGCGATTTGAGTCAGCCCCCGAAGGGTATCGCCGGGTCGAGTGGCGCGCTCTGATCGGCAAGGGCTTGTGAGGAGCTAAGCCGCCCTACCGCTACAAGCCTTGCGAAAACATGACTTCTACGCTTTAGGGCTGCGCTTAGGTGAGTCCGGGGGTCGTAAGCCGAAGGTGCTTGAAGCAGACCGGCTATGAGGGCGGCCTGCCCCCAAGAGAGTTGGCTTGGCTCCCGATCGAAGTAGTGAAGGGCCGCTTGGGTGACCCCGTATGCCCCGTCGCCGAAGTAGGCGGCGTCGAGGTACATGGCAAGGATCTCAGTTTTCGTGAAATCGTGGTCGAGCTTGAAAGCCATGACGACCTGCTCGGCGAGAGACCCCGGGTCAGACCGCCCTGGGGTATAGAGCAGCTTCGCTAGCTGGACTTCGATCGTAGCCCCTCCCAGGTTCGGGTTTGCGGTCACGAACCCCCAAGCGGCGCGTAGCGTGCCTTGCGGGTCAAGAGCAGTGTCAGAGTAGAACCTGCTGTCCTCGGTGGCTAGAACGGCGTCCCCAATCCTTGTGGGGACCACCCCGTTGTCGCTCGGGGCGTGGTGCTCGGCGAGTAGTGCCATCACCCTGGCCGGGGCGTCGCTGGCCGAAGGAGTGACCGCAACGCCGGCCAAGGTCGCCGCTAAGGATGCGAGCACCACCACCGCCGTCACAACACTAAAGCCCCTCAAGTACCGACGCCGGAGACGACGAACCGGTTGCCGAGAGCCGAGCTTTCGGGGTCGGCGGTGGAGGCTACCCCGCTCGGCGGCGTCGGCGCTCCCCACGCGGTCAGCCGGATGCCTCGTCGCGACCACCTAACTTAAAATACAGCCACTGACGGTAGCGTTGGGAGCATGCAGCGCCCCCACCGCCTTATAGCGTCGCTAGCCGACGTCGCCCTGGAAGCTTCTATCGTGGGCAGCTTCAGCCGGATCGGATTCGAGGTGCGCAGCGCAAGCGAAGGGTGGGAGGAACCGCCCCGCTTGGACGGCAAGACCGTTTTGGTGACCGGAGCTTCGTCGGGCATCGGGCGGGCCGTCGCAGTGGGGCTCGCTCGGCGCGGCGCTCACGTTATATTGACGGCCCGGGACGTTGATCGGCTCGGCCTGTCAGCCAAGAACGTCCTCGACGCTGGCGGCACAGCCGCAGTAGTACCGGCAGACCTGGTCGAGCCAGCCCAGGTGGAAGCCCTCGTCGAACAGGTCGGGGCGACATCCGCCGCGCTGGACGCCGTGGTCCACAACGCCGGAGCTTTGTTCCGTAGCTATCGTCAGGCTCCCGACGGGACCGAGCTTACGGTAGCCACGCACGTCCTAGCCCCGTTCCGCCTCACCTGCCGTTTGTCGACTTTGCTCGACTCGAAGCGCTGTGTGCTCGTCACCGTGTCCTCCGGCGGAATGTACACAGAGAGGTTCGACTTGAGTCGCCTAGAGATGACCCGGAACGACTACCGGGGGGCAGTGGCCTACGCCCGCGCTAAAAGAGCCCAGGTTGTTCTCGCCTCGCAGTGGCAGCAAAGGCTCGGGTCTGGATTTCAAAGCTACAGCACCCACCCAGGATGGGTGAGGACCGCGGGCCTAGACGCTGGCCTGCCGGGAATGGCGCGCCTCGGGCCGCTGCTACGGACCCCGGAACAGGGGGCTGACACCGTCGTGTGGCTCGTCAGCGAAGCCCTCGCAAGGGCCGTCCCGCCTGAACCTGGCTTCTGGCATGACCGACGCTTAAGGGGTCAGTACTACCTCCCAAGTACTAGGCGGAGCCCTGCTCAAGCACGAGTCGACGGAGAAGCTCTGTGGTCTTGGTGTGCGCAGCGCACCGGAATAAGCTAACTAGTAGCGGAAGCGGCGGCAGCGCAGGAGCAGTCGCGCCGTCCGGGCTGTCCAGGCGGAGGCTTAAGAGGCTGTCAAAGAACGGCCGATAACGTAGCTAGAGTCGGGGTTGTCAGTGAAGTTGACCGGCCAGACTGGAGAAACGTCGTGTCGGAAGAACAATTGGTCGCCGAGCAAGTGGTGGCGGTAGAAACGCACCGGGTGGTAACGGTCCGAATCTCTCAGCACCTCGTCGAGGATTTCTGGAGGGTGGACGTAACCGGCGGTAACGGCTGCGGGTCGGGCCGCGTGAGCGCAACAGTATCTCCTGGCGACAGCTTCTTGATGAACCTGATAGAGGGGGCCACGAGCGGCGAACCCGTCGCCTGGAGACATTTGGCTGAATGGGGTCTGCACAGTTTCAACGGAATGTCCGGAATGCCCGTTCCGCGATTCGCGTAGAGTTACGCAGGCGATGTTAGAGTCACCTAGCCCATGACTACTGACGATCACGCCGGTCTGATAGTTTGCGCCCGCCCTAGTTACCCGGTCCTCCATTCGCAGCGTTTCAGGCTACTTACACCCCGGGCCCAGGAGGCCGCCGCCGAAGCAGAGCGGATGCTCGCCGAAGGCGAGACCGACCCCGAAGATCTGGCGAAGAAACTAAGACACGACCGTGAAGCTCTCCAAGAGGCCCGGGACTTTTTCGCATCCCTGGTCAGGGCGCATTCCGATGACTTCCATGCCACTGAGGCTCTGAGGCTCGTCAACAGGGCGTTGTCGAAGACCCCGATCGTCGATCCCCTGGACTGGAAGCCCCGTTGGCATCAGCGTTTCCGCAGACCGTGAAGCGCGCTTATCCGCCTGCGTTGCGATAAGCGTCTCCTATAGGGCCGAAAGGCTCTATCGGAGACCGCCCGCTGGGCCTAAGAATTCGCTCATGCCATATCAGTTCAGCGAGATCGGCTTGGAGTTACAAGAGCAAGTTCGTCGCTACATGGAAGCGTTCGTCTATCCGAACGAAGAGCTCTACTACTTGCAGCTTGAGGGCTCGATCGACGGCTACCCCCAAGTTATGGAGAAGCTGAAAGCGGCTGCGATCGAACGCGGCCTGTGGAACCTTTTCCTTCCTGATCTCGAGCCCCATCACCCAGGGACGAAGCTGTCTAACGTCGACTACGCACCGATATCGGAGATACTGGGCCGGGTTAGCTTCGCGTCGGAGGCGCTTAACTGCTCTGCTCCCGACACCGGAAACATGGAGATAATTCACAAGTACGGCACCGACAGGATCAAGGCGACATGGTTGGAGCCTCTGTTGGCTGGGGAGATTCGAAGCGCGTTTTCGATGACCGAACCGGACGTTGCGTCTTCAGACGCCACTAACATCGGACTGCGCATAGAGCGAACCCCAGGTGGTTTCGTTTTGAACGGGAGGAAATGGTTCAGCTCCGGAGCGGCGTCCCCCCGCTGCAAAGTGCTCGTGGTGATGGGCGTTACCGACCCTGAGGCGCCACCCCACTTGCGCCAGTCGATGGTCGTCGTACCGATAGACACCCCCGGCGTGTCGATCGGCATGCTGCCGAGCGTGTTCGGCTACAGCGAGATCGGTGGCCACCCCGAGGTCATCTACAGAGATGTCATGATCCCTTCCGATCATCTCCTGGGCGTAGAAGGGGGAGGTTTCGCCATAGCCCAGGCCAGGCTCGGTCCCGGGCGGATCCACCACTGCATGCGTTCGATCGGCGTCGCCGAGCGTGCCTTGGAGCTCATGGTGACACGTTCGTTGGAGCGGCACACGTTCGGCTCCTCCCTGGCTCACAAGGGGCTTATACAGGACTGGATCGCAGAGTCTCGCATAGCGATCGATATGGCACGCGAGTACGTTATGAAGGCCGCCCACCTGATGGACACTGTTGGTAACAAGGCCGCGGCCAGCGAGATCTCGGGGATCAAAGTGGCCGTGCCTAGGATGGCGTTGGAAGTGATAGACCGTGCGATACAAGTTCACGGTGCTGCGGGAGTAACTCAGTTTACTCCGCTCGCCCACATGTACGCGGGGATGCGCACGCTGCGGATAGCTGACGGTCCCGATGAGGTTCACAAGATGACCATCGCCAGGCGAGAAATCCGCCGCCATCAGCCGTCGTTTCGGATGGGGGCTCAGAGCTGACACTCCGGGTGTCTCCCGGCCATCGCAAGCTCAGACGTCTCCGCCGACAAACTCCGATACGTGAACTCCAAGGCGTGCTAAGTCCCTGACAAACTCCGCCGGATCGTCGATCATCTCGGCGAGGCCGCCGGATCCCCACCGTGCTAGGCGCCCTTGCCCCGCCCATCGCGCTGCTACAGCGGTCACCGCCGCAGCGATCACAGCCGGCCTTCCCGACGCTCCGAGAGCCCGGGTTACGGCCTCGGTGCCGACGAAGCCTCTCATCTCAACCCTGACAGCGCCGATCAGACCTTCCGGGTGAGGCTTGCGCAGCATCGGTAGGGGAGAGGTCAGCCGGTCCCGCCTGGTGGCTTCAATCCTGGCGGTAATCCGCCTTGCCGCAGGGAAAGCGCCAACCAGTAGCATCGGGTCGGCCAGGTAGGCCCTGTAGCAGTCGGCACCTCCGAACGGATCGGGAAACCACACTAGTTCCCGCCCGGATCCTCCGGGTCTGCGCCTCCACGCTCCCTCTTGCCAGTCGATGGAGATGGCGGCGAGAGCCGAGTGGTGGCGCCTTGCGCAAGTCGGTCCACCGGTGCCGGCGCTGGCCACGTGGATTTCTTCAACCGAGTCGAAACCGCCCCGGTAACCTCGGCCGCTGCTGCCTCCTCGTAGCAGGAGGCTGAGCACGCATGACAAGCCGGGCGCCATTCCCGTTCCCAGCGCAAGGCTGCAGCGGCGCTGCCGGGCGCTCTCGTCGGACTTCAACGCACGGCGCAGCAATCCCGGTTCGTCGACCGGGGTGACCAAGTGGCCTCCCGTGTCGAGGCTCCGGCCAACTGAGTGCCTGAGCAGATCGGGGACTGTCACGACGGTGACGTCCACGTCCAAGTCTTCAACCTTACTCAAGTCGCAGAAGGAGACCTTGGCGTCTGAAGTCGAGAAGTCACTTCCGCCGGGCATCTGATGGCAGGACTCAAGCGGGGCTCGCTGAGGTGATGGCTCCCGCCGCAGGGCGACTACAGCTTCGACTTCGTCGGAAGCGGCGAGGAAACGCACGACTTTAGAGCCCACGGCTCCCACTCCGACAACGGCTACGCGCATGTGGAGGCGTTCGTCAGCTGAGATCGTCGGTGGATATCTCCCTCCACCCTCCGCGTTGAGGTGGAGTTCCGCCAGTTCCTCTGAGGCGCACGACGACAGCGATGACGGCGGTGATTCCGAGCGCCATCACGGTCCGTCGGACGAGTCGCACGGTCAGAATCATAGACGACTATCTCCGAAGACGCCGTTACCGACGACCCGGCCACGTACGCGTGGACGTGGCCGGGCCTTCCTAAGACCAGGGGCTGCTTAAGGGGCGGGGGCCACGGTGAGAGCCAGACTGACCGTCGGGGGACCGTCGGGGGAAGGTCCAGTCCAAGTGAGTGAAACAGTCGAGAACTGCAGGCCGTTAGCGGTTTGCTTCACGCCGCCAAGAGTTAGTTTCGCGCCAGCGTTGATCAGCTTACCTTTCACGTAAAGATGAACCGTGCCCCTGCCGGTAGCGCTCGTGGACGACCAAGAAGTCCAGGTAATGCCGGTGACAGTGGTGGCTTCTTTGGCGCAGGCGACCAGGAGGGTTTCGGGCTTGAAAGCGCCGCCGCCACAGTTGAACACGGTCGGTACCGTCTGAGCTTTTGAGCTTCCTGCGCCGGTGGGAGAGGCAGGTGTTTGTATTGTCACGGTCCCCTGAGTTGGGTTGATCTTAGTCACTGATGTCTGGCTCGAACCGCACGAAGCCAACAAGACGGCGCTCAACGCGACAAGCTTTACCATCGACGCGCCCTTGCTACCACGCTTGCGGATCAGACGCCTCATAGTCTGCTAGCGCCAGTGGTGATCTTGGCGCAGGCGTCAGTCGGGCAGGATCGCCAGGATTCCGCAAGGACGTTCACCCCGCCATGATAGGCTTGGCGCCCTGTTTAGGAACTTCAAGCGGTTGTTACCTCACAAGCAGGGTGGCTCAGCTAAACAGCCCGTCGCTCATAGCCTCGGCTATCGCCGCTTCATCGATGCCGAGAAGCTCCGGGTACACCTCGAAGTTGTCCTCACCCGGGTAGGCGGCCGGCCGGCGGTACGGTTCCAAGTTGGACCTGGCGAAGATCGCCGGGAAACGGTCGTGGGGTCTTTCGCCGAACGTCGGGTGTTCGAAACGTAGCCACATGCCCCGCTCTTCGAGCTGGGGGTCGGCCATCAGGTCCCCAGCGTTTTGCACCCGTCCCGCCGGCACCCCGCTTTGTTGGAGGAGACTCTCGGCGTCTGCGGCAACTTGGCTTGCAACCCATCCGCCGACAAGCGCGTCGACCTCGCCGGCTCGGGTGGCGCGCGCTGCGGCGTTAGCGAGAGAAGGGTCGGCTCGCAGCCCGGTCCCTTCGATCAGGCGAGCCCAGTCGCGGTCGTCGCGGCAGGTGACAGCGAGCCAGAACCCATCTGCGCAGCGGTAGCACTCATTGGGGATCATTGTCGCAAGCCAGTCGCGGTTGCCGGCCGGTTGAGCTTCCCGGTTGTTGTTTAGGAAGTCGACGAGAGCAGGGCCGATCAGAATGCCACCGGTCTCCATCTGGGAGATGTCGACGTGCTGGCCGAGGCCGCTGTGTTCACGCTCCTCTAGAGCGCTGAGCACTGCGAAAGCGGCGGCCAGGCCAGCGGCGTGATCGTTGAGGGAGAATCCCGGTCCGATGTCGCCCCGGCCAGGCGGGTTCGTCAAATAAGTTAGCCCGCATAGGGCGTGGATCGTCGGAGCGTAGGTGACCAGCTTCGACCACGGTCCGCTATGACCGCACCCGGACATCGTGACATACACGAGTCGCGGGTTCCACTGGGCTACCTGCCCGTAGGACAAGCCCCAACGGTCGAGGACTCCAGCCGAGAAGTTCTCGATCAGCACGTCGGCTGATTCGACCAGCTGGCGCATGACACCGGGCGCTCGGTAGTGGCTCATGTTGAGGGTGACTGCCCGCTTCGAGCGGTTCCACTCGTAGAAGTAGGGGTGAGAAGGGTCGTTGACCGTGGTAGCTCGTTGCTGGGTCTGCACTTTGATCACGTCGGCGCCTAAATCCCCGAGGATCCTTGTGCACATCGGCCCGGCCAGCACGTGGCTTAGGTCGAGGATTCGAAGGCCGGCGAGCGGCTTGCCCGCCTCGCTGGGGCGGACCGCCTTCTGCGCCGGGCCGCGAGCGTCGGATGGACCGCCCCGTTCGACGAAAGCCGCCCGGGCGATTCCGTCTCCGATGTCCTCTGGGGGACGAGGCGGCGCGGCGGGCGTACGGCTGAAATGCGCTACCGGGCCTGGAATGGTCACTTTGGGGCCTTCCCAGTGAGCATCTCGGAAGAAACCTCGGTAACCATGCTGCGGGTTGGCGGCCACCTGCGAGACGCTTTGCACCTCCGCAAAGGCAATGTGACGGGATTGCGCCTCTTTGAAGAGGTCCCCGGCGTCTCTGGTGGCGGCGAACTCGCCGACCACCTCCATCACCGTGTCCAAGTCGCCGATCAGCTCAGCGAGAGGCCGCTTTGCGAGCTCGACCGCAGCTGGGAATCCCTCTTCGGCCATCCAGGCGAGCAAACCCGGGGCGTTGGGAGTGGGCGTTATCATAGCCCAGCCTCGCCGGGCCGGCACCACCTTATAGGCGCGGATCCAATGAAGTGACCCTTGGCGTTCGGCGACTTTGGGATAGGGCAGCACGTCGTCGAACCAGTACTGGAAGAGCAGCTGCTCCACCGTCGTGCACACCGCCTCGTGAATCGAGACGTCCACCAACTCCCCGAAACCCGATCTCCTTGAAGCTCGTAGAGCTGCCAGCCCGCTGATGGCTGCTACGAAACCCGCAACGTTGTAGGTCTGCCTTCCCCAGGAGTTGAGCGGCAGATCTGGGAGACCGGTCAGTGACATGACGCCGCCGAGAGCGCCGGCAACAAGGTCGCTGGTCTGCCAGTGAGCCCTAGGGCCGGTCCGACCGAAGGGTGTCAGCGAAACTTGCACGAGGCCCGGGTTGGTGGTTGCAAGGTCGGCGTGGTCGATACCCAACGCGGACAGCCTCCCCGGTGGTTCGGTCTCTACGACGATGTCGCAGGAAGCGGCAAGACGAGCGTAGGTGCTGCGACCCTCGTCGGTGTCGAGGTCGACTTCAGCCCGGCGCTTGGAGTTGTCGTACCACCAGTCGGCGACCCCGCCGACCCGGCTTGCCTCCGGCTCGGCCATGTCGGGCCCGGCGATGCCCCTGCCGACTCGGATCACGTCTGCTCCGGCCTCGGCGAGAAGCTTCGTTGCGAACCGCCCGGTGTCGTTCGTCACGTCGAGCACCCGTAGGCCGTCGAGCGGGCCCTGTGTCATGTTTCTCCCTCGTAGTTGGCGTCGCTCGAAAATAGCCATTTTGCCTCGCCGTTTCCAGGTACCGCTCTGCACGCAGTGTAAGCCACAGTGTTTAGATGAACAGCAGCGATGATCGTCGGTTAGGGGCGCCTGCAGGACGGGGGCCGTCACCCAGTCTGTTCGAGCATGCGCTCGAGGAGCGTTTGCGCGAGCGGGGCCCGCTGGCGGCAAGGTTGCGCCCCAGGCGCCTGTCGGACGTGGTCGGTCAAGACCACCTGCTTGGGCCAGGGGGAGTTCTGACTGCGCTCATCGAGACCGGCCGTCTCAGCTCGGTGATACTGTGGGGCCCGCCGGGTACGGGAAAGACGACCATAGCACGGCTCCTGGCAGATTCGGTTGGCGCTGCCTTCGAACCTTTGAGCGCCGTGACCGCGGGGGTCAAGGACGTCCGTGAGGCCACCGAGCGCGCCCGCCGGCGTTTGGCTGAGAGCTCCACGGCCACCGTCCTTCTCGTCGACGAGGTGCACCGTTTCTCCAAGTCCCAGCAGGACGCCCTCCTGCCCAGCGTCGAGGACGGAACCCTCACCCTCGTGGGGGCTACCACGGAGAATCCCTTTTTCGAGGTTAACGGCCCGCTGCTTTCCCGGTCGACGCTGCTTCGCCTTGAACCTCTCGGCGACTCAGCTTTGCAGACCCTCCTGGGCAGGGCCCTGAGCTTGGAGGGGGCGACGATCGAACCTGAAGCAGCGGACGCGATCGTGAGCTCGGTGGGCGGCGACGGTCGTGCCTTGCTGACCACCCTTGAGGTGGCCATCGCCGTTGCCGGGGAGAGCCGCAACGTGACGGTCGCTGACGTCGAGAGGGCTCGCTCCGCTCGGGCGATCACCTGGAGTCGTGACGACCACTACGACGTAGTCAGCGCCATGATCAAGTCGATACGCGGCTCCGATCCCGACGCGAGCCTCCACTGGCTGGCTCGGATGATCGTCGCTGGGGAAGATCCCCGCTTCATCGCAAGGCGTCTCGTCGTTCTGGCCAGCGAAGACATAGGAATGGCAGACCCGACGAGCCTGCTGGTCGCGACCGCTGCGGCGCATGCTGTTGAGCTCGTCGGCTTGCCGGAAGCGCAACTTAACCTAGCTCAGGCTGTCGTTCATCTGGCGACCGCTCCTAAGTCGAACCGGACGGCGCTGGCAATCTGGGCTGCCCTGGAGGATGCACGGTCGCGGTCTGTCGGGCCTGTCCCCGCTCACCTTAGAGACGCTCACTACGCTGGCGCAACGGACGTCGGTCACGGCGTCGGCTACAAGTATCCCCACGACTTCCCCGGCGCCTGGGTGGCCCAACAGTACATGCCTGACGCCCTGAGGGAAGTGCGCTACTACGAGCCTTCCCCTTACGGTCGCGAGTCCCGCCTGGTCGGGACCGCAAGACCGCCAGCCTCAACAGACTCACAGCCCGAGGAGGCTTCAGGCGGGTCCACAAGCGGCCCGCGCTCCGGGCGTCGCCGAATGCCGCGAGGCCCACAGCCCTGCACCGACGATCAAGGCGACGGTCGGTAAGGGACTTGCGAGACCTTGCGGGAGAAGCAGATAACCGGCCGTGGCTGGCACTGCTGCGAACAACGTTAAAGCTAAGGCTGGTTTCGGAACGGCAAGGCGCACGATCCCCCCGTGGCAACCCGCAAGCGCGCCTCGTTTTCTACGGCCGGCGACGGCGATCGCAACGAGCAGCGCGGTGCTGAGAACGAAACCCGCTGCGATCCGCTCGACAGAGGCAACGTCGGGTGTCACGAGGATCCAACTCACGAGGCCTGTGCCGGCCACGTAAAGCTCTGGGGCATCCAACACGAGCAGCGCCGCCTGGGCTAGAAGCAGGTACGAGCTCCAAAGGATCGGACTGACGAGCAGGCTTGCGAGCACGACCGTTGCAAGCACCTGTCTGTCGTCTAGCCTTTGACGGTGCCTCCACACCTCCAGCATGCAGGCACCGACCAGTACTGGCGCGAACTTGGTAGCAGCGGACACGCCCATCCCTGCTCCCGCTAGGAGAGAAGCCAGGGACCAGCTTCGGGCGGTCTCGTTATGTTCCAGAGCGCTTAGCATTGCCAGGTAGGATCTAGGGCCGAGCGAGCCCAGCGCCAAACTGAGGCCGATGGTTCCGCACGCCGTGAGCACGCCGGCGACGGTGCTCGCCCGACGACGGGTCAGAGCAGGCCAGGCAAGCACGGGCAGCAAGAACAGCTTCGCGGATCCGATCAACCCGAGTAAGACCCCGCAAAGCAGCGGATGTCGATCCCGAAAGTACCATGCAACGCCTAAACCACCCACGAGAAGGCCGTTTATCGTGCCCATCTGCAAGCCGACTACCGTTGTGGCACTTGCTATGACGATTCCCGGGATGAGCGTCTCCCGTCTTCCGAGCAGCCTGGCCCCGCCGGTGATCGCCGCGATGGAGGCCACCTCGAACAGCCGTTCTGCGACGTAGCGCGGGAGCAGTGCCAGAGGAGCGAACAGCCATGCCACAAACAACGGATAGACGAACGCGTGACCGGACCGGAACTCCTGGGAGCTCACGCTCACGTACGGGTTCGAACCGTGCAGAACCGCTCGGCCGGCGTCGATGAAGACGATCAGGTCGAATGGTGCTATGAGCTGGCCGAAAAGCAATCCGACTATCACAGCAACCCCGCCGGTAGCTGCGAGCTGAACCAGGGTTGCTCTAGACGGCGAGCGGAGCCTCAAGGTCGAAAGCTCACAGACCAGCTACGACCGGTATCACCTTTTCGCCGAGGATCCGCAGAGGCGTCAGTGAGGCTACTCCTGGGACCGAGCCGTGGTAGTGGCTGACTCCAAGTTCGGCGAGACGCCGCATCGAGGAAATGAGATCGTCGGTTTTCTCTCCATCCTGGCCGGGATCGAGAGGGCCGATCACTGTTTTTTCGATCTCGTCGTAGTCGCGGCCAACATCATCGCAGTGCCGCCGTAGGACGTCGAGTTTGTGCTCTAGGTCCGTGGCCGCAGGCAGGTTGCAAGCCTGGGCGTAGCGCGCCACAAGCCGGAGGGTCTTGCGTTCGCCGGCCCCCCCGATCAGGATCGGTGGGTGAGGGCGCCGTAGCGCCTGGGGGGAGTTCAAGGTGCGTCCGAGGCGGTAGTGCTTTCCCTCGTAGGGAGAGTCGCCGTCGGACCACATGGCGAGGCATATTTCGAGCGCTTCCTCTAAGCGTTCGAAACGCTCTGCCACGGGCGGAAAGAAAAGCCCGAGACCTTCAGCCTCCTCCTTGTTCCAGGCGGCTCCGATGCCCAGCCAAGCCCGTCCTCCCGACAGCACGTCCAACGTGGTTACAGCTTTAGCAAGCAGACCAGGGTCTCGGTACACGACGGCCGTGACCCACGCGAGAAGCTCTATCTTCTCGGTCCTGGCGGCCAGGAAACCGAGCGTTGTGTACGCCTCCAGCATCTCCTGCTCCGGGGGTCCGATGTGTCCTATCTGCCAAACGTGGTCCATGACGCTCAACTTCGCGAAACCATACTGCTCGGCGCCTGCTGCTATAGCAGACAGGTCGCTTCGGGTGGAGCGGGCTCCGCCAGGCCAAGTGAAGCTCGAGATGTGAAGACCGACTTGCATTCGTAATCATCCTCCTGTCGTGTGGCCCTAGCCCGAGAGTGCACAACTCAAGTCTGAGACTTTTCCAAGCCTAAAGCCAGACGACCCCAAGGATCGTCTAAGTCGTCGCTCATGGGGCGTGGCGACTATAGGTGCGTGAACATCGACACCGGGCGCATCCGGGTCGACTCCAGCGCAAAAGTAAAGGAGAAGGAAATGACAGAACAGCCATACGACCAGCCAATCGAGGGTGTCGCCCGGCGGAAGCGGCGGAGATTTCCCCGCGCTGCTGCCACCGTGGGCTTGACGGCCTTGCTCGGCTTCGGAGGGGCGGGAGCCGCCTTCGCTCTATCCGGGTCGCCGTCGACGCACTCGTCAGCGGCATCACTGGCAACTTCCACGTCGAGCGGCTCGTCTTCGTCGACGGGGAGTTCCTCAGCTTCGGCCACGCCCCCAGCGGGGCCGAGAGGGCACTTCGGTCCTGGCTTCGGTGCTCCGATGGGAGGGCCGATGATGGGTGGCGACGTGCTTCACGGTGTGTTCACCGTGAAGACCCCATCCGGTAGCTACGTGACCGAGGAAACCCAGGTAGGTACGGTCAGTTCGGTGTCGTCGAACTCGATCACGGTGAAGAGCGCGGACGGCTACAGCCAGACCTACGCTGTCAGCTCCTCTACGGTCGTAGATTCCCAGGCAGGAGGGATCGGGGCAGTGGCCCAGAGCGATTCGGTGCGGGTAACCGCCGAAACGCAGTCAGGCAACGAAACTGCCACGTCGATAGTAGACATGACCAAGATCGGCGCGAGCCGTCAGGCGTTCGGCCTCGGGGCACCGCCAGCGTCCCCTTCGACGGGCGGTAGCAACTCAGCAGCCTGACCGGCCTACACAGAGCAAAACCCAGCAGCCGGCGACAGCCCGGGTGGAGCCCAGATAAGGGTGGCCCCCGGGCTGTTTCGCGCCGCGGCGGGCGCTAGCGCGGCCGGAGCACCAGCCGGTCGGGAATACTGTCACCAGTGTGACAGTTGAAAGGGGCTGTGGCGCATATAGACGAACCAACGAGCCCTGACGGCCTTGAGGCGGGGATCGGGTTTCGTATGAGCAGGGTCGCAAGGGTGATGCGCGCAGCTTGGGCGCTGGAAGTCGCGAACCTTGGCCTGACGCCGCCGCAGGTGGCGGTTCTGCGCGCTCTCCGTGATGATCCGGGATGTTCGCTCCGCCATCTTTCCAGGCGCCTCGGCACAGATCCAATGAGCGCCAAACGGTGTGCGGATGAGCTCGAAGACCGTGGATTGATCCACAGCGCCCACAGGGGAGGGGACCGACGTCCACGTTCGCTCGACCTCACGTCTCAAGGCGCAGCGTTGGCATCGAAAGTAGAGGCAATGGTTGCGTCTAGAGAACAAATACTTTCGGAGGTACTGGGACAGCCCCGTCGGGCAGCGTTGGCAGAAGCTCTTGGCGTGCTGGAGGATCACCTCGGCTTGCCGGCTGGTGCGGCGAGGGAGCAGCCCTCAGACTTGGCGCTGTCACAGTGGCGCATCGAAGCCGGGGTCGGCGATACCGGCTCCCAGGACCATCAAAAACCTCCCGTGCCCACCACGACTATCAAACGAAGCAGTCGTCCGAGACGGCTGCGAAAGGAGCTCACATGAGCGACGACCCTACAGGCCAGGAAATTTCCGGACCCCCTCGCGAACCCAGAGCAGCATCTGTTCCTGCGGATCCGGGGGTCGTCTGGGACGAACGTTTCGCAGCAGCCGAATGGCCCGACAAGCCCGACGAGTCTCTCGTGGAGAAAGTTAGCGGTCTGGCGCCGGGCCGGGCGCTGGACCTCGGGTGCGGCCCGGGTCGCAACGCTATATGGCTGGCCGGGCGGGGCTGGAAAGTGACGGGAGTCGATGCTTCAGCCGTCGGCCTCGGCCAAGCCGCCCAGCGGGCAGCTCAGGCCGGGGTGGCAGCGGAGTGGCTGCAGGCTGATCTGACAATCTACGAGCCCCCGGTCGCCCAGTTTGACCTTGTCGTGCTCGCCAACATGCACTTCGCCCCAGGCGAGCGGGAGGAGCTTTTCGCTCGCTTCGGTCGTGCGGTGGCTCCCGGCGGGCACTTTTACGTGGTCGGCCACCACCTCGACTCTCTCGGAAAGGCAGGGCCGCCCGACCCGGCTAGGCTCTACACGGAGGCGCTGCTGCAAGGCCTCTTCGAGGGGTTCGAAGTGGAAGTAGCGCGTCGCGAACGCTCCGGTGGAGATCCCCCAGGCCCGCTGGTGGACGTGGTTGCTTGGGCTACGAGCCTTGCCGACCGTGATAGGGATCGACGATGACAGCGACGTTCCCGGCGCAAGCAGCGCCAACGGGACATCACGCGCATCGCCTTGCTTTAGTGGTCATCGCTGCCGCCCAGCTGATGGTGATGCTCGACTTGACCATCGTCAATATCGCTTTGCCGTCCATGCAGCGCGAGCTCGGCTTTTCGGCGACGAACCTGACCTGGGTTGTCGATGCCTACGTACTGGTCTTTGGTGGGATGCTCCTCCTCGGAGGGCGAACCGGTGACCTCTTCGGCCGGCGGCGGATGTTCGCCGTGGGCATAGCCCTATTCACAGCCGCCTCACTCGCTGGAGGCTTGGCCACTGACCAGGTTTGGCTCGTAGCAGCCAGAGCCGTGCAAGGCGTCGGAGCTGCCGTAGCGTCGCCGACGGCTTTGTCTCTCATAGCCGTCACGTTCGATGAAGGTGCCGACCGGAACAGGGCCATGGCCGTCTACGCCGGCATGTCGGCCGCCGGAGGTGCCCTGGGGCTGCTGCTCGGTGGGGTTCTCGTGGACGTATCGTCGTGGCGGTGGGTTATGTTCGTCAACGTTCCCATCGGCGTGGCCGTTTTGGCCGCTATCCGTTCCACGCTGCCCGCAACGCAAGCCCGCCGGGGCCGTCTCGACGTTCCGGGGGCGTTGTCGGTCTCGGCGGGTATGGCGCTGGTCGTGTTCGGGTTGGTTCGGGCTCCTGCGTCAGGGTGGGCTAGCGTCACCACGGTAGGTTCGCTCGTCTCAGGTGCCTTCATGCTCGGAGTCTTCTTGCTCATCGAGCGGGTGTCGGAACGGCCGCTCGTACCGCTGGCGTTCTTGGCTGATCGTCAACGAGCAGCTGCGTACTCGATGATGTTCCTGCTCGGCGCGGCGATGCTGTCCTTGATTTACTTCTTGACGCAGTTCCTCCAGGACGTTCTGCACTACAGCCCCGTTGTAGCGGGAGTGGCTTACCTGCCCATCCCAGTCACGGTGGCCATCACAGGCGTGACAGTCTCCAAGCAGATCCGTCGCTTGGGGACGAGGCCGTTTCTCACGGTCGGTCCCGCGTTCGTCGCTGCAGGGCTTTTCTGGGTGTCGTTCGTATCTTCGACTTCGAGTTACCCTTCAGTTTTCGGATCCTTGGTCCTTGTCGGGCTCGGTATGGGCCTGTCTTTCGTTCCCCTGACGCTGAGCGCTGTGGCCTCTGTCGGTTCACATGAGACCGGCCTGGCGTCCGCCCTGTTGAACACCAGCCAGCAGGTTGGAGGCTCTCTCGGCCTCGCTGCGCTGGTTACCGTTGCTGCCACGGTTACCAAGGATCAGATCTCGCACGCAGTTGCCAACCTAGGTGGTTCACCCCAAGGGGCAGCAGCATTGGCAAAGGCGACCTTGGCCGCGTCGGTTCATGGTTACCAGATGGCCTTCAAGGCGGGCGCCGTTGCGGCTGGCTTAGCCTTCATCCTGGGAGTGCTGCTGGTCCGCCAGCGCCCGGCGCCTCGAACTGCTCCCTGGACGGGATCGGACGGCGTTGAACCCGACGAGGCCGCCCGGCACCAACCGGCTTGACCCCGGGCGGGGCCGGCTGGCAGGCATTTTGAAGGAAGCGTGGGCTTGACGAAGCTAGCACTCGGTCCTAGAGTATTATCGAATGATATCAACGAAAGGCTCAGGGGTTAGTTGGCTGGCGGCCTATAACCCAAGACATGGCATTAAAACCCATTTTTCGACGCGGCCGATGCTCGTCTACTTCGCTTTCTCAGGGGGTAGGAGATGAGGCGGATCGGCCGAGCCTGTGCCAACCATCCCCTGACGGTTATCTCGGTGTGGGTCCTGGCCGTGGTGCTCGCCGTCGGCTTCAGCCACAAGCTAGGTGCCACATATAGCGACAATATAAACCTTTCGGGTACAGAGTCGGCCACGGGATTCAACCTCCTGAGTGCGAACGACCCGAGCGCTGGCGGGCACGTCGGTGACGTGGTCGTCCAATCCAGCGCCGGCGACGTGGCCTCCCAGAGTAAGGCGGTCGGCGAAGCCGTATCCGACCTCGAGAAGCTGCCCGACGTCACCTCAGTTGCCAACCCCTTGTCGTCGAAGACGCCGCTCGTCTCGCCCGACGGCAAGATAGCGATCATCAGCGTCCACGTCGCGGTCGTGCCGTCCTCGCTTGGTAAGACCTGGCTTGCCCAACTCGAAGGTGCGGATGGACCTTTGGGCAAAGCTGGCCTTACAGTCGCCTACGGCGGTCAGTTCGACCAGTTGACCAACCCCAAGGCGAGCGACATAAAGTCGGAGTTGGTTGGCTTCGTCGCGGCCCTGGTCGTGCTGCTTGTAGCTTTTGGGAGTCTAGCGGCGGCTGTAACTCCCTTGGTGGGTGCAGTCCTCGCAGTGCTCGTCGGTCTCGGATTGCTCGGCATCGCGGCGTCTTCGTTGGCATTTGGCACCGTTGCGCCTACCCTTGCGACGATGATCGGCCTGGGCGTCGGTATCGACTACTCGGTGTTCCTGATAACCCGGCACCGCCAGCGCGTGATCGACGGTGCCAAACCTGTCGACGCGGCGGCCGATGCAGTGGTTACCAGCGGAAAATCCGTGCTAGTGGCGGCTACCACCGTGTCGATAGCGCTCGTGGCGCTGTTCGCGTCAGGGGTCACCTTCCTCGGGATGCTCGGGGTGGCAGCAGTATTCGGGGTGCTATGCGCTGCTGCGGGGGCGATCACCTTGGTTCCGGCGTTTCTGGGCCTGCTCGGAAGCAACGTCGACAAGTTCAAGGTGAGGAGGCGTCCAGTTGCCGAGGCAGGGTCGGAATCGGACTGTTGGCACCGCTACGCCTTGGGGGTTAGGCGTCGTCCTGGCGCGCACCTGGTTGCTGGTCTCGTTCTGCTGGGTGTGATCGCCATCCCGCTGGCTTCTATGCGCATAGGCACTATCGACGACGGGGCCAACCCGCTTTCGTATTCCTCAAAGCAAGCCTACGATCTCATCGCCAAAGGGTTTGGTCCCGGAGCAAACGGACCCTTTACCGTAGTCGTCCAACTCGCTCACGGGACCTCCTCTGCCGCCGCTCAGTCCCTTTCCGCCAAAGTGACCAAGGACCTCGCAGGCGTCCGCGACGTTGCGCGCATGTCGCCACTCACGCCGACACCGAACGGGGCACTCCTCGTCGGCCAGCTGATCCCATCCAGCTCACCCCAGCAGGGCCAGACCACTACGTTGTTCGACCAGTTGGTAGGCAATTCGATGCCTCAGGCCCTCGCCGGCTCCGGCGCCACCGGCTACGTCACGGGGAATATCCCTCTCAACATCCAGTTTGCCTCCACTCTGGCGTCCAAGCTCCCGCTTCTCATCGCAGTCGTAGTGGCCTGCGGTTTCGCTCTCATAACGACGGCCTTCCGCAGCCTCGTCCTGGCGGTCAAAGCGGCGTTGCTCAACCTGGTCAGTATCAGCGCCGCTTACGGTGTCGTGGTAGCGGTTTTCCAGTGGGGTTGGGGCAGAAGCGTTTTGGGGGTGAGTGAGAACGTCCCGATCGAGTCTTACGTGCCGGTGTTCATGTTCGCAATCGTCTTCGGCCTTTCCATGGACTACGAGATCTTCCTCGTGTCGCGCGTCAAGGAGCACTGGGATCGAACCGGCGATGCAAAAGAAGCGGTAGAGGCGAGCCTCGCTGCGGTAGGCCGTGTCGTCGCGAGCGCCGCATTGATAATGGGAAGCGTCTTCGTGGCCTTCGTGGGATCCACCAGCGTTGAAGTCAAGATGATAGCCGTTGGGCTGGCTGCTGCCGTCATACTGGACGCGTTCGTCGTCCGGATGGTCCTGGTGCCGTCGATCATGAACCTGCTCGGGCCGCTGGCATGGTGGCTCCCGAAGTGGCTGGACTCAAAGCTGCCCCGCATTGACGTAGACCCACAAATCGAGACGAAACCGGCTGTGACGTCCAGCGCTGCGGCCCGCCCCTGAAGCCCGCCGGCGGTGTCACTGCTCAGTGATCTGAAAATTGATCCACGACACGGGCCCGAGATAGCCCTGCTTTACACATTCCAGGCTCTTCGGCCGCGCCTGGAGAGTAACTGCAAGGCACATCAAGCCCTACTGGCGATTCCCTCCGACGGTGCTGAGAGAAGCTCCGGGGCGAGAGTGTCGTTGGCGGTTCCCAAGCGTGCTTTATTAAGGGCCTGTCGTGACGGGGCGATGACGGGCACCTCGTTCCTGATTGCCACTCCAATCGGTTTGCTGTCGATCTGGTTGAACCAGCTAACGATGGTGCTCGGGATAGCTGCTAGTGCCGGACTCGACCCTTCCTCGCCGCAACGGCTGGCGGAGTTCCTGGTCTTCTCTGGCATGTATCCGAGCGTCGACGAAGCCGCCAGCGTGTTGTCGTCGATACCTTCTCAGGGCGAGAAGGTTGGGCGGAGAAGCCTTACGGCAGCCCTTGTTGCCTTGGTAGCTCAGATACCGGCCCTGCTCGGCGTCACGGCACGACGGGCACGGCGGATGAGCATGCGCCAGATCGCTGGCCTGGTGGTGACGGGCATAGGCTGTGTCTTCCCGGTGGTGGGAGTGCCCGTGTTCGCCTACGGCTCTGCGAAGGAGACCCGGCTCCTCGGAGGCAGGGCGGTCGAGTTCTATGACTTGGTCGCGTCGGATTACAGGGCAAAAGTGGTCCCTGCAGGGTTGTCTGGGCGTTTAGAAGCTTCGGAGTCGGTGGGCGCAAGGCGAGCCTTCGCTGGTGTGGCGGTCGCAATCGTAGCCTTGCTGGTGTTTGTCACGGGATTTTGGCTAGCGCGCCGCCATAGCGTTCGGGTCGATGTCGCGCTCGGTGTCCTGTGGGCATGGGCGTTTGTCAGCTGCGCGAACGTGTGGGCTGCACTTCGAAGCGCAGGGCGGCCTGTTTGGTGAAACCGCCGGCTGGATGTACCTAACCGACTCGACGGTAGAGTGTCGTGTCGTGCAAGACAACCTAGGTGGTGACGCCGCAAGGCGGTGGGCTGAGGCTCTCGGGCGATGGGCGATACCCGAGTGGATTCTCGCCCGTGCCGTCGAGTCTCCCTGGGATTTGCCGGTTTCTCTTTTCGCCGCTGAAGCGGCCCCGGCAGGTGCACTGCAGCGATTAGCGGCTGAATCGCTCCCGCCGGGTGGGACCGTCCTTGATGTCGGCTGTGGAGGGGGACGGGCCAGCCTGCCGTTCGCGGGAAAGGCCTCTTTCGTCGCTGGCGTGGACGAGTCCCCCGAGATGCTCAAGTCGTTCGCCAAGGCTGCTGCTTCCCTGGGCGTGGGCTTCGAGGTGACCCTCGGCCGATGGCCCGACGTCGCACGGGGCGACGGGACTGACGAGGGGATCGGGGCGTTCGACGTAGTCGTGTGCCGCAACGTCGTCTACAACGTGTCGGAGATAGCCCCATTCGTATCGGAGTTAGCCGCTCACGCTCGGTGCGCGGTAGTAGTAGAGCTCACCGAAAAGCACCCCACGGCTTGGTTGGCTCCCCTGTGGAAGAGCTACTGGGGTGTCGACTTGCCCGACGAGCCGACGTCTACCCTTTTCGCAGAGGTACTGGCGGAGATCGGGTACACACCGGAGGTGCACCTCGAACGGCGTCCGCCTACCAAAGCCATCGACCTGGGTGATGACTATGTTTCGTTTGTTCGGCGGCGACTGTGCCTTGACCCGTCCCGCAACGGCGAGGTCCGCTCGGCCATCGAGCGCCTGTGGCCCGCCGGACCGCCGGTGCTGGACGCGGTCGTCGTGCGCTGGGCTGGCTCAGCTTGAGAGGTCGAAAGCGCTCCCGTCGAAGAATGAGCTGAAAGTTTCCCCCTCGCGTACGCCCAGCGAGGAAGCGGGTGTAGGTTAGAAAAGTAGAGCCTCACCTTGGAGGTGTTCCATGGCTATAGAACCTGTCCGTCACGGCCATCCTGTGGTAAAGGCGGCAGTCGCTGGCACAGCAATACTCGTAGTGGCGCTGTTCGCCCTCTCTGCGGTCGACGCTGTCGTGGGGATGGTGTGGACGGTGATCAAGCTCGCTTTGCTCGTCGCTGTTATAGGCGGCTTGGCGCACCTTCTGTGGGGTCGCTCGCGCCGAAGTTGAGCGCTTCGGCGTGTCCCGGGGCTGGGGCACGTAGTCCATGTTGATGGGCGCTCCCGAATTCCGAGAAATCGAGGTAGGGACTAAAAGCGCAAGTGGCGGCTGCCGACATTTGTGAGTGGGCACGTCAAGGCTCCGTCGTGTCTTCAGGTAACCGAACCGACCAGCCGGAAGGAAAGGAAGATGTCTGATCTAAGCATCGCAGCCGTCGGGTCGGTGGCCAAGCCGGCTTACCCCTTGTTCCCTCCGGCCGGAACTGTCGAAGCGTCGGTAAGCGCCCTCGATGCCTACTTCCGTGCTCTGGATCAGACCCCCGTGCCCTCACCCAGCGGATCGTCGAGCTCCGGTAAGCGGAGCGCTCAGCAACCAGGTTCGGCCCTAAGCCAAGCTGGCGGCACCCCGGCCTCCCTGCCGGTACCGCCTTCGAACTTCGGCCCCCCAGGGTCGTCGCGGCCTGCTTCGCCTTACGCGCCGGTCGGGAGCGGAAGGGCAACTAGCACCGGAGGGTCCGGCCGATCGGCCGGCCTGGTCGACACCTACGGGTGACCTCGGCTCCCACGCCCTGGGCGGTCAGCGCGGGAATGCCGTCACAGTCGCCCGATGAAGCAGGCAATACGTTGACGTGGTCAGCCGCCGGATCCGAAGCGAACAAGGTCAGGGACCCTCGAAAGGATCCCTGACCTGCGGAGGGAGTGGGATTTGAACCCACGGTGCCCAAAGGACACAACGGTTTTCGAGACCGTCCGATTCGGCCGCTCTCGCATCCCTCCAGCGTCCATCGCGGGTCGTGAGCGACGGCCCTCTAGGACTTTATCCGAAACTCGAGCTGGGTTTTGCACGACCTTCACTCGGTGGGTCTGCCTCGACAACGGCGTGCGCATCGCGGCTGCTAAAGTGAACTCGGCGATGGGGTTCGCCTTTAACCGCCTTCCGGGCTGATAACTCCTACACGGACCGAATCTAGAGCCCGGAGAGTCACCATCAGCGATAATTCCTTGCCTTACAGAGTCGGGATGCAGAACCCCGGCGATCCGTCCGGAGGGCCGCCCGATGAGAGGCAAGCAGCCCCCAAGGCACGAAGCGCTTCTCGCAGCCAAGCTAGCTTCGCTTGGCCGCGACCGGGGATCGTGGCGGCGGTCGGCGCCGGAGGCGTCGTCGGCGCATGTTTACGATACGAGGTGGCTCAGGCTTTACCGACCGGACCGGCCGCGTTCCCCGGCTCGACGCTGCTGATCAACGTTACAGGGAGTTTCGTCCTCGGCGCTCTCCTGACGGTGTTACTCGAGCGCTGGCGGCCCAGCGAGTACGTGCGGCCGCTTATAGCGAGCGGACTAATTGGGGCCTACACGACGTGGTCCACTTTCGTCGTCGAGGCCGACCAGCTTTTCCAGCACGGCCACCTGTCCGTAGGTCTCGCCTACCTCGCAGCGTCACTCTGCGGCGGGCTTCTAGCAGCCTGGGTGGGAGTCCTCGCCGGCCGGCTGGAACCCAGAGCGGTCCTACCCGGAGGACTTATCACCAAGCGCAGGGAACACACGACGGCATCTCACGGCGGGCGCACGACGCCTTCGAGGGCGCCGAGTAAGCCGGAACAACCTTGACGACCTTACCTGAAAATTGCGAGCGGCTAAGCATCCTCCTGGTCGAGACGGAGAGGCACGGGAAGTTACCGCGTTACGTGGAGATCGTAGAGCAGGCCCGTCGAGCCGGGCTTGCAGGAGCTACCGTGACAGCCGGGATATCGGGATTCGGGCAAACCGGGAACGTCCACCGACGTCACCCCGTCTCGCTCAGCGACGACGTACCCGTCGAAGTTGCGATCGTAGAAAGCCCCGAGCGCCTCGACGAGTTCCTCGTACAAGCAGGGGACCTCGTCGAAGGTCTCCTAGTCGTACGAAGCCCCGTTCGCGTGGTACACCAGCGTCACCGCCCCCAAGATGGGCAACGGTCGTGATAACTCTGCTGGAGGTCGGTGCTGGCGGGATGCTCGGAGCGCCAGCCCGGTACCTGCTGGACCAGTTCGTCTCGACCAGAACCGAAGGGTCCTTCCCGTGGGGCACGCTATTGGTCAACCTTACTGGGGCGATACTGCTCGGCTTCGTCGTCGGACTTTCAGCCGACCACCTTCTCGGCCCGGCGCCCGTAGCCTTGGTAGGAACGGGCTTCTGCGGTGCGTACACGACGTTTTCTAC
>JAJZAM010000091.1 GCA_021799445.1 Actinomycetes bacterium
CGAAAGGCTTTTGATCAGCGACACGGTCAGGCCGTCGTCTTTCGGAGCTACGGTTACTGCGCCTGACTTCCGGCCCGTTGTCAGAGATGTGCCCCGAGTTAAGGTTGCTGCGGGGGTCACTTTGCGCTTGGTCGTGCTTTCATGCGACGAGCGACACTGCACTGGCATCGACGTCGAGTCGGGAACCCTGGTCCGGGGCTGGGCGGTCGAAAGTTTCGAAACGGCCGTGTCCGTCTACGACGTCGTCGAGGTGACCATCGCCGGCAGCGGCAGCGGCGACGTGTTACCCGACCCTGCGCAGCCCGAAGCGGTCGTAATAGAGACGCAACCCGAGCCCGTCGACAGGTTGACCGGGAGACGCTGCGAGAAAATGCTACGAGCGCTGCTTCACCCCAAAGACAGGCCTCTTCTAAACAACCCGTCGACGGCTATACCTTTCTGGGAGCGTCGCAGCGATCACCCGTCGGTGGCGGTAGTCGACCCGGGCGGTTCGGTAACGTTCTCGCGCCAAGGCTCGTACCTCGCCTGCGCGTTCGACTGGCAGGGCCATCGCAGGGAGCTCCCGTGTTTGGACCGCAAGATAGCAGGTCAGATGGACCGGGTCGGCATGAAGCGGATGATGGCCCCGAAAGACAGCCGCCTTCTCGTCGCTTTCACCCCTCCCATCGAAGGGCGATGCCACAAGGTCGTGGAATCCCTGCTGCCGAGACCCTGAGGACCCGTCTAGCCGGAGTACTTTGCTGCTAGATCCTCGGCCATCGCCCAGCCGAAAGCGATCAGCACGTCCCGGCGCTCCGAGTTGAGCGACGCCATCATTTCCACTATTTCGGGGTCTATGTGGCTTTGATCGTCGACTTCGAAGTCGAAAACCCCGACCGGGCTGCCGTCCCCCACCACCACGAAAGAGCGGTCGTCTATGCGACCTTCCGCCCCGAAGCGCTTCGCTAGGCGCCGGCTCCAAGCCCTCTCCTCGCCGGTCGGCTTGTGCCCCGGCCGCGGGCAGATGTCCTCGAAGCTAGCGAAAGTCGCGAAAGCTCCGGGATTGATGAAGCGGGTGCCTATGAGCACGTCCTCGTCGGGGAAAGCAAGGACCGCCTTGTGAAGCTGGGCTGCTCTGATCTCCTCTAGTATCTCCGCCGACGCGGGACCGCGCGCCACCGAGGCCAAACCCCACAGCACGCAGGGAGTTCCGCCTATGCGCTCCAACGTGCAGAACGAAAAACCACGAAGCCGCCCTGCGTCCCTCACCTGGGTGATGAGCACCCAGGCTTCGGGCTGCTTGGATATGAGCCCCATGTCGAACCCGGCGGGCCCGTCGGTTACAAGGTCCGCCATCTCGGCCAGCTCAGCGTCCGAAAGTGCGGTGCAGTCCTTCGTTTCCGCTTCAAGTTTCATGCGTAGATCGTTCTCCTCACCCGCTGTCCTCCGCCCTAGCAGTTTAGGCCGTCCGGAGGCGGTAGCGAAACCGCCCGGTGGGTGCGGGCCTCAGCTCGTCCAGCAGGTTCGCCTCATCCCGAGCTCAGACAGTTCGCCCCTAGCAGCTCGCGCAGTTCGGCTAGGAGACCACCGGCGCGATCCACCGCGAACTGCGGGCCTAATCTGACGCACTTGTCCCCCACGTGCAGGAACACCGGGGACGCCCCCGGGTGCCGGCTTAGAACCTCTTTGAGACGCAGGACGCGATCCTCACTCAAAGCTTGCAGGGGTAAGTTCAGATGGAGCGCCTCGACGCCGCCGTCTGTGATCTCGACCCTCTCCACGTCGAGGCATATCAGCTTCGGGGTTTCCTCGCGCTGGTCGAGACGACCTTTCACGACGACGACAGCGTCGTCTGCGAGCAGGTGGCCCACAGCGGCCATCGTCTTGGGGAAAACCCAAACCTCGATCGACGAGGAAAGATCCTCCAAGGTAAAGGTGGCCATCATGTCGCCCCGCTTGGTGTACTTACGGACAAGACCAGTGACGACCCCTCCGATGCAGCGGGCGTCGCCGTCACGACCCCTGAAACTCGCGACCCGCCCGACGGTCTCGCCTGCGTTTTCCCGGGCCGACTGCTCGCGAAGCTCGGCAATCCCGACGTCGCACCTGCGCGCCAGGGTGGCCTCGAGGCCTTTGAGGGGATGGTCAGAAAGGTAGAGGCCGAGCATCTCCTTCTCGAAAGCCAGCCGTGTCGCCTTGTCGAAATCTTGGTCTGGTATCTCGATCCTTGCGTCGTCGAACACGGCCGTCTCCGCTCCGAGGTCACCGAAGAGGCTCATGACCCCCTGGTCGGCTTCCCGGCGTCGCGCCAGGGTGCGGTCGATGATCGACTCGTAAACCAGCATCAGGCCCTGTCTGGGATGCCCCAAAGAGTCGAAAGCCCCCGCCTTTATCAAAGACTCCACCGTCCGCTTGTTGAGCACCGCCGGGTCTACCCGGGAGCAGAAGTCGTAGAAGTCACAGAAAGCGCCGCCTTCGCGTCGTTCGGCGATGATCCGCTCGACGAGCCCCTCCCCGACGTTGCGGATGGCGGACAGCCCGAACGGTATGACCCACCTGGCAGCCCCGTCGGGGTCGGTGACCTGAGTGGCGGTGAACTCCGACGTCGCCACGTTGATGTCAGGGACGAGCACCTCTATCCCCTGCGCCCGGCACTCGGCGAGGTAGACGGCCGTCTTGTCCTTGTCGTCTTTGACGCTGGTCAGCAGCGCAGCAAGGTACTGAGCCGGGAAGTTCGCTTTAAGCCAGGCCGTCTGGTAGCTGACGAAACCGTACCCGAACGCGTGACTCCGGTTGAAACCGTAGTCCGCGAACGGTTCGATTATGTCGAAGAGCATCTTGCCGACGCCGCGGCCGTAACCGTTAGCCTCGCAGCCCTCCTCGAACTTCTCGCGCTCTTTGGCCATCACCTCCCGGATCTTCTTTCCGGCGGCCTTCCTCAGGTTGTCAGCCTCGGCGAGGCTGTAGCCGGCGAACTTCGTCGCTAGGAGCATCATCTGCTCCTGGTAGATGCAAAGCCCGTAGGTGTTGCCCAGCACCTCCTCCATGTCAGGATGCTGGTAGACGACCGGCTTACGCCCGTTCTTACGGTCGGCGTAGTCGTTGTGCATGTTCGCGGCCATCGGCCCAGGCCGGTATAGGGCCACGAGCGCGGCCACGTCCTCGAACTCGGTCGGGGCGAGCGACCTCACCAGGTTTCGCATCGGGCCACCTTCGAGCTGGAACACCCCGATCGTGTCGGCCCGCTGGAGCATCTCGAAGACCTTCCGGTCGTCGAGAGGTACCCGGTCGATGTCAGGTCGCGAGCCGGTGGTCGCTTCGATCAGGTCCAGCGCCCGTTCGATCACCGACAGGTTGCGCAACCCGAGAAAGTCCATCTTCAACAGGCCGAGCTCCTCCACCCCGTGCATTTCGTACTGGGTGACGATAGGGGCGTCTTCGACTCTGCCGCCCGGTTCGGGCTTGCGTTGGATGGGCAGGTGCTCGGTGAGAGGATCGCCGGATATGACGACCGCGGCGGCGTGGATGCCGTCCTGGCGGCGCATGCCCTCCAACCCTCTCGCCACTTCCACGACCTTGGCTGCGTCGGGATCCGCTGCTACCAGCTCGCGCAGCTCAGCCGCCTGCTTGAAACCGTCCGAGTATTTCGGTGTCTCCTCCAGGCACGCCCACAGCGGGGTGTCCCTACCCATCACCAGCGGAGGCATCAGCTTGGCTATCCGGTCCCCGAGACCGTAGGGGTAGCCGAGAACTCGTGCTGCGTCGCGGACCGCGGCACGGGCTTTGATAGTCGAGAACGTGACGATTTGCGCCACCCGGTCCCAGCCGTAGCGCTCCGCCGCGTAGCGGATCATCTCCGAGCGGTAGCGCTCGTCGAAGTCCATGTCTATGTCGGGCATCTGCTTGCGGCCCGGGTTCAAGAAGCGCTCGAAGAGCAGCTGGTAGCGGATCGGGTCCAAGTCGACGATGCGGAGGCAGTAGGCGACGCAGCAGCCCGCTGCGCTTCCACGCCCCGGGCCGACGCGGATGCCGTTCTCCCTGGCATGGCGGATCAGGTCCCAAACCACGAGGAAGTAATCCGAAAAACCCATGTCCGATATGACCGATAGTTCATATTCGAGGCGTTGGGCCGCCTCCTCGGGCAACGGGTCCCCGTAGCGCTGCCGGGCGCCTTCGAAGCTGAGATGACGCAGGTAAGAGTCTGCGTCGGCGAAACCCTCCGGCCTGGGGAAAGAAGGCAGCTGCGGTCTGCCGAACACGATTTCGACGTCAGCCCGCTCGGCGATCCAAAGAGTGTTGTCGCAAGCCTCGGGAAGCTCCGCGAACAAGGCGCGCATCTCCGACGAGCTTTTAAGGTAGTGCTCGTCACCGTGGAACTTGAAGCGCTTCGGGTCGTCTTTGACCGACCCTGTCTGCACGCAGAGGAGAGCGTCGTGGGCTTCGGCGTCCGAGCGTGAAACGTAGTGACTGTCGTTGGTGGCGAGCAGAGGCGCCCCTATGCGTTTCGCCAGTTCCACCAGCTTAGGGTTGGTCCGAAGCTGCTCTGGCAGCCCGTGGTCCTGCAGCTCGACGAACAGCGACTGCCTCCCGAATATGTCCTGCAGCCGGGCGGCCAGCTTGACGGCCCGCTCCGTGTCGTCACGCAGAAGCGCCTGAAGAACAACCCCTCCGAGGCAGCCGGTGGTGGCTATGAGACCTTCGTGGTAGCGCTCAAGAAGCTCCCAGTCGCACCGCGGCTTGTAGAAGTAGCCTTCGAGGTAAGCGTCGGAGGACAGTTTGAGCAGGTTCTTGTAGCCGGTTCCGGTCTCGGCTAGCAGAGTTAGATGGTAGTAAAGCTTCTCCCCGCTCTCACCCTCGCCGCCACCGTCGTCGATACGACCCCGCCTCACCGGCCGTTCGAAGCGTGACTCCCCGGCCATGTAGGCCTCGGTGCCTATGATCGGCTTGATGCCCGCTTCACGTGCGGCCTTGTAGAAGTCGAGGACTCCGTACATGTTGCCGTGGTCGGTGATGCCAATGGCCGGCTGACCGTCTCGGACTGCGCTGGCTATCACGTCAGGAACCCGCGCAGCCCCGTCGAGCATGGAGAACTCGGTGTGCTGATGAAGATGGGCGAAAGAAGCTCCCACGACTCGCGGTCGCCTACAGGTAGATCCCGCTACGGGGCGCCTCGTCTGGCGAACCGGCGGGAAGGCTACGCTGGCGCATCTGCTCGAGCTGGGCGCGCGCGGCCATCTGCTGGGCGAAAAGGGTCGCCTGAATCCCGTGGAAGAGCCCTTCGAGCCACCCGACCAGCTGGGCTTGAGCGACGCGTAGCTCGGCGTCGCTGGGCACCTCCCCCGGACCGAACGGCGAAGACAGGCGTCCCAGCTCATCCCTCAGGTCGGCTGACAGTCCCTCCGACAGCTCAGCGACGGAAGTGTCGTAAATCTCCCGCAGACGGGTCCTGGAGGCGTCGTCTAGCGGCGCCTGGCGGACCTCTTCGAGAAGCTGCTTGATCATCGACCCGATCCGCATAACCTTGGCGGGCTGCTCGACTGACTCCGTCGAGCGTTCGACCTGCTCGCCGGCTCCGTCGTCGCCGACCACGAAGACCTTGTCTGATACAGGCTCTGGGACCTCTGAGTTCGTCATAACCCCTACAGTCTGCCGCGACCGGCGACTAGGGGCACGAACATCTCCGCCGGCGTCATCGAGCCGTGCCTGCAGACCAGCTTGCGACTCTCGGGGGAGTCACCCGGCTCGACGAAAGCTACCGGCTCGAACGCCGCCATGGCGACGTCGCCCAGTCGCGAGCGGACCACCGGGCTCACGTTTCCCCCAAGCCAGCCTCGCTCCGTCACCTCGTCGAAGGTGGCGACCCACGCCTGTTGGCCGAACCTGGACTTGAGGGTGTCCGACAGGCGCTCGGCCGCAGCCGGGGTCGACTCTGCGGTGTGGAACCATCTAAAGCGCGCTTCGCCGGATGTGAACGCGACCCCGCCCAGGCTCGACGGGTCGACCTCGACGAGGTTCGAGCCGACGCTCACCTGTCCGTGGTCCGCGGTGACGACCAGCGCTGCGCTGGCCGGGAGCGCGCCGAGCAGGTCGCCCACCACCCGGTCCAAAGCGACGAGCTCGGCGTCGTAGTACTCGCCGAAACCTTTCATGTGGGCGATCCTGTCCACCCCGTCGTAGTAGGCGTACACGAACTTCTCCCCGCGCCCCACCAGGTCCTTGACGTCGACGGCCATACCCGACGCCTGATACCAGCCAACCTGGCGTGCGCCACGCTGGTGCGCGACGGTGAAGCCGGTCCCGACGAAGTCAGCCTTGCTCACCACGGGAACGTCGGCACCCCCGAAGGGGTCGCAGCTCTGAAAGGTCGCCGGGTCCACGTAGGACCTTGCGTCGCCTGTCTTGGTCCTCCAGCGAAGCACGTTCATGACTTCCGGCCCGGCCGGACCCTGCACGGCGACCTTGTATCCGACGACCCCGTGGATCGACGGCGGAGCCCCCACCACCAAAGACGTGAGCGCGGCGGCGGTGGTGCTCGGCGCCACGGTGGTGATAGGCCTCCCCTCGAGCGTCGCGAGGTTTTCTAGCATCCCCAACCGCTCCGAGAGCTGCAACCATCCGAGACCGTCGACGACTAAAAGCACGACCTGTTCGGCGTCGACGACGGCTGGGGGAAGCCACCCCGGGCGCTGCGAGGAGGCTGACAGCAACGCCGGCACCACCCTGGCGAGGTTCGCGCCCAGGTAGTCGGGTACGACCACAGCCGGCTGTTGCGTCTGTTTCGATGTCACCACACCACCCTAGAGCTACGATAGGACAGTGAAGGTTTCCACCCGCGGGGACTATGCCAGCAGGGCGCTGCTGTCTCTGGCGCTCCACGACGGTGAGAGCGTTCCGACGTCGGTCCGCGACGTGGCCGAGCGGACGGGTCTGCCCCAACCCTACCTAGAGCAGATCCTCTTGGCGCTGAAAGGAGCCGGCCTGGTCAGATCGAAAAGGGGGGTCGGCGGCGGCTACGTCCTGGCACGCCCGCCGGCGGAGATAACGCTCGGCCAGATCGTCAGCGCCGTGGACGGGCCGATCCAGGCCGGCGACTTCGGTGAACCCCACCAAAACGGGGCGTGCGACCACGAAGGCCAGTGCGTGCTACTCGCCGTGTGGTCAGAAGTGGGAGGCCACATGCGCGAGCACCTCGACTCTTTCTCCCTGGCCGACATTGCAGCCCGGGCCAGGGGAACCCCCTCAGATTAGAGCTGGCCGTGCTCGACTGGGGCGTGATCGTGAGTCCCCGCGTCGACATGGTGGTGTCGGTGCTGCGCAGCGAGGTGGGAGTGGCCGACACCGACCGGCTGGCCTACCCGGTCGGCGATACCAGGCCACGGGGAGCGATAAGCACAGGCGTCGCAGTTGACTCTCGGTGCCCCGGCCTTCGACTCGTTGAAGCGTTCCACGATCGGCTCCACCAGGCGGACGTCGGGGCCGAGGTAGCCGACGTCGACCACTTCGACGCCGGTCGCGTCAGCCCAGGAGCGAAGCTGCGCTCTACCGCGTTCTATCAAAAGCCCGTAGCACAGGTACCACCAGCTGACCGCTATTCGCCGGTTCCCGAGCGCCGCGAGCGCCTCGGCCGCCTCGAGGATCGTCGGGCCGGTGACCCCGCTGAAACCTACGGCGAAACTCCGATTACCGCACCATTCGGCGATGAGCCGGCCCGCTTTGTATGCGTCGCCGTTCGCGTCGGGGTCGGAGGTGCCCCTGGAGACGACCAGCAGCGCCGTGTCAGCGTCGCTGCTTCGAGCGACCGCCTCGCCTAGGATCTCCACTGCCGCTTTTACAACCCCGAGCGGACTTGCGAAAACGATCGAAACTTCGGGATGGCGGCGACGCGCTTCGAGGACTACCGCTGGGACGTCGCTTTTGGCGTGCCCCGCGCCGAGAAGCACCAACGGCAGCACGGTTATCCTCCGGGCTCCGCCCGCTACCATCGAGTCGATCACAACCCCGGCCGGCGGCTCGGTCATCTCCAGGAACCCGACTTGCACGTCGACGCCGGCCACGGCCTGCGCTACCAGAGCGGCGAGGCTGTGCATCTCCCGGGCACTTCGAGGTGACCTGGAACCGTGCCCTACTAAAAGGAGGCCTTCGCTGTGCTGCGCGCCAGCCGGCGTCGCCTGTTTCACCGGCTCAAAGCTACCCTCGACGCAGACCAGCTCACCCGCGCCTTATGCCCGCTCATCCGAGCCTTATCCCGGCGAGCTGCGTGGCTTGGGCTACCAGGGCGCCCTTAGCGTCCCACACGTAGCAGGTTTCGTCGACCAGCCGTCCCTGTATCAGGGCCGCCCGCTGGAGCACTTGCACCGGTCCCGGCTCGGGAACGGCCCTCACGTAAACGGTCAACGTCAAGGTGGGGACCCATCCTGCCATCTCGATGTCGAAGGTCGCGGGGGGTAACGCGTCAGCCGCGAAAAGTAACGAGACCGAGTCGAAGGCTTCACCGAAGGGAAGTTTCAGCCACCCCCGAACCTCACCCCTGCCCGACGGCTTTGCGCTCAAGTACCCGAGCGACGCCGGGTCGAGCCTCAACTCCACCTGGTCCATGATCGCCACCCGATGGCCGCCCGGCGGACCCTCCCTGAGCGCTACGCACTCGTCGATATCACACGCCGTGGCGGGAACGCTCCCGGCCCGCGGTGCCGTCCAATAGGGGGTGCTGGCAGGGTCGATGTGTCCCACCGTTACGTGAGCCTCCACGCAGGTCTCAC
>JAJZAM010000092.1 GCA_021799445.1 Actinomycetes bacterium
GAGTACTACCGGCGGCTGCACGTGATAGTCGGGGACTCCAACATGAGCGAGTACGCCACTTTTCTCAAGGTCGGCACTACCAGCATCCTGCTGCGCATGCTCGAGGATCCGTCCGTCGTGCTGCGAGACATGACGCTCGAGAACCCGATCCGCGCGATCCGCGAGATCAGCCACGACACCAGCCTAAAACGGCGGGTCCGGCTCGCCAACGGCCGGGAGGCCTCAGCGCTCGAAATACAGTCGATCTACCTGGAGCGGGCCAAACGATACCGTGACCTCAAAGGCCTGTCACCCATGGAGGACAGAGCTCTCGACATGTGGGAGCACTGCGTGACCGGACTGGCGTCGGACCCATGGTCGATGGAACGCGAATGCGACTGGGTTATCAAGCACCATCTGATCGAACGCTACCGTGAGCGCAACCAACTCTCCCTAGGCCACCCGAAGATAGCTCTGATCGACCTGCAATACCACGACGTCAACACGCAGCGAGGCCTGTTCTACAAGCTCCAGCGCGCCGGCCTGGTCGAGCGGGCCACCACCGACGAGGCTATAGCCGACGCCGTGGACAATCCCCCCCAGACGACACGGGCGAAGCTTCGCGGGGATTTCATCCGGCGGGCCAAGGAGCGCCGCAGAGATTTCACCGTGGACTGGGTCCATCTGAAGCTGAACGACCAAGCCCAGAGGACCGTCCTGTGCAAAGACCCGTTCAAGTCGACCGACGAGCGAGTCGACAAGCTGATCGCCTCCCTGTAAGAGCACCAGCACGTGGACCGTCTCGAGCGCCTCGTCAACCTTGTAGCAGCGCTGATTGACACCGACCGCCCCCTGACACGCGCGGACATCGCCGAGCGCATCGACGGGTACTCCAGCGATCCGAGCGCCTTCCGCCGGAACTTCGAGCGGGACAAGGAGCTTCTCCGCCAGATGGGGTTCCCTGTCGTCACGGAGATCCCTGAAGGGCCGAGCGAGGAGATCGGATACCGGATCCCACGAGAGCTCTACGAGCTTCCCGACCCGGGCCTCGACGAGGAGGAACTGACCGCAATACGCCTCGCCGCAACGGCAGTGCATCTCGAGGGAGACTGGAGCGAGGCTCTCGTAGCCGCGCTGCGTAAGCTCGGCGGCGCAGTCGGAACCGCCAACACGGACGGGGATGGCCCCCTACCCGCTGGGGAGCTTCGCGTCGAGGCAAGCGCAGCGGCGGCGTTTGCGGCGATAGCCGAGCGTCGCCGCCTCAGCTTCACTTATAGCGGCAAGCCCCGGCGGGTCGAGCCGTGGAGGCTCGCCTACCACCGCGGGAACTGGTACATGTCGGGCTTCGACCTGGGGCCCGGGGCGGAGCGCCTGTTCAGATTGGACCGCGTCGGGTCGGACCTGGCGGGTTACGGCGACCCGGGCGCTTTCGAGATTCCTGCCGCCGCCCAGGCGGGTCCGGCGCCGCCCTGGCTGCTCGGAGACGAGGAACCCAGGACGGCCCTGGTTCTAGTCGACGCCGACAACGCACCCGCTGCGCGCGCAGAGCTCGGAGCGTCCGCCGTCAAAGAGGCACGCCCCGACGGCTCGTTACTTTTCGAGCTGACCTTCACGAGCACTCCCGGCTTGCGAACCGCCGTGCTCGGCTACCTGGACCACGCTGAGGTCTTAGCCCCCGCCGATCTCAGGGCGCACATCGTCGACTGGCTGGAGCGCCTAGCGTGAGCTCTCCCACCGCAGGAGAACGCCTCGGCCGCCTACTGGCGATAGTGCCTTGGGTAGCAGCGCACGACGGCCCGTCCATTACAGAGGTATGCGACCGGTTCGACATCACCGAAAAGGACCTAACCGCTGACCTCAACCTTCTTTTCCTCTGCGGTGTGTACCCGTTCACGCCCGACGTCCTCGTAGACGTGACTATCGCCGGGGGTCGCGTGTGGATCACGATGGCCGACTACTTCCGCCGTCCGTTGAAGCTAACCAGCCGGGAAGCGCTAGCGCTGGTCGCTGTCGGCAGGTTTTATCTTCGCATGCCGGGAGGCGACGCCAACGCGGCGCTGGCGTCGGGACTGGCGAAGCTCGCCAGGGCTTTAGGTCTTGTCGACGACGAAGCGGTGGAGATCGACCTGGACGGCTCGCCCGCTGAAGTGCTGGGACGCCTTCGCGACGCGGTAGCGAGCCGCTCAAAGGTGGAGCTCACCTACTATTCCTTCGGCCGTGACGCCACCACGCGAAGGGTGGTCCACCCCTGGAAGGTCCTCAACGTCGCTGGCTACTGGTACCTGTCGGCGTGGTGCGAGACCGCCAAGGCCGAGAGGGTGTTCCGTGTCGACAGGATCGTAGAAGCGCTCGACACCGGTGATGTCTTTGAGACTCCGGCCCCCTATCCGGGTCGGACGGTGACGCAGGAAGGTCTGTTCAGCCCGGCGGAGACCGACACGTCTTGGGTTCTCGAACTAGCACCGGACGCCAGATGGGTCGCCGAGCGCTACCCCAACGAGGAGGTAGAAGACCTGGGGGGAGGAAGGCTGCGCGTGCGTCTAAGGGCGGGGGAGAAAGCCTGGATGGAACGGCTGCTGCTGCGCTCTGGAGGCTCGGCGGCGGTGTTAGAAGGCGACACCACCCTCGCCTCGAAGGCTGCCCGGCGAGTCCTGGATCGCTACAGGCGGGTCACGTTGGAGGAAAGCACGGAATGATGACGGTGATCAGCCAGCCACATTGACTAGCGTCGGTGGCTGTGCTCGAAACGCCCGGAGATCCGTCCGTAGCGCCGCCGGCCCCCCAAAAGCGCCGCCGGCGGCGGGTCCGAGGCCTCGTCGAATGGATGATCGTGCTAGGTGTGGCCCTCGTCGCAGCGTTGCTGATGAGAAGCTTCGTGATACAGCCGTTCTACATACCTTCAGGGTCGATGGAACCCACACTTCACATAGGCGACAAGGTGCTGGTCAACAAGCTCAGCTACGATCTGCACCCGGTCCACTTCGGGAACGTCATCGTGTTTCGCAAACCGCCCGGCGACTTCACCCCGGGCATAACCTACCTGATCAAAAGGGTCGTCGGCCTGCCAGGTGAGACCCTGCGATCCGGGCCTGAGGGGGAGATCTACGTCGACGGGCATCTAACCTCCCAGCCCTGGCTTTCAGCTCAGGCGAAGCTGTCCCCCGGACCGTCGATATGCGACCCGGCGGCCGGCTTCTCCCACGTCGACTGCGTCGGCGACACTCTCCACCTTCCGCCTAACGAGTACTACGTAATGGGCGACAACCGTGGTGACTCTGAGGACTCCCGCTACATAGGTCCGATATCAGGGTCGTCGATCGTAGGAGAGGCTTTCGCGATCGTCTGGCCGATATCGCAGATCGGCAGCCTTTGACCCGCTGCAGCGTCGACAGCTGACATCATCATCTCGACGTCGTCGCAATAAACCCCGTCGACGCCCATTCCTAGCATCTCGCGCAGCACCGCCGGCGTCTGTGCGTCCCATGCGAAGCAGACGATACCCGTGCCATGCAGTTGTGCTACGAGCTGCGCTGCCCACTGGGATCGGTGAAGGTTGACGGCGTCGATACCAGAGTCAGCCAGGCAGCGCAGGTGGTCGTCGAGGCGTCCCGCGATCTTGTTGAGGTTGGTCGACTCGACGAGTCTCACTTCGGGCGCATCCCGACGCCAGGACGCCAGGAGCTTCCAGTCCGGGTAGCACAACCACAAGTGCCTCGACGCCCCAGCGGAGCGTGCCTCGGCGACTAGGGCCTCGAAGGCACGAGGGTCTTTGACGTCCACGGACAGCTCGAAAGCCGTTCCGCAGGTCTGGTACAGGTCGCTCAGCGACGGCACGTGCCCGGGCAGGTCCGACCTGGCAGCCGCTGAGATAGCCCGACGCCTCCAGACCGGCCCAACTACACCGTCGTGGTCCAACACCACGACGCCGTCGGCTGTGATCCAGGCGTCGGTCTCCAAACCGGAAGCCCCCAGCAGGAGAGCCCTGGAAAAAGCGGCGATCGTGTTCTCCCTCTCCACGCTACGCGCCCCCCGGTGGGCGAAACCTATAGGCGCCGGCGCGTGCGCCGGGCGCAGGTCGCTCACCGATCCGATGGGGGCGCCACGCCAGTTGATCTCAAGAAAGTCCCTCCTTGCGCCGACGATAAAAGTGTGGCCTACACGCGTTCCCGACGTCAACAGCGCTTCGCGGTGGTCTGGGCGACGTGCCCGACATGCGGGGACGTGGAGCTGACCTCCAAATCCGTGCAGATCCAGACGTGCATAACAAACGGGACTTCGACGTACTCGTTTGTGTGCCCGACATGCTCTTTGATCACGAACAAGCCGGCGAGCCCGTCGGTCGTGGAGTCCCTATCCGCCGCCGGTTCGAGGCTCGTCGTGTGGGCTCTGCCGGCGGAGCTTGCAGAACTTAAACAAGGCCCACCGATATGCCACGACGACCTGCTCGACTTTCACACCGCCCTGGAATCTCCCGACTGGCAAGCCGAGTTGGCTAAGACGCAGCAGGCCCACTAGAAAAATAGTGTGGCTAACAGCTTGCAGTGGGCGGTCGGACTGTCAGTCGGAGCGCTCGGTGCCATCGCTGTGAGCGTCTTGGCGGCTTCGCTGCGTTCACAGCTGAGCGATCTGCGTAGATCGATGAGGCCACTCCGGACTCCGGGGAAAGAAAAGACCAGGCTTATCAACCGGCTACCCCCTGACCTCAACGGGGAATAACCCGCCGCATTCAGGTACTTAGCTACTTGATCGGGGGTAAAGTAGCCACGTGCTCGACTTGAGCCCCGACAAGCTGGCAATGCTAGCGCTGGTCGCTTTGGTGGTCCTCGGGCCGAACCGCCTACCTCAGGCTGCCCGCAGCCTGGGGCGTTTCATCGCGGCTATGCGCTCGATGACTTCGACGTTTCGCGAGGAAGTGAGCGGGGCTCTCGACTCGACCGGTGTCAACTTGTCGGATCTCGCGGAGCTTCACCCGGCGAATATCAGGCGTAACGTGACCGGCACGATCACAGGGATGCTCGACCCGGGCACGCCCCAGGCCGGCCCGGCTGGACAGGCTGGACCGGCTGCCCCGGCTGGACAGGCTGGCCCGGCTGCGCCGGCTGGGGCTTATTCGCCTGGGGTTCAAGCCGACCCGTGGGGAGCGACCCCCGACGATCCGTCGCTGAACTAGCCCGTGACTACGCAGGAGGATTCGGGAGAGCTGTCCAGACGCAAGGACGGCACCATGACGCTGTTCGAGCATCTCGCCGAGCTACGCAACCGTGTGATCATCTCGCTGGTCGCCGTCATCGCTGGGATGGTCGTGATCTGGTTCCTTTACAACCCGATCATCTCGTTCATGCTGGAACCCTACAGGGCTTTCGCCGCTCACCACCCGGGCAAGTCGATCACGTCAAATCTGGTCACTACGAGCCCTCTCGAGGGTTTCACGACCCGCCTTAAAGTTTGCGGCTACGGAGGGGTAGCGCTTGCGACGCCGGTGATCTTCTGGGAGCTGTGGCGTTTCATAACTCCCGGTCTGCACAAGAACGAGAGACGCTACATAGTTCCTTTCGTCGCCGCCGCCGTAGCGCTCTTCGCTTTCGGCGTGGCCGTCGCCATTCTGGTCTTTCCTAGGGCGCTCGACTGGCTGATAAGCGTCAGCGGTAACGGAGTCGTTCCGCTTTTCTCCCCGTCTAGGTACTTCACCTTGTACGTGGCTATGGCAGTGGTGTTCGGGGCCGTTTTCATGTACCCGCTGGTGCTCGTGTTCCTCGAGATAGCCGGCGTGGTGCCGAGCCGTCTGTGGCGTAAGTGGCGGCGCCCGGCGATCGTGGTCATCTGCGCGGTGGCGGCGATCGTCACTCCCAGCAGCGACCCGTTCTCTTTCCTGGCGATGGCCGTGCCGATGCTCGTCTTGTACGAGTTGGCTATCGTCGTCGGCCGGGTGCTGCACAAGTAGCCAGTGGTCCCAGCTGTCCGCCCGTGACCTCCCCTGACGGGTTCCGTGACCGCTTCGAGGCTTCGCTCGGGTTCGTCCTCGACCGCTTCCAGCTCGACGCTATCGACGCTCTCGACGAGGGGTCCAATGTGGTGGTAGCCGCGCCGACCGGGTCCGGCAAAACCGTCGTCGCCGTCTACGCCATCGAGCGTGCCATAGCAGAAGGTCGCAAGGTCTTTTACACGACGCCTCTCAAAGCCCTCTCCAACCAGAAATACGTAGAGCTCACTCAGCGCTTCGGCTCAGCCCAGGTGGGTCTACTAACCGGCGACAACGTCACAAACCGGGAGGCCCCCGTGGTGGTCATGACAACCGAGGTGCTGCGGAACATGATCTACACCTCCTCCGAGGCCCTAGACCGCCTTGACATCGTCGTCTTGGACGAGATCCACTACCTTGCGGACGCAGCGAGAGGTCCGGTGTGGGAGGAGGTGATCATTCACCTGAAGCCCGGAGCTCGAGTCTTGTGCCTTTCGGCGACGGTCTCCAACGTCGCCGAGCTCGCCGGCTGGGTACGCCAGGTGCGGGGTCGGACCGCAGCGGTGGTGAGCAAGGTACGCCCGGTGGCTTTGGAGAACCTCCACATGTTCGCGGACAGCGACGCCGATCGGGTCGTCACCGTACCCACCTTGGTCAAAGGTCGACCGAACCCGCGGGTAGCCGGCAGCCGTTCAGGGGGTTCTAGAGGCCGCTCAGGGGTCGCCGGGCGGACCGAACGCTCCGGGCGGACCGAACGCTCCGGGCGGAGCGGACAGCGACACCTATACACGCCGGGTCGATCAGAGGTGCTGGTGGCGCTTCGCGAGACGGGGAAGCTGCCGGCGATCTACTTCGTGTTCTCCCGGGCCGGCTGCGATCGTGCGGCCGCGCAAGCCGGGAAGTATCTGAGAGGGCTCACTGACTCCCAGGAGCGCTCCCAGATAGATAGGATCGCCCGAAGCCACATCAGCTCCATCGCGGATGACGACCTTTCAGCGCTCGGCTTCGACGAGTGGCTGAAGGGACTCCGGGCCGGCTTCGCAGCCCACCATGCCGGGCTGGTACCGCAGTTCAAAGAGGCGGTCGAGGAGTGCTTCTCGGCGGGCCTTGTGAAGGTCGTCTTCGCAACGGAAACTCTCTCTTTAGGTATCAACATGCCCGCAAGGACCGTGGTGGTCGAATCCCTCACCAAGTTCAACGGGGTCTCCCACGAGCTGCTCACGCCGAGCGAGTACGCCCAGCTTGCCGGTCGTGCCGGGAGGAGAGGACTGGACCCCGTCGGTTACGCCGTGACTTTACGCTCCCCGTTCGTCGGCTTCGACACGGTCGCGGAGATCGTCGCTTCGGGCGATCACACTCTCACCAGCAGCTTCCGGCCTTCGTACAACATGGCCCTCAACATGGTCGCCCGACACAGCCCGAGCGAAGCTCGCCGCCTGCTTGACCTGTCGTTCGCCCAGTATCGGGCCGACCGGGCCGGGCCGCCACCGCCGGCGAGGCGCCCCCGAAAAAGCCGGCATCGCGAAACCTCCGACACGGACCGCCCGGCGGGCCGGCCGGCCGGCGCCGGCTGGACGCACCGCCGTTCGTTAGCGGTGCAGTTCGACGCGATACTAACCCTGCTTGAGTCGCGCGGCTACCTTTCAGGTTGGGGGCTGACCGGCGAGGGGCGGCGTCTTGTTCGCATCTACCACGAGTCGGACCTGCTGATCTGCGAAAGTCTCAGGAACGGGACGTTCGACGGGCTTCCACCAGCCGAACTTTCCGCCGTAGCGTCAAGCGTGATCTACGAGTCCCGCTCGAAGACTCTCACCGGCTCGGCGCAGCTACCCCAAGTCGTCCTCAACCGGATCGAGGCTCTCAACTCGACGGCGCAGGAGCTGATCCGCGACGAGACCATGCTCGGCGTCGTCGCTACCCGAGAACCGGACCCGGGTATAGCCAGGAACGTCTTGGACTGGGCGAGCGGTGCTGGCCTGTCGGAGGTCCTCGACGAGGCGACCCTTAGTGGAGGAGACTTCGTCCGTAACATGAGACAGCTGGTCGACCTGCTCGACCAGATCGCAGCCGTAGCCTCCGTCCCGGCCACAGCCACCGCTGCGCGAGCAGCGAAGAAAGCCGTGGTGCGGGGGGTCGTGCAGGCTTCCTTCGAGCTTCCCGGATCCGGCACTAACGACGACGCCACTGAAGCCGGCTGGGGAGATCCCCCGCTCGGGGCTTTCGGGCTTCTAGTGTGATCGGGACATGTTCAAAATGGACTCAGGCGTGTACACCAGCGAAGAATGGACCGAGGAAGAGGCGGACGTCCTACGCAGGTACTTCACCAACCTCGACGGTCCGGTCTTCGCCCTGGTAAACCTTCCCGAGGTAGTCAAAGGCGCCCTGTTCGCCCGCTACTCGCGTTCGTCGAAGAACCTGCGCCGGCTGTTCCTGGACGAGTTCGTACGCGACCTAGACATAAGCGGCGACCTGAGCGTCGACGCCACCGTCGGCCTAGCGCGCGCCGAGGAGCTCTACGACCGGGTCTTCTACGAGTATGGGGACGACTCGGTAGCCCAGCTGGGCGGTGTTCACCTCGCCTGCGAACAGGCCTCGAACGTCCTCACGAAGATCCTCGAACGTGGACGGCTCATGTCGTACATGGAGAAGTCGACCCGCTACGTCGCCTACGACAGCCGCCTGAGCAACGGCCGCTACCGTTACTACCGGGACCAGGAGATCCTCGAGTCCCCGCTCGGGGCCCGCTACGTCGGCGACATGGACCG
>JAJZAM010000093.1 GCA_021799445.1 Actinomycetes bacterium
AAGGCTCGACGCAGGTCCAGCACCTAGCGCAAACCGAGCTTCCCAAGAAGGTTCTCGAAGACTGGCTCGCCGAGTGGAGGCGGGTCTACGGCTTCGAGGAACCCCTCACTGTACGTCTGCGGCCGAGCCGCGAGGGTGCCGACGTGCTCGAACTGTCGGTGCTGGGCGCCGGCGGCGACGACGACCGAAAAGCCAATCTGATCTTCGCTTTGATCACTGATCGCCACGGAGCGGTGATCCTCTCAGTCCGGGACCAGAACACGTTCGGCTCCGAGCTGCGCCAAAAGCGTCTTATGACCCTGCTCCACCTCTACGTCCTAAAGCGCTACCGGGTGTCGGTTGTCCACTACGTCACACCGACCGACGACAACGACAATCAGACCAAGAGGATGGCCGAACAGGGCATCTACTCTGCGGTGAACACCGAGGTGGGCCAGATCATCGTCGCCAAGGTCGACACGGCGACGGTTGACACGCTCGCCGACAACGTGGGCGGAGCCCTCGACAAGCTCATTCGCAAGGAGACCTGACGGGTAGCTCGCTCCCGCCACCGCTCGGGATCACATGGCCGTGCGAGATCTTTGAGCCCGAACTGCTCTCGTCAGCGGTCGCCGGCGGGTAGCTTGTCGGTCATGGCCTGGGTCGAACGCAGCGGGTTCCGTCTCTACGCCGAGCGAGCCGGCACCGGCCTCCCGCTGCTGTACATCAGCGGAACCGGCGCCGACCTACGCAACCGGCCCAACGGTTTCGACACTCCCGGTGTAGCATCATTCGACTGCGTCTGCTACGACCAGCGGGGTCTCGGCCGCAGTGGCCGGCCGGAAGGCTCTTACGCCATGGCCGACTTCGCCGACGACGCGGCTGCGATCCTCGACTGGGCGGGGTGGTCGCGTGCTGCGGTGCTGGGAGTCTCCTTCGGAGGTATGGTCGCCCAAGAGCTAATCTTGCGCCACCCCCACCGGGTGAGCAGAGCTGTCCTGGCTTGCACGTCGAGCGGAGGTATAGGCGGGTCTTCGTATCCACTTCACGAGCTAACGACACTCCCACTTGAACAGCGCGCGGCTAAAACGGCCGAGTTGATCGACACCCGCTGGGCGGACCCGGCTAACCCCGACCCGCTACGCCAGGCAACGCTGAGCCGCCTCGTAGCGGCCGTCGCCCCTGACAGTGGTGCTGTAGCGCAACTCGAAGCCCGCCGAGGCCACGACACCTGGGAGCGCCTCGCCGGCGTAACCTGCCCGGTGCTGGTGGCCGCTGGACGCTACGACGGGATCGCCCCGCTCGAGAACGCCGAGGCGTTAGTCGCCCGAATCCCCCGATCCCGCCTCGAAGTCTTCGAAGGGGGCCACTTGTTCTTAGCCCAGGACCCTTCTGCGGCGACGAAGATCACGGCGTTCCTCGCCGCCTCGTAAGCCCAGCCCGGGCAGTCCAGAAGCTTTGCCGGCAGTGCAGGCACCCTCCGGGACGTAATGTCGCCAGCTATGAAGGCTCGTGGCAGTCTGCGTCCGGCGGGCTTATCCGGGCCGCCATCGAGCGGGCGGCCGCTGTTACGATGTCTCTGTCATGGGTCAGGACGTATCTGAACCTCCGCTGCAAGTCAGGGGAGTCGTCGCCTAGGTCCGAGGCCAGCAAAGCGAAGGACTCCTGCGCTCCGACCACGACAACCGACCATTCGAGGCGCATCGGGTCGGTCCGGCTGAGTTCCACCCAGCGCATCCCAACCGGACCGGCCGGTGAGATGGCGGCCCCATCGTGGCCTGGTTTGCCCGTTCCGAACGTTGCGACCAGAGGGGACTTGCGCGACATCGCCTCGTAGCGAGCCTTGACCGGCGGAGTCAGCCGGGCGTGGTCTTGCAAGGCAGCGAACACCACCGGAGCCACCATCTGAAACGCCCTATCCTCGACGTGGCGGGCGATCCCTAGCAGCAAACCCTTGCGGGCGACCCTGACCCTGCTGTTCGCCTCCACAAGTGAGAACGGCGATTCCACGAGCCTCTCCGCTTCCATCGACTCGAACGCAATCTTGCCAGGCAGATCCGAAGAGATTAGCGGGCCTGGCCTCCCGAAATACCATCCCTGCCCGAGCGTAGCGCCGAGGGCGATGGCCTGTTCAAGGTGACCTCTGGTCTCGATGCCCTCCGCTAGGACAAGCGCGCAGCTTTGCTCGGCGTAGGCCTGGACCCCGGCGATAACCCTGCTCTGGGTGGGTCCCGGCCATGCTCGCACCAAGCCAAGGTCGAGTTTTACCACGTCGGGTGACACCAGCGGCAGAAGAGCAAGCGCCGACGGGTCAGCACCTACGTCGTCGAGAGCGATTCCTATGCCTCTCCTACGGGCCAGTGCGATCACAGACATCAGACCGGCCGGATCGCTGCTCAAAGCTCGCTCTGTCAGCTCTAACGTAACCCGCAGTCTCCGCAGGTCTTGCTCGAACAACCAGCTCGAAGCTTCCCGTACAAGGCATCCCAGCGCTAGTGGTTCGACGTTCACGAACAGATGCTGACGGTCGGAAAGGCCCGCGTCGATTGCTCCTCTTATGGCGGCGAGCCGGCAAGCTCGGTCCACGTCGGTGATGCGATGCCCGGCTCGGGCGAACACGTCTGCCGGCGAGTAGCCGAGACGAGGCCACCTGGCCAGCGCTTCGAAAGCGACCACCGCACCTGTGCCCAGGTCGACTATCGGCTGGTAGGCCGGGCGAAGCTGCTCGGGGTCGACCAAAAGGTCGATGACCTCATCGCCATAGGGGAGCGTGCCGGCTCGGGTGTCCGACGCCAAATCGCCGCCCTCCGAGGCAGTGCCACCTCCGCACGGCGCGACGCCCGTGGTCGTGCCCTCGCTGCGTGGCAGGTCGATCTCAGGTCGACTTGTCGACGGCGACAGCATCTGATTTCTGTTCGGCCGGTTGCGATCAGGGCTTGAGCGATAGAGGTCCGGTGGTGCCGCCACAGTCACTAGCGTGTGGACATGACAGACCTTTCCGACCGTCACACCGGGGACGCAGCGTTGAGACCTCTGCTCGAAGCCGGGGTCGACACCATGTTCACCTTGAACGGCGGCCACGTATGGCCTCTCTATGACGCCGCACGCAAAGCCGGCATGCGCATCGTCGACACGCGACACGAACAAACAGCCGTGTGGGCGGCCGAGGCGTGGGCCAAGCTCACAAGAGGTCCCGGCCTTGCAGTGCTAACAGCCGGGCCTGGGGTCACCAACGGTGTCAGCGCTATAACCTCCGCCTTTTTCAACGGCTCCCCCGTCGTGGTGCTCGGCGGCAGGGCCCCGCAAGGTCGCTGGGGGGCCGGATCCCTCCAGGAGATCGACCACCTGCCGATCGTCAGTTCGATAACCAAGATGGCTGCCACGGCTTTCGACCCTGGCGGGGCCGGAAGCCTCGTGGCCGGCGCTGTTCGGACCGCAATGCAAGCCCACCGCGGCCCGGTGTTCGTGGATTTCCCGATGGACGTGCTCTTCTCGCCTGCCCCGGGGACCTCCCCGGGGGTGAGCAACGGCGCACAGGGCGCCGGCTCCCGCAACGACGCCCAGACCGCCAGCGCCGACGGCGATATCGGTCGCCTGGCCGAGTTGATCGCTGGGGCCGAACGGCCCGGGCTGATCGTAGGCAGCGACGTCTACTGGGCGGGCGCATGGGAGTCCCTACGCCGGGCGGCCGAGGCGATGGAGTTACCGTGCTATGCGAACGGAATGGGCCGCGGATGCCTTCCCGGCGACCATCGCCTCGCGTTCAGTCGGACCCGCTCGATGCTGAGCACACAAGCTGACCTGGTGGTCGTCGCAGGGACTCCCCTCGACTTCCGCCTGGGGTTCGGACGTTTCGGGGAGGCACGGGTCGTTCACCTTGTGGACAGCCCAGAAGCCGCGTCGCCGCTCGCTCCGAGCGTGCTGAGCGTAGCCGGGGACCTCGAAACGGCTTTCGAGTCGATCGGCGCGTACCGCGGGCCGAGAACCGATCGAAGCGGCTGGGTCGATCGCCTAAGAGACGCCGAGAACGCTCACATCGCCGCCGATCTGGCGAAGCTACGGTCGGAGTCGAACCCGATAAAACCGACGCGGGTCTTCGGCGAGTTAAACGACAGGCTCGACCGTGACGCCGTGGTCATATGCGACGGCGGCGACTTCGCTTCGTACGCTGGCAAGTACGTGACGCCGCTCACCCCGGGCTGCTGGTTGGACACCGGCCCGTACGGCTGCCTCGGCAACGGCCTCGGATACGCTGCGGCCGCCCGCCTGGCGAGGCCCGCCTCCCAAGTCGTGGCCGTGCTCGGCGACGGCGCCGCTGGTTTCGCTCTCGGCGATCTGGACACGCTGGTCAGGCACAAGCTTCCCGCCGTCCTGGTAGTCGGCAACAACGGCATCTGGGGCCTGGAGAAGCATCCGATGCGAGCCGTGTACGGCTACGACGTCGCCTGCGACCTTCAACCTGGCACCCGCTACGACCTAGTAGCCCAGGCGTTGGGGGCTGACGGCGAGACCGTGACCGACCCGGCGGGGATAGGCCCTGCGCTCGACAGGGCGTTCGCTTCCAAGGTCCCTTACGTGGTCAACGTCATCACCGACCCCGACGACCAGTACCCGCGAAGCTCGAACTTGGGCTAACAGGTAAGTTTTCATACCTTAACCGTTCAAGGTGACAGGGTGCGTGGCTGGCTTGAAGTGTCTTACACTGGACGCCAGTGAACGCCTTCACCATGCCGCCAGCAGACAGACCCGACGAGCCGACGCCGCCGCGTCGCAAGCGAAACCCGCGCGGGCAGGGTGCAAGGCTGCGGGAGGAGATCATCCAGGCGACCAGCGTCCTGTTGGAGCGCACCGCCAACGAGGAGTCGGTCACTCTGAGAGCCATCGCACGCGAGATCGGGATCGCCTCCCCGTCGATCAACTCGCACTTCGCTGACCGCATGGAGATCCTCGACGCGGTAATAGCTCGTGAGGTTACCGTCTTGTACGAGATGCTGGCAGAGGCAGTAGCAACCCAGGCCGACCCCGTCGAAAGGCTCCTCGCCGCGGTGCGCTCCTACTACCACTACGGAGTGACACGACCCAGCCGTTACCGCCTCCTACTCGGCAGAAGGTTCCTCCCCGACTGGAGTGAGGACCGCCCGATGACCGAAAGTCTGCAGGTCACCGGCGCTGCGTTCCAGATGATCGTCGGCCTGGTGCAAGACTGCATCGACGCCGGAAGGTCGCGTAACACCGACGCTTCGACGACCGCCGTCTCACTTTGGGCGCTGCTTCACGGGGTGCTCGCCTTGCCCAACTCGATCACCAGCTTCCCGTGGCCGGACATGGAACAGGTACTTGAGGAGGCGACGGCCCGCGTTGCGGGGCTAGACGTAAACGCTTCCTGACCCACCCGCCCGTCCTGACCCGCCCGTTCGCCGACCCTTTCCCAAGCGGTAACCCGGCGGGACTGATATGTGACCTTAGCCTCTTGTAGGCGACCTTCGACGGGGGGACACTGACAGTCATGGACATGACCACAACCGGCCACGTCGGCGCGAGCAGAGAACCTTTGAGCGCCGAAGAGCTGCGTGACATAGACGCCTACTGGAGGGCCGCCAACTACCTGTCGGTAGGCCAGATCTACCTTCTCGACAATCCCCTTATCGGCGACGGCCTAAGAGCAGAGCACGTCAAACCCCGCCTGCTCGGGCACTGGGGTACCACTCCTGGCCTGAACCTGCTGTACGCGCACCTGAACCGGGTGATCAAACAGCGTGACGTGGACGTGGTCTTCGTCTGCGGCCCCGGGCACGGCGGTCCCGCCGTGGTAGCCAACAGCTACCTGGAGGGCACCTACAGCGAGATCTACCCGCACGTGTCGGCCGACGCCGACGGAATGCGGCTGCTCTTCCGCCAGTTCTCCTTCCCCGGTGGTATCCCGAGCCACGCTGCCCCAGAAACGCCCGGGTCCATGCACGAGGGGGGCGAGCTCGGGTACGCTCTCGCGCACGCGTTCGGGGCGGCCCTCGACAACCCGGACCTCATCGTCGCGACGGTCGTCGGAGACGGCGAAGCCGAGACCGGTCCGCTGGCGACGAGTTGGCACCTCAACAAGTTCTTGAACCCAGCAAACGACGGGGCTGTCCTTCCGATCCTGCACCTAAACGGCTACAAGATCGCCAACCCAACCGTCCTTGCCCGCATCCCAGAGTCAGAGCTGGTCGACTTGCTCAGAGGCTACGGCTGGAATCCTCTGATCGTTTCGGGCGACGACCCCGCCGAAGTTCACCAGCTCCTGGCTGCTGGCTTCGACGACGCGTTCGATGCGATAGCCGAGATACAAGCCGGCGCCCGAGCCCACGGTGCCGGCACCCGACCGTCATGGCCGATGGTCGTGCTGCGCACGCCGAAAGGCTGGACCGGGCCGGCGGTCGTGGACGGCAACAAGACGGAGGGCTCCTGGAGGGCCCACCAGGTGCCCCTCGCTGACGTGCGCGACAACCCAGAGCACCTTCGCCAGCTGGAACAGTGGATGCGAAGCTACAAGCCCGAGGAGCTCTTCGACTCCTCCGGACGCCTGCGCCCGCACCTGGCCGGCCTCGCCCCAGCCGGGGATAAAAGGATGAGCGCCAACCCCCAGACAAACGGGGGTCGCAAAAGCGTAGACATGACAATGCCCGACTTTCGTGACTACGCCATCGAGGTGAAAACCCCAGGCACCGTCGAAGACGAAGCGACACGCACCCTCGGACGTTTCCTTCGCGACGTCATGACGGCAAACGCCGCAAACGCTAACTTCAGGGTCTTCGGACCGGACGAGACCGCGTCAAACCGTCTCGACGCCCTGTTCGAGGTCACGGGCCGCACCTGGATGGGCGAGACACACCCCGACGACGACGAGCACCTAAGCCCGACCGGAAGGGTTACCGAGGTCCTCTCCGAGCATCTGTGCCAGGGGATGCTCGAAGGCTACCTCCTGACCGGTCGGCACGGTTTGTTCTCCTGCTACGAGGCGTTCGTGCACATCGTCGACTCGATGTTCAACCAGCACGCCAAGTGGCTGAAGACCACCCGCGAGATCGGATGGCGACGTCGCATACCATCCCTCAACTATCTGCTCACATCGCACGTTTGGCGCCAGGACCACAACGGCTTTTCGCATCAAGACCCCGGCTTCATAGACCACGCCGTCAACAAAAAGGCGGACATCATAAGGGTTTACCTGCCGCCCGACACCAACTGCCTGCTGTCGGTAGCCGACCACTGCCTGCGATCCCGCCACTACGTGAACATCATCGTGGCGGGCAAACAACCTGCGTTGCAGTACCTCGACGCGGACCAGGCGGCGGTCCACTGCACCAGAGGGCTGGGCGTCTGGGAGTGGGCGAGCAACGACGCTCCCGGCGAGCCCGACGTGGTCATGGCCTGCGCTGGCGACGTGCCCACCTTGGAGGTGCTGGCCGCGGTGGACATCCTCCGCCGGAACCTCCCCGAGCTCAAGGTGCGCGTCGTCAACGTGGTCGACCTGATGACGCTCCAACCCCAAAGCGAGCATCCCCACGGCGTCTCCGACGCCGAGTTCGACTCGCTGTTCACGGTCGACAAGCCGGTCATTTTCGCCTACCACGGCTACCCTTGGCTGATCCACCGGCTCACCTACAGGCGGACTAACCACGACAACATCCACGTGAGGGGCTACAAGGAGGAGGGTACGACCACGACGCCGTTCGACATGACCGTGATGAACGAGCTGGACCGCTTCCACCTGGTCATGGACGTAGTAGACCGTGTCCCAGGGCTAGGCCAGAAAGCCGCCTACCTACGCCAGGACATGGCTGCACGCCTGGTCGCCCAGTGGGAGTACACCAAAACCCACGGGGAAGACCCGCCGGAGATAAGCGGCTGGACCTGGAATGGTTGACGAGTGCCGTCCGATCGGATCCTCGTGGTCAACTCAGGCTCGTCGAGCGTCAAGCTGCGCGTCGTGGAAGCCGACGGCGCCGTCAGCGCCAAAGAGGATCTAGGACCGCCCGACGAAAACTTGGGCGACGCCCTCGCCGATTTCGTCACCCGATCGGAGCCACCGGACGCGACCGCCCATCGAGTGGTGCACGGCGGCGGGTTGTTCAGCGCGGCGGCAGTAATAGACGACGCCGTCCGGGCCGCCCTAGACAGGACGGCCGTTCTAGCCCCGCTGCACAACCCGCCAGCTCTAGTTGCGATCGACGCGTCCCGACGCCTCCTCGCAGGCAGACCGTGCGTAGCGTGCTTCGACACGGCCTTTCACACGACGATCGGCCCTGAAGCTTCGACGTACGCTATCCCGGCGTCGTGGAGAGCGGATTGGGGTGCCCGCCGTTACGGTTTCCACGGGCTCAGCTGTGCTTGGGCGACCAGGCGGGCACCCGAGGTTCTCTCCCAGGCTTTGCTTCGCGCCGCTCCGAACAGCGGTAGGGGTTTGCGTATGGTGATCTGCCACCTTGGCTCAGGGGCTTCGGTCACTGCTGTCGAAGGCGGACGTTCCGTGGACACGACGATGGGTTTCAGCCCGCTGGAGGGGCTTGTCATGGCGAGCCGACCGGGGGATCTCGACCCTGCGGTCGTGCTTTTGGCGTTGAGGCGGGGCCTGACAGTGAAGCAGGTCGACGATGCGTTGGAACACCACAGCGGGCTGCTCGGCCTGTCGGACGGCCGGTCGACGGACA